>NZ_JACKXD010000003.1:0-310063 GCF_014212355.1 Halobellus ruber
GGGAAATAGAACGACGAACGTCTTCGTTTGCAACGAGTTTCAGTCATATCGACCCACCGACAGCAGAATCGTGGCTCCAAGCTCTCGCTGTCCGGCACAATTCACGCCAAATTTAACGCGACCGGCGATCGCCCTGTCCTCACCGCGTGACGTCCGCGACGGTCCGGCGGCCGTCGACGTCGTCGTGGACGACCGTCACGCTCGTCGGGGGGTCCGCGTAGTCGATCTCGGCCTCGTAGCCGAGGTTCACGAGGGCCTCCGTGCACGCTTCGTCGTCGTCGCGCTCCTCGACGGCGGCGACGACGACCGTCACGTCGCCGGCGTCGCGCTCGACGGACGCCAGCCGCGGCCGCGTGCAGCCGTTCTTGCCGATCACACAGCCGACGACCGAGACCGGATCCGCGTCGAGAGAGACCGTCGCCCCGCCCGGATCCGAACACGACTCGCGGGGCGTAAACGTGACCGCCGAGAGGTCGGCCGGCGTCTCCGTTCCCGTGCGATCCGTAGGCTCGCCGCCGTCCGTCGCGGTCCTCGGGTCGCCGCCGCCGGCACACCCGGCAGCCGCGAGCGCGGCGGCCGCGGCGGCCCCGGAGAGAACTCGCCTGCGGTGCATACGCGGTCGTAGCACGCCGGCTCCGAAAGCCATACCGGAGGCACAAACGGGTCCTTGTGTCACGGCGGGCTCCGGGGAGTCGCGAACGCTCCTCGCGGCATCGTAACCCTCATAAGCGAACCCGGAGTACTGAGAGATGAGTCCTGGTAGGGTAGTGGACTATCCTCTTGGCTTGCGGAGCCAGGGACCGGAGTTCAAATCTCCGTCAGGACGTTCACTTCGTTCACGACCTGACGTGCCCCCACTCACTCCGTTCGTGGGGACTCCGTCAGGACGTCCGTGCGAGACGCCACACGACGAGCGTAGCGAGGAGTCCGCGTCTCGCGGAACTTCGATCGGAGATTTGAGCAGCGAGCGACCGAAGGGAGCGAGTGAGTTCAAATCTCCGTCAGGACGTTCACTTCGTTCACGACCTGACGTGCCCCCACTCACTCCGTTCGTGGGGACTCCGTCAGGACGTTCCTGCGAGACGCTACACGACGAGCGTAGCGAGGAGTCTGCGACCCACTCAGGACGATGCTCGACACGGTCGTGTATTTATCCCTCCGCCGCGTCAACAGTCGATAAATGGTATCCGGAGGGACAATTCGGTGAGCGACGAGACAAGCGAAACGGCGAACGGCGGACCGTCGGAACCCGTCGTGGAGAGTTCCGACCCGCGGCTCCTCGACATCGTCGACCAGATGGACGGCGTCGTCAACATCATCGAGGTGGCCGCGGGTGCGCTGTTCGCACTGCTGTTTGCGATCGGCGTCTTCGACCTCGGGCTCCAGATCGCCGAGGCGACGCTCAGCGGGACGATCACGGACCCCAACATCGTCATCGGGTTCATCGACGTCGGACTCCTGTTACTCATCATCGTCGAGGTCTACCAGACCGTCGTCGCGTACATCAGGGAGAACGACACCCGGCGCATCGTCCGGTTGGTGATCTACACCGGGGTGATCGCGGTGGTCCGGAAAGTGATCATCTTCCGCACCAGCGAGTACAGCACCACCCAGGACGCCCTGATCGTGGCGATCGCCTACGGGATCCTGGCGCTCGGGCTCGTGGCGTTGCTGTACGTCGACCGGCGGACGTCGAAGGTGACGCGGTGAGCGGCCGGCGGCGAGCGGGGGCTACTCCTCGTCGTACCGTGACGGCGCGTCGTCGTCCTCGTCGTCGGCCTGGCGAGTGGCGGAAGTAGCTGCGGGGTGCGGCCCGCGCGGCTCGGAGTCGTCGTCGCCCTCGGCGGTCGCCGCGTCGGTCCAGGTCTCGTGACACGACTGGCAGTAGTTCCCCTGGTACCCGTTCGGGCGGACGAACTCGGTGCCGCACTCGAGGCAGGTGACGCGCGTGCGGGTCATCGGCTCCGGACCGGACGTGCGGGGTGGTCGGTCATAGTCAGTGCACCTGCAGATAGGAGCCCCAGCCGGATAAGTCCGTCACCGCGTGGCACGATGCCGTCGCGTATTTACCCGCACGCCGTCGATGTTGATGCGTGGAGGACGCGCTCCGGGTCGGGGTCGCAATGTTCAACGCGGGCGATCACCGGGCCGCACACGAAGCCTGGGAGGACGTGTGGCTGTCGCTCGATGAAGGATCGCCCGACGAGCGCCTGCTCCACGGCCTGATCCAGTACGCCGCCGTCGTCTACCACGCCCGCCGACGGAACTGGCGCGGCGCGGGGCGGCTGGCCGGCAGCGCCGCGGGCTACCTGGCCGACCTCGACGCCGACGCGCGAGGGGTCAACGTCGGCGACGTCCGGACCCGACTCCGGCGACTGGCCGAGGATCCCGAGTTCGCCGAACGGCGCCGCCCGCTCCCGCTCCGCGTCGACGGCGTCGCCCTCGATCCGACCGACCTCGCGTTCGAGCACGTCGCAACGGCGGCGACGCTGCTTGCCGCCGAGTACGGGGCCTTCGAGGAGTCGATCGTCGCCGACGCGGTGCGGTACGCCCGGGCGGAACTGGACGACGACCGCCCCCCGAGCGAGGGGGAGGGTCGGTCGCGGCGGCCGCAACGCCGCGACCCGGGGTTCGTCGGGATGCTCTTCGACTTCGCGGCCGACCGCGATCGGCGGTCGCTGGTCTACGACCGGCTCCGGGCCCACGTCGAGCGGCGGCGAGGGGCCGAGCGGGACGCGTCGGGGCTCTTCGAGTAGCGGTCGACGCGCGTCAGTCGTCGTCCGAGCCGGTCAAAAGCGGGTACAGCTCCACGAGGGCGACGAGGCTGATTACGATGCCGGCCACCATCACGACCGTGTCGGGATCCGAGCGGTCCATACAGGGTGTTGTCACACAGTACCAAATGGGTTACCGTCGGGGCGGGGCCGACGACCGCGTTCGGACCCCGGTCCGCCCACAGGAGGACCGACCCCTGCTGACATATGCCCGGGGACCCTACAGCAGGTCGAATGCTAGCCGACACCACCGATCGACTCGACGACGGGGAGCTCCGGTTCGCCGCGCTGATGCTCGTCCTCTCGGTTGTCATCTTCGTAGCGATCCTCCGGGAGGCACGGACTGACGCCGACTGACCCTGCGGACCCGGGCCGGAGCCGCCGCGGTCCGGTCCGGGGTGGCGGCCGAACGGGTTCGGGACCGGCGGGCCGCCGCCGCGCGTTCGAACACGTGGCTTATTACCGCCGCGGAATATGCTACGGTAGAGGCACGATGACTACAGACACCAACACAGACCTCGGCCCCGCAGCGCTCGCGTCGATCGGGTCCGTCGCGCTCGCACTGTACTTCTACTACGTCCGTGGCGACAAGGAACGCGGACAGTTCGTCGGCCTGTGGCCGGCGACCATCCTCGCGTTCGCCGCGTACCTCCAACTCGACGAGATCAGGCAACTGGTCGAGTCCGACGCCGAATAGCCGCCCGGCCCCGGCCTCGCTTCCGTCCGGGAACGGGCCACGCCCGTAGGCAGGTGTGAGGGCGGCCGCCGTATGATCCCGGAGGCCGCCGTCACCCGGTCCGCTGGTCGCCGTTCCACTCCGCGGAGTTGTCTTGGGGGTCGTAGCCGAGCACGTCGCGGGCGCGGTCGATGGAGTAGTACTTCCGATCGTTGTCGGAGATGCCGTAGACGGTCTCGCAACCGTAGTCCGCGAGCAAGCACCGCTCGAAGAGGTGCGCGCAGTCGCGGTACGACAGCCACATCGCCTGCCCGCGCTCGTAGTCGACCGGCGGGTGGTCCTCGGTGAGGTTGCCGATCCGGACGTTGACCACCGAGATGTCGTGGTGGTCGTGGTAGTACCGGCCGATCGTCTCGCCGGCGGCCTTGCTCACGCCGTAGAGGTTGCTCGGGCGCGGGAGTTCGGTGCCGTCGAGCCGGTAATCGTCGTCGGGACGGTAGAGGTCCGGCTTCCGGGTGTCGGTCTCGTAGGCGCCGACCGCGTGGTTCGAGGAGGCGAAGGCGAACTTCCCGACGCCGGTCTCGACGGCGGCCGCGAACATCGTGCGTGTCCCGTCGATGTTGTTCCGGAGGACGGAGTCCCACGGTGCCTCGGGGCGTGGGTCGCCCGCGAGGTGGATCACCGCGCCGCAGCCGTCCATCGCCGCCCGGACCGCGCCGGTGTCGGTGATGTCGGCGTTGAATACGTCGGAATCGGCGACGCCGTCGGGGCGTTTCCGGTCCGGGAGCGGCTCCCGGTCGAGCAGCCGCCACTCGAAGTCGGGGCCCAGGTACCGGAGGATGGCCTGCCCGACGCGTCCGCCCGCCCCCGTCAGGAGCACCGGGTCGTCCATTCGAGATAGCCTCGGGCGAGCGGAGGCAAGAAACGACCGGTTTGTCCCGGCGGCCGTCCGGCGACGGTAGCCCTTTGGGTACCCGGGGCGAAGCCGGGGTATGCCGACCGACGCCGAGCGCGCGTGCTTCGAGGCGGGGATCAAGTTCGGGTCGCTGTACCACCAGTTTGCGGGCACGCCGGTGAGCCCCGACAGCGCCGAGAGCCTCGGCCGGGCGATGGAGGAGGCAATCGAGAACCAGCCCCACTGCGTCGACGTCGACGTCGACGTCCGGACCGACCGCATCGCCGCGGAGTTGGAGTCCCAGTCGGCGGCGTACACCGAACTCACCGGGCGGTTCATCGGCGTGAGAATGCTGATCGAGTACGCGGGCGTAACCGTCCGGACGCGGATGGAGATGGAGGGCGATTACCCGATGATGAAACTCGTCGGCGTCGAGGCGTGATATAGTATCGTTTGCAAGTCTTCGCTCACCCGATCGCACGACGGCGTGCGATCGGATGTGCAACCAGTTGCAAACGCTACTATAATGATTACTCTCGTCTCTTACCGCCGGCACCGTCAACGGCGGTAAACGGTGAGAGTAATCATTATCACGCGGTCGAGCGGTGCCCGGAGCGGCCGGGTTTCACTTTCACTTTCGGGCGTGTTTTTAATCCCGTCGGCGTCGAACGCGGGATATGAGCAACCAGAGCACGCTCGCTGACGACGACCTGTTCGGCGAGGCGGCCGCGGAGATGCGCGAGGAGGTCGAGGGACACCTCGACGACGCCCGCGCGGCGCTGCCCGACGCCGACGCGGTGTGGGACGTGGAGGCCGACAACGTCCTCGGCGTCCTCAACACCCTCCGCTCGGCGCTTGACGTCGGCGACGCCGCCGAGCACCTTCGACAGGCCAAAAAGACGTTCATCGTCGGCCAGCGCGCCGACGCCTTCGACGACCCCGAGGACCTGAAGGCCGAGATCGAGGAGCTCGAAGGGCTCGTGACGTCGATCGAGGACGCCGAAGACCTCGCGGGCGACCTGACGGGGACGGTCCCCGAGATCCGGAGCCTGCTTCAGGAGGCGGCCAACGCCGCCGACGGCGGGGCCGCGGAG
This sequence comes from Halobellus ruber, assembly GCF_014212355.1. Taxonomy (NCBI): domain Archaea; kingdom Methanobacteriati; phylum Methanobacteriota; class Halobacteria; order Halobacteriales; family Haloferacaceae; genus Halobellus; species Halobellus ruber. Next base: position 5,440 of record NZ_JACKXD010000003.1, read on the forward strand.
GCCGACGGCGACGCCGAGGCGTGACGCGGGCGGTGTGCCGGGTCGCCGGCGGTCGCCTCCACGGATCGGCGGCGACCGAGAGCCGACGACCCCGATCGGCCGACACAGCCGCCGGACCGCGCACCGATTTTTAAATACTCGACGGTCATAGTACCGCCAGGATGAGTATCATCGATACGATTATGTCGGCGTTACGCTCGCTCACCGGCGGGGGGACGGACGAGTCGACAACTACGTCCGGGTCGACCGGATCGCGCTCGGACGGGCAGGTCTCCGTCGAACACGAGCCCGACTCCGAGCCGGCGAGCCCCGACGCCTCGACCGAGGCCGCGGTCAAGGGCGGCGACGCGGATGCCGGGGTGGCGGACGACGCGGCGGCCGCCGGGACCGACGCGACGGCGTCGACCGGGACGCTGGTCGACGAGGACGCCGGCAAGGAGCCCGCGGAGGCCGTCGCGGAGGCCGGCAGCGGCGACGGGGACGCCGACGAGGGCGACGCGGCCGCCGAGGGCGACGACGGGACCGAAGCCGACGACGCGGGGGCCGCCACGGAGTCGGTCGAGACGATCACGGGGATCGGCCCGGCGTACGCCGGCCGGCTGGAGGGCATCGGCATCGAGACCGTCGGCGAACTCGCCGCGGCCGACGCCGCCGAGGTAGCCGAGGGGATCGACGTCTCCGAGACGCGGGTGAGCGACTGGATCGAGCGGGCGAACGACGCGTCGTAGCCGTGACGTCGGCCGCGTGGGTACCTGGAATCGGACCGGATGCGGATGGCTGACGACGAACTGTACTACCACGTCGACGGCGATTTGGTCCCTGCAGCGGAGGCGTCCGTGAGCGTCCGCGACCGCGGCTTTCTGTACGGCGATGCGGTCTTCGAGACGGTGCGGGTCTACGGCGGCGAACTCTTCCGGTGGGCCGACCACGCCGAGCGACTCGCGGACTCGGCGGCGGCGATCTCGCTCGATCACGGCCTCTCGCCGACGGAACTCGGGGCACGGGTCACGGAGACGCTGGAGGCGAACGACCTCGCCGACGCCGCGGTCAGGCTCTCGATCACCCGCGGGGTCGGGTCGGGAGGGCTCACGCCCGACCCCGAGGTGGATCCGACTGTCGTGATCCAGGTCGAGCCGCTGCCGCGCGGCGGCGTGAACGCCGAGCCGGTTCGGGAGGGGCCGGCGACGCTGCAGACGGTGAAGACCCGGCGCGTCCCCGACGCCGCGATCCCCGCGGCGGCGAAGACCCACAACTACGTGAACGGCGTCTTGGCCCGGCTCGAACTCCGCGTCTCCGACGCCGACGAGGCCGTGATGCTCGACGGCGACGGCCACCTCGCGGAGGGCGCAACGAGCAACGTCTTCTTCGTCGACGGCGACGCCCTCCGCACACCGAGTCTCGACGGCCCGGTCCTGCCGGGGATCACGCGCGCCGAGGTCCTCGACATCGCCGACGCGGAGGGGATCCCCGTGACCGAGGGGTCGTTCACGCCCGACGACCTCAGGAACGCCGCGGAGGCGTTCCTCACGGGCACGACCCGCGAGATCCGCCCCGTCGGGACGGTCGACGGGATCGAGGTCGGGGGCGGCCCGGTTACGACGCTCCTCCAACGTCTCTACGACGCCCGCGTCGAACGCGAGTGCTACGGCGGTCAGCGGCTGTCGGACGGCCGGAGCGACGATCCCGAGCAGTCCGGCGGCGGGGACGGCGTCGATGGGACGCAAACGGACGCCTGAACGACCCCGAACCGTCACGTTTGAGCGCGTCGGGGCCTGAACGTCCATATGGACGAGGACTGTCGCATCGTCGATGCCGACGAGGTCACCACCGACGACACAGTCGTTTTCACCGCGAAATCGGGGTTCGAGACGACCGAGGGGCTGCTCGCCAGACTCGACGACGGCACGATCGTCGCGTACACCAACTACTGCCCCCACTGGCGGGACGTCAGACTCGACAAGGGGTCGGGCGCGAACGTCCGGAACGGGGACCTCGTCTGCGGGAAACACGGCGCGACCTTCGCGAAGGCCACCGGCGACTGCGACTACGGACCGTGTGAGGGCGCGGTGCTCGACACCTTCGAGGTGACTGTCGCCGGCGGGGACGTGTACCTGACCGACGAGGCGTGGGATCAGGCAGAACCGGGGCTCTCCGAGGAGCGGGACCTCTCGTCGGGCAGCCGGATCGACTTCTGAGTCGGGTCGTGCAGCGGGTGAAACGCCTCGTATTGTGAGGTCAGACGGAGTAGCAGGAGGTAGGTGTGAGGTCGGAAGGGCGGGAGAGAGATTTGAACCACGGTCGCTCCGCTCCCTGGTTCAAATCTACTCGGTTCTATGATACCGGACTCACGAGTTGCTCGGCGATGAAACCGCCTCGCAGTGTGAAGTCGGTAGAGCATAGCGGGAGGTAGATTTGAACTACCGATCTCCGGGTTATGAGCCCGGCGGAATCTCCTGGCTATCCCATCCCGCTACTGGAACGAAGCCGAGGGCTACGGTTAAGGATTGTGTTTCGGGCGCAGTATGGCAGTTTGCCACAGCCCGTCAGGAGCGCGTCACGCGCCACGTGAGGAGGCTTTCGGCGACGTAGTTCAGGAGGACCGACGCCCCGATCGCGATCGGGATCGGGATCAGCTGCCAGAGGTCGAACCCGAAAACCGAGACCGTCACGTCGAGCTGTCGGAGCCCGCGGACGATCAGAAACTGGACGGCGAGCCCGCCGCTGCGGACCAGATTCGACCGGAGGAAGCGAGCCAGGGTGGGCCACGCTCCGGGCGCGCCGAGGTCGGAGAACGTCCACCGTTCGTTGATCGCGAACATCACGACGATCGCGACCTCCGCGCCGACGAGCTTGGCGTACTCCCCCAGTAAGCCGAACCCGATGATGAGCACAGTCGTCGTCGTCACGTCGAAGGCGGCCCCCACCGCGCCGACGGAGACGAACTGCCCGAAGCGGACGCCCGAGGCGAGCGTTTCGACCGTCTTCCGGACCATTCAGTCGGCCTCTGTGGGATCGGCCGCGAGGCGTTCGGTCAGCGACGGTTCGGTCCGCCGGCGCGAGGCGAGAAGCTGGTGGAACCGATCCTCCCGGAGCAGCCGCGCCCGGTGGCGGGAGGTCACGAGCGCCCGCCCGAGTCGGAGCGTCGTGCCGACCGTCGAGACGGTCGATTCGGGGTGGTCCTCCCACCGGACCGGCACCTCCACGATCCGTCGGTCGAAGGCGCTCGCGACCGCAACCAGTTCGAGGTCCCACGCGAACCCCGGCTCGTAGAGGTGCTCGCGGACCGTCCGCCACGTGGCGGCCGTGAGCGCCTTCGCGCCGCACTGGTAGTCGTAGAGCGCCTCGTCGAGGAACCGCCGGGCGAGCCACGCGAACCCGTCGCCCAGCCGGCGCCGGGCGAACGTCTGGTGGGACAGCACGTCGGCGTCGGGGTGCCGGCGGGAGCCCGTAGCGAGGTCCGCCCCGCCGTCGAGCACCCGGTCGACGACGGCGGCGAAGGAGTCGGCTGGGGTGCTGCCGTCGGCGTCGACGAAACCCAGCACCGCGACGCGGTCGACGAGCGCCTCGAACCCCGCGGTGATCGCCGCGCCCTTCCCGCGTCTCCGGTCGGCGACCGCGAGCTCGACGACCCCCGGAAGGGGCGCGAGTCGGTCGCGGATCCCCGGCTCCGGCGCGTCGAGTTCGACCCTGACGACGGCCGGGTCGAGCCGGTCTGCGAGCGCCCGGAGGTAGGCGCCGAGCCGGTCGGCGTCGGGGCGGTAGGCGGGGACGACGATCCCGACGGGGCGAGTCATCACCGCGGAATACCGGCTCCCGTGTAAAAAACGAACCGCTACCGCTCGGCGGCGCTTCCAGAGAGGCAGGCCGGCCGGACGCGACCGGGAATCCGGGCGGGGATTTATATCTGATCACGGGCCCACAGCCCGTGTGCGGTGAGCATTGCCCTGCGCCGTGTAGCGGTATCGTCGGGTTTGTACCTGAGTGTGCATCCGATCGCACGGACGTGCGATCGATCGACACGGGACTTGCAAACCCGACGATAGTCCAGCACGTCGGCGCGGGGACGACGGTGTGCCGGCTGTTCGCTTCATCCGATCGACGCTCGGGCGAAAAACGTATGCCCCGGGGTCTCGGCGGATGCGGTACGGAGAATGGAGTACGCCCTCCTCGTCCGATGGCTGGTTCTCTACGCCGCACTCTTCGCGCTCGGCCTCCCGCTCGTTGCTCGGCTGCTGCCCCGGGCTGACGGTCGCGGCGCCGGGCTGGCGGTCCCGGCGGCGTTCGTGACCCTCAGCGTCCCCGCCTACTGGGTCGGACACGCAACGTGGGGGCCGGTCGCGCTCGCCGCCGGCGTCGCGACGCTGCTTCTCGCCAGCGCGTTCGCCGGGCTCGATATCGCAGCGCTCCGTGAGCGCCGGGTGCGGCTCGCCGTCGACATCGACCGGGGGGCCGCCACCGACGCCGCTGCCGTCTTCTTCCTGGGGTTTGGGGTCGTCGTCGCGATCCGGGCGTTCGACCCTGCGGTGCTCCCGATCGGCGGGGAGAAGTTCCTGGACTTCGGCCTGCTGAAGACCCTCGACCGGTCAACCGTCCTGCCGCCGGAGGACGTCTGGTTCGCCAACGAGCCGGTGAAGTACTACTACGGCGGGCACCTGACGGCGACGCTGCTGTCGTGGCTGACCGCGACGCCCCCCCGGTTCGGCTACAACCTGGCGCTTGCGGGATTCTACGCTGCCCTCGTGACCGCGGCGTTCGAGCTCGCGGCCGCCGTCGGTGCCGATCGCGGAGTGTCACGACGGATTGCCGGCGGGTTCGCCGCGTTCTTCGTCGGCGTCGCGAGCAACCTCGTGACCGCGGGGCGGTTCGCGCTGCTCGCGCTCCCGGAACCGCTCGAACGGGCCGCCGCGACGTACGTCGCCGCGCGCACCGACTATACCGTCGGGACCATTCTCGCGGGCGCGGAGTCGTTCAGCTACTGGAGTGCCTCCCGCGTGATCCCGGGAACGATCAACGAGTTCCCGCTTTTCGCGTGGCTGAACGGCGACCTCCACGCTCATATGATGGGAACGCCGACCCTGCTGCTCGCGGCGGCGGTCGGCTACGCGTACTACCGGACGCCCGCGTCGGCGGTGCGTCGCCGGCGCGTACTCCTGTTCGTCGTGCTGCCGGTGCTCGCCGGGTGGCAGGCGGTCGTCGACACCTGGAGCTTCCCGAGCGTCCTCGCCGTCGGGTGGCTGGCGGCGGTCTTCGCCCCCGCCGGCCCGTGGACGCTGCTCCCCGGCGGGCGGCGGCTCCGACCGTCGCTCCCCGGCGGCGGGGACGCTCCGGCGGCCGGAGCGGCCGCCACCGACGGAACGACCGTCGTCACTCGGGCAGTGACTGCCGAACTCCGACGGATCGGCGGCGCGCTCGCGGTCGCCGCGGTAGCAGCGATCGTTGCGGCTGTCCTCGCGGCGCCGTTCCTCCTCGGGACGGCCACCGGCGGCGGCGAGCGGTCGGTCGAGCTCCTCGGGCCGGAACTCCGGAGCGGGCTCGGGCCGCTCCTTTTGATTCACGGCGCGTTCCTCGTCGGCTTGGGCGGCTACCTCCTCGGCCGGGTTCGGATCGCCCGGCCGTGGGTGCTCGTCGGGGGCGTCGCCGCCGCCGCAGCAGTCGGGTTACAGGTCGGGTTCGCGGCGCTTGCGGTGTCGGTACCGCTGCTCGTCCTCGCGTGGGTCGCGCTGCGGACCGCGGAGTCGGTCGGCTACGAGGCCGTCCTCGTCGTCGCGGGCGCCGGACTCGTCACCCTCGTCGAACTGGTGTACGTGAACGAGCAGGCCGGGCCGGGCCGGATGAACACCGTTTTCAAGACCTATATGCAGGTGTGGGTGTTCTTCGGGACCGCGATGGGCGTGGCCCTCGCAGGGTTGTGGGCCGGCGAGGGGGTAGCCGGCGCTGACGACGCCGAACGGGCGACCGAACCGGCTGCCGGGGCGACGGGCGCCGTCCGTTCGGAAGCCGGCACGGAGTCGATCGAACCCGACGGCGGCGACGTGGCCGCGTCGGACGCGGACGACGGGACCACCGGCAGCGACGCCGACGGGGTCCCGTGGCGACGGGTTGCGGTCGTCGGGGTCGTGGTCGCACTCGTCGCGTCGACGAGCGTCTACGGCGTCCTCGCGGTCGGTGCACACTTCGGGAACGCCCCTGCAGGCGGCCCCACGCTCGACGCGACGCAGTTCGTCCGGACCGACCACCCAGAACAGGCGACTGCGATCGCGTGGGTCGACGCCCGCGAGGGCCAGCCCACGCTGCTGGAAGCGCCGGGGACCGCGAGATACCCCGGCGGCACTGACGGCCGCGAACGGGTGATGTACTCGTGGAATGCCAACCCCGCGTCGAGCCTGACGGGCGTCCCGACCGTCGCGGGGTGGCAACACGAAGTCGGTTATCGCGGGCGGGCGGCGTACCTCGACCGCGTCCGCGACGTCGACGCGATGTACACCGGCGACCCGGCGACGCGGGCGGCGCTGTTCCGGCAGTACGAGGTAGAGTACGTCTGGGTCGGGCCGGGCGAGCGCGCCCGGTACGGATCGGTGTCGTTCCGGATGGCCGGCGTCGAACCGGTCCACCGCTCGGGCGACGTGACGATCTACGCGGTCGACCGCGAGGCGTTACCCGACGGCCAGGAGTAGCGAGTCGACGCGGTGGCCGCGCTACGACCCGCGCTTCCTGATGACGTCGATCGCCTCGGCGTCGACGGCGACGACGTCCAGGAAGTGGGGAACGAACTCGCGTTTCTCGAAGGTTTCGCGCTCCTCTTCGGTGCCGACCGTACACCACAGTTGCGGACGGTCGGGACCGTGGTAGTCGGCCTGCCGGTCCAGGGAGAAACAGACGACCTCCTCGCCGTCGACCTCGATGATCGCACCGCGGCCGATCCCGGGGTCCCCGCGGATGATGACCTTCTTCATACCCCGCGTTTGCCACAGTCGGGGCTTAACCGCTTCGGAGACGCGTCGGGCGCGCGGCCCGAACCAAACGGGTTTTAACCGATCGTCGTGAATTCTACGTAAGGTCGATATCTATGGAGATGCCACGCCGATTCAACACGTACTGTCCGAACTGCGACGGCCACCACGAGCACGAGGTCGAGAAGGTCCGGACGGGGCGCTCGACCGGGATGAAGTGGAACGCACGACAGACCCGACGGGGCAAGTCCACGATCGGGAACGCGGGGAAGTTCTCGAAGGTCCCCGGTGGGGACAAGCCGACGAAGAAGACCCACCTCAAGTACATCTGCTCGGACTGCGGCAAGGCCCACATGCGCGAGGGCTGGCGCGCCGGGCGCCTCCGGTTCCAGGAGTAACGATGGCGGGGAACTTCTACCGCGTCCACTGTCCGGACTGCGACAACGAACAGGTCGTCTTCGGCAAGGCCTCCTCGACCGTCAACTGCGCCGTCTGCGGGACCACGCTCGCGACGCCCACCGGGGGCGACGCCGAGATCCACGGCGAGGTCGTCGAGACGGTCGAGCGCCGCTCGGCCGAGGCGTAACCACATACCCGGAGGGTACACTATATGAAGTACAGCGGCTGGCCCGAGTCGGGCGAACTCGTCGTCGGCGAGGTCGACGAGATCGCCGATTTCGGCGTCTTCGTCGACCTCGACGAGTACGAGAACAAACGCGGCCTCTGTCACATCAGCGAGGTCGCAAGCGGGTGGATCAAGAACGTCCGCGACCACGTCCGCGAGGGGCAGACGGTCGTCGCGAAGGTGCTCGACGTCGACGAGGGGTCCCAGCAGATCGACCTCTCGATCAAGGACGTCAACGAGCACCAGCGGAAGGACAAGATCCAGGAGTGGAAGAACCAGCAGAAGGCGGACAACTGGATGGAGATCGCCTTCGGCGAGGACGTCGACGACGAGCGCTACAGCGCCGTCGCCAACGCCATCCTCGCGGAGTTCGAGTCCCTCTACGAGGGGTTCGAGGCCGCGGCGATCCGCGGCACCGAGGCGTTGGACGAGGTCGACCTCGACGACGAGGAGGTCCAGGCGATCGTCCAGACCGCCCGCCAGAACGTCTCGGTCCCCTATGTCACCGTCACGGGCTACGTCGACCTCCGGTGTCCCACCGGCGACGGCGTCGACTCCATCACCGGGGCGCTGCAGGCCGCGGAGGGCAACGGCGAGATCCCCGAGGAGATCGACCTCGAGGTCACCTACGTCGGCTCCCCCGAGTACCGGATCCGGGTGCAGGCGCCGGACTACAAGACCGCCGAGAACGCCCTGGAGTCGGCGGCGGGGCGGGCCCGCGAGTCGATCGAGGCCGCCGGCGGCACCGCCGAGTACCACCGCGAGCGCCGCGAAGACGACGAGTAATCGCGGTCCGGGACGCTTCGATACCGATGAGATCGGACATCCGCGTGTGTGCGGCGTGGCGCGACGCCCACGACCGCCCGGTCTACACCCTCGGCGACACCTGCCCGGCGTGCGGCGCCGACGCCGAGAACTCCGCGCCGGCGCCGTTCGACCCGGAGGACGCCTACGGCGAGTACCGACGCGCTCTTAAACGCCGCGGCCGCGAGTGAGGGTATGGACGATATCGAAGTCGAGACGGTCGCGGAGCCGACGCTCCACGATCCGGCGCTGATCGAGGGGCTGCCCGGCGTCGGCCACGTCGGCAAGCTGGCCGCCGAACACCTGCTCGAGGAGTTCGACTCCGAACTCGCGGTCCGGGTCCACTCCGACGAGTTCCCCCCACAGGTCGGGATCGGCGACGACGGGGTCGCCTCGCTGGCGTGTGCGGAGTTCCACGCCGTCGACGCCGGCGACCGCGACCTGCTGGTGTTGACCGGCGACCACCAGGCGCAGTCCCATTCCGGACATTACCACGTCACCGACGCGTTCTTGGATGTCGCCGCGTCGTTCGACGTCACCGACATCTACGCGCTGGGTGGCGTCCCGACCGGCGAACTCGTCGAGGAACCCGACGTGCTGGGCGCCGTCGGCGACGAGGCGGGGCTCGATCCGCTGAAGGCGGCGGGCGTGGAGTTCCGGGAGGGCGAGCCCGCGGGGGGAATCGTCGGCGTCAGCGGCCTCCTCCTGGGCCTCGGCGAGCGCCGCGGCTTCGACGCGTCGTGTCTGATGGGCGAGACCAGCGGCTACCTCGTCGACCCCACAAGCGCACAGGCGGTGCTGGAAGTCTTAGAGGAGGTCGTCGGCTTCGAGGTCGGCTACGATTCCTTAGAGGAGCGCGCTGAGGAAATGAAGGAGGTCGTCGAGAAGATCCAGGAGATGCAGAGCCAACAGCAGGGGATGCCCGCCGACGACGACCTGCGGTACATCGGGTAGCGAGGCCAGAGCGGCCTCGTGGCTCGGCGTCGCCTACGCCTCGATGATGTCGTCGTCCGCCTCGGGCGGGACCGCGAGCCGTCCGTCGAGCGACGTCACCGCGCGGCCGCCGACGCGGACCTCCGCGCCGATCTGAACCCGGATCCGACCCGGGCGGTCGACGAAGTGGCCCTGCTCGAAGACCATCTCCGCCGGGAGTTCGTCGTCGAAGGCGGACACCTCGCGGAGGTACGCGCCGCAGGCGCCGGCGGCAGTTCCCGTGGCCGGGTCCTCCGGGATCCCGAGCCCCGGGGCGAACGCGCGGGCGTGGAGCGTGGAGTCGCCTTCCAGGGCGTCGAACGTGAACGCGTAGACGCCGGCGGCGTCGTACTCGGCCGCAAGCGCGTCGAGCGCGGCGTCGTCGGGGTCGGCCGCGCTCAGATGCTCCAGGAAGTTCACCGGGACCATCAGGAAGGCGAGCCCGGTCGAGGCGACCGCCGTCGGGAGGTCCGCACCGACGTCGCGGAGCGCGGCGGGGTCGATACCCAGGGCGTCGCCGAGCCGGTCGTAGCCGACGTCGACGCGGCGAACCTCCGGGCGATCCTGCGTCATCCGGACGACCCCGTCGGGGTCGACATCGACGTCGAGCACGCCGACGTTGGTCTCGACGGTGTACTCGCCGGGGTCGATCGCGCCCTCCTCGTGGAGGTGCGCGTGGGCCGCGATCGTGGCGTGGCCGCAGAGGTCGACCTCCTGCGTCGGCGAGAAGTACCGGAGCCGACGGTCGGCGTCGTCCGAGGGGAGGAGGAAGGCGGTCTCGCTGACCGCGAGTTCGGCGGCGACGGCGGCCATCCGATCGGTCGAGAGGCCCTCAGCCTCGGGGACGACGCCAGCGGCGTTGCCGGCGAGGGGGTCGGCGGTGAACGCGTCGACGAGCAGCGCACGGCGGGTGTCCATACCCCACCTGACGCCCGCCCGGCCCTAAAGTCCTCGTCGGAAGCGCCGGGTCGTGGTTAGTTACGCATCGACCGACCCGAAACCCGCTCTCGGGCGGGACCGGAAGGGGCCGCGCTCCCGACGAAGTTGACGAGAGCGCAGCTCTCGTCAGCCGACCGGAACGCGGCGCGTTCCGGTGAAGACTGAGAGAAGCCGCGAGGTGGCGGAGCCGCCTCGGCCCGTGCGAACGGGCGCACAGCGCCCGTGAGCGGAGACCGCAGGAGTGATACTGTCGGCTATAACTACGTGAAGAGTTTCCACACCCCCCGGGGGTGTCGAAATCCGTCACGCGACTATAGCCGACAGTATGAACCGAGTGAGCGACGAGGACCACAGCGAAGCCATCGAGTCGAGACCGCGGGGGCTTCCGGGATCCTCTTTCCCTCGTTCGTCCCGACCTCACTCCTGGCTAAACGGTGTCGGGCGCCGAGACGAACGAATTAAGCCGTCGGCTCGATCGGTAGCAAACGGTGACTGATAGGTATGGGCGAGCTGCCCGATGAGTTCGATTGCACGATAACCAACTGGGAGTACATCTACGGGCTGTGCCGCGACGTGAGCGACCAGGTGAAAGCCGTCGACTTCGAGCCGGACGTGGTGGTCGCACTCGCCCGGGGCGGGTGGTTCGCGGGCCGGTGTATCTGTGACTTCCTCGGGCTCGACGACCTCACGAGCCTGAAGATGGAACACTACGTCGGGACCGCCGAGAAGTCCGGCGAGCCGGAGATCCGGTACCCGATGCCGGAGGGCAGCGTCGCGGGGAAGGACGTGCTCGTCATCGACGACATCGCCGACACCGGCGGGTCGATCGAGCGCGCCTACGAGTACGTCACCGACCGCGACGCGGGAACGGTCCGGACCGCCACGCTCCAGCTTCTGGGGACCAGCGAGTTCGACCCCGACTTCGTCGGCGAGCGGCTGGAGCAGTGGACCTGGATTGTCTATCCCTGGAACTTCATCGAGGACATGATCGACCTCACGTCGGGCGTGATGGCGAAGGCCGACGGGGAGGCCTTCGAGCGCTCGGAGATCCGCCGTCACCTCTCGGAGTTCCACGGCATCGACCGGATCGAGATGGAGATCGCCCAGCCCGACCGGATGGACGAGGTGCTCGAGGAGATGCACCGCCGCGACGTGATCGAGGCCGCCGGCGACGACGCCTGGCGGCTGGCGGAGTAGCCCGCCGCTCACACCCGGAACCGCACGACGCGGCCGTCGATCGAAGCGCTTGAGTACCGACTGCGAGAGGATCCCGTGTGGTCGCTCCGGTCTCCGTGTTCACGACCGCCATCCTCCCGATCGTCGCGGTCGGCGGCGTCGGCTACCTCCTGGGGTGGGCTCGCGACGTCGACACCGACGCGCTCAACACGGTCGTCGTCTACGTCCTGGCGCCGGCGCTCGTCTTTCACAGCCTCGCGACCACGACGCTGGCGGGGTCGACGCTGGCGCGCATCACCGTCGCCGTCGTGTTGTTTCACGTCGTGGCGATCCTCGTCGCCGAGGCCGCCGGCCGGGCGGTCGGGGCCTCCGAGACTGCGCTTTCGGCGCTCATCCTGGTCACCGCCTTCCCCAACACCGGCAACTACGGGATTCCGGTCTCGAACTTCGCGTTCGGGGAGACCGGGCGGGCGACGGCGGTGGTGGCGCTGTCGGTGCAGGCCGTCCTGATATACACCCTCGGCGTCTACATCGCCGGCCGCGGGAGCGCCGGCGGCGTCGCGGCCGGCGTCCGACGGGTGTTCGGCGTGCCGCTGGTGTACGCCGTCACCGCCGCCCTGGGGGTGCGGTGGCTGGGCCTCGTCCCGCCGGCGGACACCTCCGTGATGGCGACGCTCCGGCTGGTCGGCGACTCGGCGATCCCGGTGATGCTACTGCTCGTCGGGATCCAACTCGCCCGGACCGACGTGGGGTCGACGCTGTCGGCGGTCGGCGGCGCGGTCGCGTTGAAGACGCTCGTCGCACCGGTTCTGGGGGTTGGCGTCGCGCTCGCGGTCGGCTTTGCCGATCCGCTGGTCGCGCGGACGATCGTGCTCGAAACCGCGATGCCCTCGGCGGTCACCCCGATCATCCTCGTCGGGGAGTTCGCCGAGGGCGAGGTCGCCAGCGTTCCGGTCGCGGAGTTCGTCTCCACCGCCATTTTCGCGACGACGCTGGTGTCGGTGGTCACGCTGACGGCGGTGATCGCGGTCCTGCAGACCGGCGTCGTGGTGTGATCGGTCGAGCGGGCGGGAGCCGCCACGTTTTAGCGCCGCGGCGACGCCACGCCACGTATGGCCATCGGATTCATCGGCGGCAGCGGGATCTACGACGCCCTGCCGCTCGAGAACACGCGCGAGGTCGACGTGGAGACGCCGTTCGGACGCCCCGCTGCGCCGCCGACGGTCGGGGAGTTCGGCGATACCGGCCGGGAGGTCGTCTTCGTGCCCCGCCACGGCGTCGACCACCAGCACTCGCCGACGACGCTGCCGTACCGCGCGAACATCTTCGCGCTGAAGGAACTCGGCGTCACGCACGTGCTGGCGTCGAACGCGGTCGGCAGCCTCCGGGAGGGGCTGCCCCCACAGACGCTGGTGCTCCCAGACCAGATCTACGACCGGACGAAACACCGCGATCTGACCTTCTTCGAGGAGGGGATCGTCGTCCACCAGCAGTTCGCGGAACCGTACTGCCCGGAGCTCAACGGGATCCTCGAAGACGCCGCCGAATCGGCCACCGACGCCGACGTGGTTCGGGGCGGCACATACGTCTGCATCGAGGGCCCGCAGTTCTCCACGCGCGCCGAAAGCGAGTTCTACCGCACGCAGGGCTGGGATGTCGTTGGGATGACCACGATCCCGGAGGCGAAGCTCGCACGCGAGGCCGAGCTGGCGTACGCGACGATCGCGGGCGTCACCGACTACGACGTGTGGAACGACGACAGCCAGGTGAGCTTAGCGGAGGTCTTGGAGAACGCGGCGGCAAACGAGACCGCGATCAAGGAGACCGTCGAGGCCGCGATCGAGGCGATCCCGGAGGACCACGCCTGCGACTGTCACTCGGCGCTCGCGAACACGATCAACACGCCCGACGACGCGATCCCGGAATCGACGACGGAGGAGTTAGAGCCGCTGATCGGGGACTACGTGGAGTAGTCAGTCGTCGTCCGCCGCGGGCGTGGCCACGTCGTCGGCTGCACCCCTCGGGGCGTCGCTCTCGGCTGCCACGTCCGCGTCGTCGTCGCCGCTGCTTGCGTCGGGATCGCGGATCCAGAGGTCGCCGAAGAGGTCGTCCTGCTGGAGCCGAACCGCGCCGCGGTGTGAGAGAAAGAGCAAGGCGAGATACGTCGTGACCGGCGTGGTTGCGACGTCTCTGACCTCCGCGAACAGCACCTCCTCGCGGCCGTTGTCGTAGTGGACCTCGATCGCCTCCCGGACCGCCGCGATGGAGGATTCGATGTCCTCGGAGTGGGCGGTGTCGGTCACGTCGGCCGCGTTCGGTTCGGCGTCGTCGCGACCGGCGTCCGCGGACCGATAATCGAGCGTCTGTGTGCCGCGGCGGCCCCCACGCGGGGACTCGGAGGTGTCGTACTCGCGGTGGCGCTTCCACCACGACTCCCCTTCGGCCTCCCGGAGTTCCCGGACGAGTTCGTCGAGCGTCTCGGGGGAGCCGCGGGCCTGTTTCCGTTCGAGCCGCCGGTCCATCTCCGCCTCGAGGGCGTCGACGGGGTCGAAGCCGGCGGCGCCGTCGTCGGCGCGGTCCGCGATCGGGTCGCCGGGGCCTTCGAGGGCCGCCTCCCACGGCTCCGGCTCGGGCTCCTCGTCCTCTTCGGGTTCGAGCAGCGCGTCGCTCTTCATCCGGAGCAACACGGCGGCGTAGAACAGCGCCCGCCCCGACGTCCGGAGGTCGGTCTCCGCTAAGCGTTCGAGGAAGGCGTCGGTCGCTTCCACCAGGTCGACGTCCCAGGGGTCGATCTCGCCGTCCTCGGCGAGTTGGACTAGGACCTCGACGGGCTCGACTTCCTCGTCGTCCGCGCCGTCGGGCCCCGGGGGGTTCCCGCCCGGATCGCGGTCGGTTCTGACCCCGTTGGGGAAGGAGTCACCCGCCGCGGGCGGCGCGCCGGCGGAATCAGTCATCCGCGGGCACCTCCGGGTCGCCCACCTGGATCCCGGTGACTGCGCTGACGTTGTCGCCCTGCATCGTCACGCCGATCGCGCGCTCGGAGCGTTCGAGCAGGGCGGATCGGTGCGACACCACCACGAACTGGGCGTCCGTCGAGAGGTCGTCCACCATCTCCCCCACCCGCTCGGCGTTGGCGGCGTCGAGGAACGCGTCGATCTCGTCGAGCGCGTAGAACGGGGCGGGGTTGTGCCGCTGGATCGCGAAAATGAACGCCAGGGCGGTCAGCGACTTCTCCCCGCCGGACATCGCCGCAAGCCGCTGGATCGGCTTGTCGCCGGGCTGGGCCTTCATCGTCAGCCCGCCCTCGAAGGGGTCCTCGGGGTCCTCGAGGTGGAGTTCGCCGGTCCCGTCGGAGAGCCGCTCGAAGATGTCGGTGAAGTTCTCGTTGATCGCGTGGAAGGCGGTCATAAACGTCTCCTTCTTTTGAGCCTCGAAGCGGTCGATCCGCTCCTCGATGGCCTCCCGCTCGTCGACCAACACGTCGCGGCGCTCCCGGAGGTCCTCCAACTCCGAGTGGACCTCGTCGTACTCGTCGATCGCGAGCATGTTCACCGGTTCCAGCGCCTCCATCTCCGCGGTGAGTCGATCGATCTCCGAGTTGACCTCCTCGTGGCCCGGGATCGCTTCGGGGTCGTAGTCGCCGACCTCGGCTTCGAGTTCGTCGATCTCCCACGACAGCCGCTCTTCGGTCTCCCGGAGGGATTCGAGCTTCGACTCGATCCGGTCGACCGCGTCGCGCTGCTCGTCGCGCTCGGTCTTGGCCGCCCGGAGCGTGGCCTGGAGGTCCTCGCGGTCGGCCTTCAGTTCGGCGAGTTCGGCTTCGAGCTCCGCGACGGCCTCGCGTTTCGATTCCAGTTCGGCCTCCCGGTCCTCGATCTCGGCTTCCGTCTCCCTGATGGCGTCGCGGGCGTCGGCCTTCGTCTCCTGGGCGTCCTCGATCCGCCCGTGGAGGTCCTCGATGGCCTCCTCGGCGTACTGCTGTTCGAGTTCGAGCTCGTTGAGCCGGGCGTCGAGGTCGTCCATCCGCGACTCCCGTTCCTCGATCTCGTCGCGGATCTCGTCGGCCTCGGCGGTCAACTCCGGGATCTTCGAGTCGGCGAGTTCGCCCTCGAGGTCGTCGATCTCCCCTTCGACTTGCCGGATTTCCGCCTCCAGTTCCTCGATCTCGTCGTCGAGGTCCTGCATCTCCCGGTCGACCTCGGCGCGGGCCTCGCGGAGCTCCTCGATCTCGGCTTCCTTCCGCTCGATTTCGGCCTCGGCGGCCTCGACGTCGGCCTCGGCGTCGTCGATCTCGGACTCGATCGACCGGACGCGGTCCTTTGCGTCTGCGGCGCGGCCCCGGGCGTCCTCGATGTCCTCGTCGAGTTCGCGGATCTCCGCCTGGAGGTCCCGACGGCGGTCCTCCAACTCCTCGATCTCCTCGGCCAACCGCTCCAGCCGGCCGCCGCCGGACTTCGAGAAGGAGTACCGCGACCCGCCGCCGGAGCCGCCGGTCATAGCGCCGGAACGCTCGACGAGGTCGCCGTCCAGCGTCACCATCCGGAACTCGCCCATCAGGTCGCGGGCGGTCGACATGTCCTCGACGACGACCGTCGAGCCCAGGACGTACGAGAAGACCGACTCGTACTCGGGGTCGTAGTCGACGAGGTTCCGCGCGAAGTCGACGACGCCCGGGTGGTTCGGGAGCGACGGGAGCCCGCGGTCCTCCATCTCGGTGATCGGGAGGAACGTCGCCCGGCCGGCGTTGCGGGATTTGAGGTACTCGATGCAGTCGGAGCCGACGCCGTCGTCGTCGACCACGACGTGGGCGAGCCGGCCGCCGGCGGCGGTCTCACACGCCGTGGCGTGTTCGCCCTCGACGGCCCCCAACTGGCCGACCGTACCGTGGACGCCCGACCGCCCGGCGTTCAGGATCGTGGTGACCGACCGCGGCCAGGAGGTGTCGCCGTCGTCGCTGGCGCGTGCTTCCAGGGTGGCGTACTCGGATTGCTTCGATTGGATCTTCTCGAGGACCTCGTCGAGTTCGGACTTCAGCTCCGACTTCTCGTCCTGGAGGTCGTCGACGATCCCCTCGATCTTCTCGCGGTTCTTCTCGGCTTTGTCGAGTTCGGAGTGCAGATCCGAGACCTCGGCCTTCAGGTCGGGGAGGGTCTCTCTGAGCTCCGCGATCCGGTCTTCGGCCTCGGAGATCTCCGTTGCCCGGCGCCGGGTGTCGTCGAGCAGCCGATCCTTCTCGCGCTGGCGGTCGTTCCGGTCGGTTTTCAGCTCCTCCAGCCGCTCCTTCCTCTCGGCGAGGTCGGCCTTCAGTTCGTCGTACTCGGTGTCGACGTCGTCGATCTCGGCTTGGATCTCGGCGAGGTCGGTCTCCAGGGAGCTGATGTCGGACTTCACCGACGCCTTCTCCACCTTTACCTCCCGGATCTCCCCGTCTAAGTCGTCGATCTTCTCCTGTTTCCGATCCAGCTGGACGAACGCCTCCCGCCGTTCGCTTTCGGCGTCGTCGATCCGGTCTTCTGCGGCCTCGATCGCGTTCCCCAGCCGGTCGATCTCGCCTTTGATCTCCTCGATTTCCGCCTTGATCTGTAGTTGTTCGTCCTCGCCCTTCCGCTCGATCTGCTTCCGGAGGCCGTCGAGTTCCTCGTCCAGCCGGGTGACGCGACCCTGCCGGCGGTCGAGTTCCGCACGCTCGGCGTCGAGGTCGGACTCCACGTCGTCGATCTCGGCTTCGGTTTCGGCGAGATCCTCGCGTTTGTCTTCGAGTTCGGCGGCCTTCCGGTAGCCCTCGTACTCCTCGCGCTCCTCTTTGAGCGACTGGTACTCGAGGGCGGTCTCCCGTTCGTCCTCCAGTTGTTCGAGGCGGGTCTCCTTCTCCTCGATCCGGAGGTCGGCCTCGCCGATCCGGTCCTCGACGGCGTCGAGCTCCTCGAAGGCGTCCTCCTTCTTGGCGTCGAACTCCGCGACGCCGGCGATCTCGTCGACGATGCCCCGCCGCTCGTGGGCGGTCATATTGATGATCTCGGTCACGTCGCCTTGCATCACGACGTTGTACCCCTCCGGGGTGATTCCGGCCTGCGCTAAGAGGTCCTGGATGTCCGAGAGGTTGCACGCCCGCCCGTTGAGGTAGTAGTAGGAGTAGTAGTTCTCCTCGGTCTCCTTGACCCGGCGTTTGACCGTGATCTCGGAGACGCCGCCGACGTCCTCGCTGCCGGCGGCGTTGACCACCTGCGAGCGATCGAGCGTCCCGTCGCTGTTGTCGAGGACGACCGTGACGGCGGCCTCCCGGGGGCCGGCGGTCTCGCCTCCGTCATCGCCGCTGCCGTCGGCGTGGCCGGGGTTGTAGATCAGGTCCGTCAGTTTCTCCGCGCGGATGCCGCGCGTCCGGGCCAGCCCCAGCGCGAACAGCACCCCGTCGATGATGTTCGACTTCCCGGAGCCGTTCGGCCCGGTCACGACCGTGAAGTCCTCGTAGAAGGGGATCCGCGTGGTCCGCCCGAAGCTCTTGAAGCTGTCGAGGACGAGCTCTTTGATGTGCATGGGTTGCTCGTGTCGGGCGGTGAGCCCGGTTATGCGACGATGATGTCGTCGTCTTCGGTCGCCGCGTCGTCGTCATCGTCGGCCCCGTCGGACTTAGTCCCGTCGCCACCCGTCGCTGCCGCGTCGGACGTCGTCTCGTCGGGGATCGGGTCGTCGCTGTCGGCGTCGATGAAGTCGACGTCCTCGGTGCCCGTGTCGGAGGTCTGGCTACGCGAGGCCGTCTGTGCCTGCGACTCGGTGAGTGGGTCGGTCCCGCCGCCGGGGGCCGTCTCGGACGCCGCCCGGGCGTCGTCCTCGGGGTCGGGCTCGTAGCCGACCGCCCGGCTCCCGGTGGTGAGGTCCACGTCGACGGCCTCCTCGAGGAGCCGGACCCGCTCTTTGGTCTCGACCAGTTCCTCGGTCAGGCCGTCGACGGTGGCCTGTAGCTTCGCGACCTGCGACTCGAGTTCGTCCACGCGATTGGTCATACGCCATATGGGTTGGCGCCGGCCACATAAACGTACGTCAGACACCTCGTCGGGAACTGATAGGTTGCCGGAGGGAAGTAAGCGGAGGTTACTCGATAGTTCACCGGCGGTGCGCCCGCCTTCTCGCGCCTCGCGTCCGACTGTCCGGTCACGCCTCGGAGCGGGCCGGGCGAAGTCCCGTTAGGCTTTAGCCGCGGTGCGCCGAATCGGGGCGTAATGACCGTGAAGGCGCTCTCGGAGGGGGATCTCGAAGCCGTCATCGGCCTCGAGGTCCACGTCCAACTCGAGACGGACACGAAGATCTTCTGTGGGTGTTCGACCGAGCCGGCCGACGACGAGGAGCCCAACAGCCGGACCTGCCCGACCTGCCTCGGCCTGCCGGGCGCGCTCCCGGTCGTCAACGAGGGGGCCGTCGAGGCCGCCGTGAAGGTGGGGAAGGCGCTCGACGCCGACATCGCCGCCGAAACCCGGTTCCACCGGAAGAACTACTACTACCCCGACCTGCCGAAGAACTTCCAGATCACCCAGTACGACGCCCCGATCTGCGCCGCGGGCAGCCTGGAGGTCGCAGTCGAGGGCCGACGCCGCGAGATCGGAATCCAGCGCGCCCACTTGGAGGAGGATCCCGGGAGCATCCAGCACAAGGGCGGCAGCATCGACACCGCCGAGTACACGCTCGTCGATTACAACCGCGCGGGGACCCCGCTTTTGGAGATCGTGACCGACCCCGACTTCCGGCGGCCGAAGGAGACCCGCGCGTTCCTCGCGAAACTGGAGGAGGTCCTCGAATACCTGGGGGTCTTCGACGCCGACCGCGACGGGTCGCTCCGGATCGACGCCAACATCTCGCTCGTGCCCGAGGACGACGTCGGCGAGGGCGGCGAGATCAGCACCGACACGTTGGAGTCGGCGAACCGGACGGAGGTGAAGAACATCTCCAGCCACAAGGGCGCAGAGCAGGCCCTGGCCTACGAGGTGACGAGACAGAAGAACGCGGTCCAGCGCGGCCGGGCGGTCGAACAGGAGACCCGCCACTGGGACGAATCCCGTGGCATCACCGTCTCGATGCGGTCGAAGGAAGAAGAGAAGGACTACCGGTACTTCCGGGAAGCCGACCTCCCGCCGCTGTCGGTCCAGGGATGGCGCGAACGGATCGACATCCCCGAACTCCCCGACGCCCGCCGGGAGCGGTTCCGCGAGGAGTACGGCCTCGACGCCGAGTCGGCGTCGAAGCTCACCTCCACGAAGGCGGTCGCGGACTTCTACGAGGACGTCGCCGCGCGGTTCGACCCCGACCTGGCGGCGACGTGGGTGGCCGACAACCTGCTCGGGGAGCTCAACTACCGGGATATGGCGATCACGGACGTCGACCACCGGCTGGAGGAGTTCGCCCGCCTCGTCGAACTGGTCGACGCCGGCGAGATCACGACCAAGAACGCCGAGGAGATCGTGTTGCGGCGGATGCTCGACGAGGGAACGGATCCCGACACCGTGATCGAGGCCGAGGGGCTCGGCACCGCCGACGAGGGCGAAGTCGAAGTCGCGGTCGGGGAGGCCATCGAGGAGAACCCCGGCGCGGTCGAGGACTACCACGCCGGCGAGGGCGGCGCGATCAACTTCCTCGTGGGGCAGGTGATGCAGAAGACCGGGGGCAGCGCCGACCCCGGCGACGTCAACGCGCTCCTCCGGGAACGACTCGAGGAGTAGGCGGTCGCTCGCGGCGGCGTCCGCAGTTCTGCCGCACCTCGCGCGCACGGCCGCGCTGCCGACTCTGTTGCCGATCCAGCCGCGAAAGGTTTAGGCCACCCCCTCGCTTACCGCCGCCCAATGAGTCAGGGCCCGGAGCTCATCATCACCGAGAAGGACAACGCCGCCCGGCGGATCGCCGAGATCCTGAGCGGCGGGTCCGCCGAGTCCGAGCGCCGACGCGGCGTGAACGTCTACACGTGGGGGGGGAGACGCTGCATCGGCCTCTCGGGGCACGTCGTCGGCGTCGACTTCCCGCCGGAGTACGACGATTGGCGGGACGTCGAGCCGGTCGAACTGATCGACGCGCCGATCGACAAGCGACCCACCCAGGAGAACATCGTCTCGGTGCTCCGGCTGCTCGCCCGCAAGGCCGGCCGGGTCGTCATCGCGACCGACTACGACCGGGAAGGCGAACTGATCGGGAAGGAGGCCTACGAACTGGTCCGGGAAGTCAACGACGACGTCCGGATCGACCGCGTGCGGTTCTCCTCGATCACCGAACGGGAGGTCAAAAGCGCCTTCGAGAACCCCGACGACCTCGACTTCGACCTCGCGGCCGCAGGGGAGGCCAGACAGATCGTCGACCTGGTGTGGGGCGCGGCGCTCACCCGCTTCCTGTCGCTTTCGGCCCGCCAACTCGGCGACGACTTCATCTCCGTCGGTCGGGTACAGGGCCCCACGCTGAAGCTGATCGTCGACCGCGAACGCGAGATCGAGGCGTTCGATCCCGAGGACTACTGGGAGCTGTTCGCCGACCTGGCGAAGCGCGGGGGCGGCGCCGACGGCACTTTCGAGGCGCAGTACTTCTACTGCGACGACGACGGCACCGAGGCCGAACGCGTGACCGAGGAGGACGCCGCGAGCGAGGCGTACGAGACGCTCGAAGCCGCCGCGACCGCGACCGTCGAGTCGGTGCGCCGGCGGACCCGGACCGACGACCCCCCGGCGCCGTTCAACACCACGCAGTTCATCCGCGCGGCGGGGTCGCTGGGGTACTCCGCCCAGCGGGCGATGAGCATCGCGGAGGATCTCTACACCGCGGGGTACGTCACTTACCCTCGAACCGACAACACCGTCTACCCCGACGACCTCGATCCGCGCGAGCTGCTCGACGCCTTCGTCGGGACCCGGCAGTTCGGCGACGACGCCGACGCGCTGCTGGAACAGGACGACATCGACCCCACCGAGGGCGACGAGGAGACCACCGACCACCCGCCGATCCACCCAACCGGGGAGCTGCCGGGCGCCGCCGACCTCGACGACGACGAGTGGGAGGTGTACGAACTCGTCGTCCGCCGCTTCTTCGCGACCGTCGCCGAGCCGGCGACCTGGGAGCACCTCCGAGTGGTCGCGACCGTCGGCGCCGACGAGGGGGCGGACCTCTCCCTGAAAGCCAACGGCAAACGCCTGGTCGAGCCGGGGTACCACGCGGTCTACCCCTACTCCAGCGCGAGCGAGTCGTTCGTCCCCGACGTGGCCGAGGGCGAGGCCCTTGCAATAACTGACACCAGCTTCGAGGCCAAGCAGACCCAGCCCCCGAGACGGTACGGCCAATCGCGGCTCATCGAGACCATGGAGGATCTCGGGGTGGGGACGAAGTCGACCCGGCATAACGTCATCCAGAAGCTCTACGACCGCGGCTACATCGAGAGCGACCCGCCGCGACCCACCCGGCTGGCCCGGGCGGTCGTCGAGGCGTCCGAGGAGTTCGCCGAGCGCATCGTCAGCGAGGAGATGACCGCCCAACTCGAGGCGGATATGCAGGCGATCACGCGGGGCGACGCCGACTTGGAGGACGTGACGACTGAGTCCCGGGAGATGCTTTCGGAGGTTTTCGAGGGGCTGATGGAGTCGGGTGAGGCGGTCGGCGACCACCTTCGGGAGTCGCTGAAGGCCGACCGGACGGTCGGCGCCTGCCCCGAGTGCGGCAGCGACCTCGTGATCCGACAGAGCCGGCAGGGGTCGTACTTCATCGGGTGTGACGCCTACCCCGAGTGTACCAACACGCTGCCGCTGCCGTCGACCGGGAAGCCCCTGCTGCTCGAGGAGACTTGCGCGGAGCACGGCCTCGCGCACGTCAAGATGCTCGCCGGTCGGAAGACGTTCGTCCACGGCTGCCCGCTGTGTCAGGCCGAAGCGGCTGACGCCCAGGCGGACCGCGTCATCGGCACGTGTCCGGATTGCGGGGTCGGCGCGGCGTCGGAGACGCCGCGAGACGGAGGCGGCGGCGGCGCCGAAGCGGGCGGAGAGTTGGCGATCAAACAGCTCCGGTCGGGGTCGCGGCTGGTTGGCTGTACCCGGTACCCGGAGTGTGAGTACTCGCTTCCCCTGCCGCGCCGCGGCGAGATCGAGGTGACCGACGCCGCCTGCGAGGAGCACGACCTCCCCGAGCTCCGGGTCGTCTACGACGACGACCGCGAGCCGTGGGACCTCGGCTGTCCGATCTGCAACTACCGGGAGTACCAGGCCGAACAGGGCGGCGGGTCGGAGCTCGAAAGCGTGACCGGGATCGGCGAGAAGACCGCCGAGAAGCTACAGGACGCCGGCATCGACGACGTATCGTCGCTGAAGGAAGCCGAACCCGACGCGGTCGCCGACCGCGTGGACGGCGTCGGCCCCGACACCGTCCGTGAGTGGCAGGCGAAGGCGGATTGAGCGTACTGTTGTGGGTGTCGCTTGGGAGTTCGCACGTCAGGGGAAAGGATCGCTCAGTACAGGCGAACACTATATCACGTCCATCACGATAATATCCGTAAATTGTCAATAACTGCCTACTGAATATAGAGCGTGTATACAGCACTCGCTCAGTGTTGATCCACGCCGCTATTGATGAATCGATTGTTCAGTAAGCGAGCGTGCTGAGCAGACGAGAAAACTCAACCTATCTTTGCCCCTCCTGAAACGTCTGATACCCTCTAAAAATCTTATATGCGATGAAAAAAGGCAACCGGAATCATTACCATCATAACGATTATCGCCAACTCCGGGAAGCCCGGAATTTGTAGCGGGACCATACTGAACTATGTCCGTGTCTCTGTATTAACATCCTTTCCCTCAATGGAATACTTGAAGTCTGTACTGACCGATTCCACTGGTTTGCTCTGACCGCAACTGTCTGCGAGATACACACTGTGTATGCAGCAGTACCGCTTCGAACTCCGCATCCTCTGTCAGATTCGGTATGACCGACTGATGCGGATTATTGTAAGCGTTTACCGGGTTGACCGCACGACTGCGTGCGGTCAGTCCCGGACTGTCTTTCAATAATCCGTATGAAAGGACAGATTGGTCGAATCAGTACAGACAATCAGAGCTGAACCGACTGTCACTGATTATTGACTCCTGGCGTCGCGTCCTCGGGGCGCAAATCCTCACTCCGACATCGCTGTACCCGTCCACAACTTAATAACTGCGAGCGTACCGAGGTCGGCGACGAGGAGCGCCACGATTGCAGCGATTGGTGTGCCGGCGCCCAGTCCGTTGGCGACGACGTAGACAGCGACGAACACGGCGGTTACGACAGCACAGGCCGCGAGCGCCCACGCAACCGCCAGCGGGGGTTCGTACTGGTGCGGCCAGCGGTCGTAGAGTTGCGGGACGCCGACCCCGAGTGCCATCAGCACGAGGAAACTGGCCTCGAACCCGCTGTCCAGCCAGTGCTGGACGCTGTAGGCGGTCGGGAGGGCGACGACGATGGCAACGAGGAGGACTGGAGTCTCTGGGCCGAATAGCCATCCCCTCGTTCGTTCAAGGACACCAGACACGTCCGACTCAAGGGGACGGAAGTAATAAAATCCCGTCGTCGCCACAGCCGCCTGAACTACCTCCTGGGGTGTCCACCAGTCGAAGGACTGTAAGATTCGCGTGCGAATTGAGCAAGTATCGTCCCCGAAACTTCTTAGTAACTGCTGGAATGGCACCCGACCATAGAAACGAAGGACTACGCCATCCTGTTCGTGCTTGACGTAATTGCAACCGTAGTTGCTATCTTTGTGTACCTTGGGATTGGCGGCTCATTCTAATCAGTTAGTGGAATCGCTCTTGGGTAAGCGATTGTTGGTGGAGGGCCATCTTACGATTACGTCACAGCGTTGGACTGAGTAACTGAAGATCGACGCGGTTGTCACGAGCGAATCCGCCGATCATCTGTCCCGAACCACCCCGCTCCATAACGACCAGCGATCCGCTACGGAGGAGCGATCGTTATATTCGATGTGATCTCAATCTGGTGCCAGTATAAATGATAGAGGCCCTCCGCAATCAGTTTGAGAAGGAAGCCACTGAGACGCTGGTCGTTGCTGGGATGGCACTGTCGGTCACCGGGAGCGCGGTGTGGGTGAGTGCCAGCGACGAAGGAATCAGTAGCATTCTGGGTATCGGTATAAGTACCCTGAGTGTCGCGCTGCTACTCGCCACTGTCGTCTAGGGTACCAGTGAAAAGGTCTGACCAACAATCCGCTACCCAAAAGCGAGCGGAATAGATGCGGCAAAGAACGGATATGAGAACACTTCTCTGACACTCTCGTAATGCCTAAGCCTATACTGGCCGACGTCACTGATACATATTCGCCGGCGCAGAGACGCGGCCAATTGTATCAATCGTTCCGTTGGCCAGTATAACGAACCACGAATGTTCCACGTCGGGGTGATGGCATCGTGGATTGTAGCGAAGGCTATGATCCACCGGGCGACTGCTTGTGGCCGGTAGGGGTCTCCACTGCTATGCTGTTGTAATCCCTTCCGGGAGGTCAATCACGGACACGTCGAACGTTTCGCGCCCATCGGCGCGTACCGTCCGGCCGAGCGGCCCTGACTGTGAAGCTTGTACCTCGAACCCGCAATGTAGTTCGCTGGGCAGCGTAGCATCATACGGCTGGAATCGGCCTTCCACGATGATCGTGCCGTCCTCGTGTACATCAGGAGCTTGCACAGCAAGTTCTCGCACAGCACTGTTGTAGCCGTACGTGGTGCGGATGTCGGGTCACTGAGGCGGTTGCACGAACGCTCGGATCCCCGCCGCCCCATCATAAGTGCGCGGGACCCCAATGTGAAACCGGAACGAGTCTGCCTGATATCCCTGATAGGGTTCTCCGGCAGCGATGTCTGCGACAGTCGAGTTCAACCTGAACTGCAGGGCAGGAACCACCGAGTCCGCATCCACGGCCATATTGAACGCTTGAAACCGGATTGCTGCGTAGCCGATCCCTTCGTACCCTTGCTCGCTCTCGGCGGCACCCGCGGGGTAGGTCCAGATCAGGGTGTTCCCGTCACGGGTGGTCCTGGAATCAACACTCGCGGCATTGCCAGGGAGTCGAGCGGTGCAGCCGCCGAGGCCGACGCTCGCAGTAGCGGTTACTCCGGCGAGAAAGCGCCGCCGAGAAACCGTCCGGGTGGGAATCGTAGTACCAATCTGGTCTGCAGTACCAGATAGAGGCTCGTCCTCGCTGTCGTGGTCCTCGGAGAAGGAACTCGATGGGCGGTGGCTATCGGAGGGACCGAGCGGCATATCCGTAGTTCAAATGTGAACCACTCGTATGTTATGACTGGATCCGGTCCTCAGGAAGACAGCCTGAAGGGTCACATTCGAGTCAGAGTCCCCGACGTTTCCAGCAAGGATCGATCGCGAGAGCTGCGCGCTGTATTCAGCACGCCGATAGTAACATCAACGCAATCTGGTAGAAATCTCAGCAGTATATTCGCACGCAGGGTCGCACGGCTGATTCGTCCGTAGAATAGCGAAATAAACACCCTAACAACTCTGCGATGATGCCCTGCTGTACTAAAAAAAGGAGATCCACAGGAGATGGCAGACCGCTGTACCGCGAGCGAACGCAGTGAGCGAGCGGGCCGAGGAAGGGGCAAAGCCCCTGACGCAGGCTTTTGGCCGAGCTTTTGCCAGGGAGCGAGCAGGGCGGGACCGGAGGTCCCGCTGGCAGCCGGGCGAAGCCCGGCGACGAAGCGAGCGACCGCAGCAAAAGGTCGGTGTCAGACCGCGATCCCGGTCTCCGTCGCCGCCGCCGCCAGCGCCTCGCGAACCCGGCCCGCGCGGCCGTCGCCGTCGGTCTCGACGATGTTCTCCATCAGCACCGTCTCCGAGGGGAACAGATGCTCGCCGAGGATCAGCCCGTGGTCCCGTGCGGTCGACCCCGTCACCGTCAGGTAGACGCCGAGCCCGACATCCGCGATCGCGGCCTCCTCCTCGTCGCGGTCGGGCCCCGGGTACGCGAAGTCGACGCCGTCGAGCGGCCGCGTCCCGAGCACCGCCTCGACCAGCCGCTCGTAGCGCGGGGAGATGCAGAGGTCGCCCTCGTAGCCCGCGACGAACTCCCGGTCGAGGTCGGCGCCGGGGGGCAGGATCTCCGGCCGCGCCATCAGGGTGTGGAACACGGTGTCGCCCAGCCCCGAGACCACCCGGACGTCGGTGTTCATCGGGTCGATCCGGGCGTTGACGTCGGCGATCGAGCCGAGCCCCTCGGGTTCGAGTTCGACGACCTCCTCCAACACGAGGTCGGCGCTGTCGAACCCCAGCCCGAAGGCGTGGGTGCGGAGCGCGCGGAACGGCTCCTCGCGGCCGACAAATTGGACCGGGACGCCGTCGATCCCGACGGTGAGGCTGTCGAAGACGATCCGGCGCGGCATCCCCGGTCGGTCGTCGCGCAGCAGCGTGTACTCCGGGGCGTAGTCGTCGCCGAGATCGGAGTACCTCGCGAGGCGGTCGTAGACGTTCGCTTCCGGCGTCGTCGCGCCCTTCGTGATCACCTTCTCGTGGCGGAGCGTCGAGATGATCCGGTCGGCGACGGTCTCGGCGTCGGCCACGTCGGCGACGCGTTCGAGGACGGCTTCGAGCGGTCGCCCCTTCCGTGGGACCGCGACACGTACCGCCTCCGTCGGTGTCATTACCGGAGGCAGGTGACGGCGGGTGATACCGGTTACGTTCCGCGGCCGGGGAACTGCCGACCCGCCCGGGCGTTACTCCTCGTCGGCGTCGCCGCCGCCGCCCGGACCGAACGCGCTGTTGAGCCGGTCGCGGAAGGTCTGGAGGTCGGCGATCTCCGATTCGATCGCGTCGAGACGGTCGAGTTCGTCGGTCAGCGCGGCCACTTCCGCCCGGAGGTCGGCGATGTCAGCCGACAGCGACGTCCGGGCTTCCTCGAGGTCGTCGTCGACTGCGGAGACCTCCGCACGAACCTCCTCGAGGTCGTCGTCGAGCCGGGAGACGTACTCGTCGGTGTCGTCGAGATCCGCGGCGACGTCGTCGAGGTCAGCTACGACGTCGTCGATGTCGTCCACCAGGTCGCCGACGTCGGATTCGACCTCGTCGAGGTGCCCCTCGATCGCGTCGGCCCGCTCCTGGAGGTCGTCGACGCCGTCTGCGGCCGCCTCGGCGGTCTCATCGACGGCGTCCAGCCGCTCGTCGGTCGCCGCGAGGTCCGCCTCGAGTGCGTCGATCCCGTCGCGGATCGCCCCGCGGTCCTCGGCCGCGGCGTCGAGGCCGTCCTGCAGTTCCTCGAGTTCCGCGGTGACCGCCTCCAGTTCGGTGTCGAGCCGCTCGACGAGTTCGGCGCCGGTGCCCTCGTCGTCGATGAACTCCTCGATGGCGTCGGTGTAGGCTTCGAGGTCGGCGAACTGCGACTGCAGCCGCCGGATCCTGACGTCGGCGCTCCGTGGGAGCCCGGAGTCGAGTTCGCCGCGGAGGGTTTCGAGGTCGGCCTCCGACACCTCGCCCGCCCGGATCTCGGCGGCGAGGGTCGCCGCCAGCCCGCCGTCCGGCGCGGCGGCGCCGCCTGCCGCAACAGCGTCGCCCTCGGCGCCGATGTCGACGTACGCGTCGGCCTCCGCCCCGGCGGCGTCCGGTTCGTCGGACGCTGCCGTTCCGGCCGCTGCGTCCGCCCCGGCTGCGACCGGCTCCTCGGCGTCCGCGCCGGCAGCGTCGGGTTCTTCAGTGTCCTCGCCGGCGTCGGACTCGTCGGCGCCGTCCGTATCCGCCTCGCTTTCGGCCGACGGGTCGACGGGCGCCACGGAGTCCGGCGCCTTCTCCACGGCGGGTGTCAGGTCCGACGCGACGCCGCGCGGCTCCGGGGCGTCCGGTTCGTCCCCGGCGTCGGGTGCGGGGTCGCCGGCACTGCCGGCCGGCTCGGCGACAATCGGCTCCTCGTCGGCATCGGACGCCGCAGAATCGGCGCCGGCCAGCGGTTCGACGCCGGGGTCGTCCGCCGCCTCCGGATTCGCGAGCCGGCCGTTGCCCTGGAGGGCGTCCCGGACGAGCTGGCTCCGGTCGGAGCCCAGAATGTCGTCGACGTCGGCGCCGGGGCGGTCCTCCGGCGCCTCCCCGGGCACCGGCGGCCGTTCGAGTACCGGTTCGCCGAGGAAGCCCGCGACGTCCGAGGACTCCTCCAGCCGGATGCCGTACACCGTGACCGTGGACTCCTCGGGCTCTAAGGTCCGCTCGTACTCGACTCGGTGATCCTTGTACGCGGTCCAGTTGTCGCTCTCGTAGTCGGGATGAAAGCCGATACCCTCCATCGGAAACTCCTCGGGGATCCGGTCGACCAACCGGACGTCGACCGGCTCGTCGCTCCCGGAGACGAGCCGGAACTTGATCGCCGGGACGGGGAACTCCTCGCGGGCGAAGGACTTCTCGACTCGCACGTCGTCGTCGGATACCACAACCGTTCGATCGACGTCGGACTCGTGGCTCATAGCCGTTCTTACCCGAACCCGTCACATAAAATGACCGGGCGGAGTACCGTTTGTGATACCGTCGTGGTGGGTCGGCGTCTTCTGCGTACGGGACGTCGGGCCGGGATGGGCTGAGGAGTCGACGAGAAATGACATTTTCCCTTTGTTTTCGAATAAATATCGATTTGGTTTTATCCATCAAATCGGTTCGATGCGCTTTCGGAGTCTTTCGGTCGTTTTTCTGCTTTCATTATAAATTTTTATTTATGTTATTTGTTCTGTTATTCGAGGAGCATCCGTCAGAGGTCGCTGCCGGATCCCAACGCTCGGAGCGCTGCGGCCGATCGACGGCGACGCACGAAGGAGCCCGGAGGACCGGGAGCGTTTGCCGCCATCTCAACCGCCTTACCGTGCGGTGGCGAATCCGGGGCTATGCGAACCATCCGCGACCACCCGGTCCGCTTCGGCGAACTGGCCGGCCCGCTGGTCCACGGCGCCAACTTCTTTCATTGGCAACTCGTCTCGACGCAGGAACTCGCAACCGCGGTCGAGTACCCCTTCGAGGATCTGGTCGACGACGACGCCATCCCCTACGCGCCCGTCGTCGTCGACGCGACCGTCCACCGGTATCCGAGGTTCGGGGACGCCGTCTCCGTCGAGACGACGCCCACCCGCGTGGGTGACTCCAGCCTGCAGGTGGTCTACGAGGCGGTCGACGAAAACGGCGAGCCCTTCTCGACCGCCCGGATGACCCACGTGACGATCGCCCCCGAGGGCGGGGCGCTCGCGTTACCCGAGGCGGTCCGGGACCGGCTCGACGGCAGACGGGAGTCCCGCGACGTCGACCCCGGGCCGACGGACGATGGAGGGCCGGAGGAACGCGCCGCCGACCACCCGACGTTCGAGGACGCCTTCCGGATCCACAGCCCCCACATCGAGGGCTCGGAACTGGCGTACTTCGAGGAGTATCCCCGGTTCGCCGACGTCGCGCTCGAATCGGTCCTCGCCGACGCAGGGGTCGACCCGAGCGACGTCGCCGGCGGGAGACAGCCGTTCCGCCTGCAGTCGTGGCACTGGGAGTTCAACTCGACAGTCGCGTTCGACTCGACGCTGTCGGTGACGACCGACGTACAGTCCGTGACCGAGGAGTCGATCCGGGTCGAACACACCTTCCGGACCGACGGCGAGGTCCGCATCGAGGGGCTCACCGAGTACGGCTGCTTCGACCGCGAGGGCGATCCGACGACCTACACCGCGGAGATGCTGGCGCCGTTCGAGCCGTAGCGGGCGGCGGACGTCGGTAACACCGGCACCGTGATCCCCACGAGCACGTCGACCGAGAACTCAAGTTCCCCGGCGGAGAGATGCCGGACGTGACCTTGGAAGACGACGTTGCCCTCGTCACGGGGGCCAGTTCGGGAATCGGCGAAGCAACGGCGCACGCACTCGCCCGCGAGGGCGCGAACGTCGCGCTCGCGGCACGGCGCCGGGACCGGCTCGAATCGATCGCTACGGAGGTCGAATCGGAGTACGGCGCCGGAACGCTCGTCGTCCCCACGGACGTTCGCGACGAGGCGGCGGTCGAGGCGATGATCGAAGCGGCGGTCGAGACGTTCGGCCGGCTCGACGTCGTCGTGAACAACGCCGGGCTCGGGCTCGGCGGCGACGTCGAGGCGACGACGACGGAGCAGTACCGCACGATGATGGAGACGAACGTCGACGGCGTCTTCTTCGCGACGCGGGCGGCCCTGCCGCACCTGCGGGAGACCGACGGGAACCTCGTGTTCGTCGGGAGCTTCGCGGGGCAGTACCCCCGGCCCGGCAACCCGATCTACGCGGCGACCAAGTGGTGGGTCCGCGGGTTCGCACACAGCCTCGAAGGGCAGGTCGGCGGCGAGGGCGTCGGCGTCAGCGTGGTCAACCCCACCGAGGTCCGGACGGAGTTCGGAAGCGAGGAGGGCGACCCCTTCACCGAGCGGTTCGAGCCGGGGGAGATGACCGACCCCGCGGAGGTCGCCGACGCCGTCGCCTTCGCCGCCGGTCAGGACCGCTCGACGGTCCACGAGATCGACCTCTACCGCCGGGACAAGTTCGAGGGATGGTGAGCGGTCCGGCGACCTGGGCGTCGGGAAGAGTTTATAATCGCCCGCCCCCCGACTGTGGCGTATGAACGCGCTGGCCGGTCACGGCGGGGCGGTACCGTGAGCGACCAGTACATCACCTCCGAGGATCACCTGCCCGCCGACACCGGCGGCGAGATCACCCTCCAGGTGACCGACGGGGAGACGAAACACATCTTCACCACCCGGGCGCGGATCGCCCGCGACGCCGCGGAACTCGACGATCCCGACCCGCTCACGATCCTCCGGGGGCCACACGAGAACCGCGAGGAGCAGTGGTACATCGAGATCATCGAGGCCGACATCTCCGAACCGAGCATAGACGAGGCGACACTCGAAGCCTGCTTCGAGCGGAGCCACGAGGGGTCGAACGTGCTGACCGCCCGCGGGGAGGACGTGAAGACGCTGGTCGCCTACCTCGTCGAGACCGGCGAGTACGACTCGGTTTCGACCGCGGTCCGGTCGCTGCTCAGAGAGCACCTCTCGGAGACCCGTCCGGAGTTGATCGACCGCTACGTCGACCTCCGGGCCGAACGCGAGCGCCAGCAGGCGGAGTTCCGACTGGGCGGGGGTCGCGAGGAGTGACTCCCGACGGACGGGACGGCGCCCCGGCGACGGACGCCGGCGGCGCCCTCGTAACAGACGGCGGGACCGAAAGCGCCAGCGTCGACGGGCCGGCCGACAGCCTCCGTGTGTACCTCCGGACGTTGGAGTCGGTGGGTGAACTGAACCGGATCGACGCCGACGTCTCCTGGAACCTGGAGGCCAGTGCGATCACGATGCTGGCGAACAACCGCGACGACCGCATCCCGGTCTTCGAGTCGGTGGCCGACTCCGGGATCCCCGCGCGGCTGGTGGGCGACCCCTACCGCGGCTCCCGTGGGCGGCCGTGGGACCGGCCGGCGCGGGCGCTCGGCCTCCAGCCGGACCTCACCGGCGACGAGTACTACCGGACGGTGATGGACCGGCTCCGGAACCCCGTCGACCCCGTCACCGTCGACGCCGAGGCGGCGCCCTGCAAGGCAGTGATCCGCCGCGGCGAGGACGTAGACCTGTTTTCGGTGCCGTGGCCGTACATCCACGCCGCCGACGGCGGGCGCTACTCGAACCTCCACACGATGGTGGCGCCGGATCCCGACTCCTCGTGGACCGACTGGTCGTCACACCGCGCGATGATCCAGGACGGCGCCCGCGCGAGCGTCCTGCTTCTGGCCGGCGAGCAGACCCCGAACCTGTTTTATTATCGGTACGAGCGGCGCGACGAGCCGATGCCGGTGGCGCTCGCCGTCGGCGTCGAACCCGCCGCGCAGTTCACCGCGTCGATGTGGATCCCGACCGGCAGCGACGAGGCGGCGTTCGCCGGCGGGTTGAAGGGCGACCCCGTCGAACTCGTCGAGTGTACCACGAACGACCTGAAGGTGCCGGCGAGCGCCGAGTTGGTGATCGAGGGACGGATCCTCCCGAGCGAGCGGCTGGACGAGGGCCCGTTCGGCGACTACTTCGGGTACATGCACGGCCCGCGACGGTCGATGCCGGTCCTCCGCGTCGACGCGGTCACCCACCGTCAGGACCCGCTGATCCCGTTCTGCGTGGAGGGGTCGGGCGTAGGCTACTCGCTGAACACCACCTCAACCACCGAGGTGGCGTGTATCGGCCCCGACGCGACGCTCGGGCTCCGCGCGGCGGGGTACGACGTCGAGAAGTGCGTCCCGTGGCGGTTCACCCCGCGGTCGGTGTACGTCGTCTCGACGGACGTCCCCCGGCCGGGCTACCTCCACGAACTCGCGAACTTCATCTTCACCACCTGGGGGATGCTCCACGTCGACTTCTTCGTGTTCGTCGACGCCGAGGTGGACCCGCTGTCGACCCGGGAGGTACTGGAGGCGCTCGCGCTCCACGCCGACCCCGACGCGGACTTCCACCAGTTCGGCGCGGAGACGATGCCGAAGGTGCCGCTGAACATCTATCAGACGCCCGAGGAGAAGGGCGACGTCGAGACCGGGACCTCCAAATCCAAGACCGCGAAGGCGTACATCGACGCCACCTCCGACGGCGGGGCGGAGACTGAGCCGACGGCCGATCGCGGGGCGCTCAGGGAACGCGCCCGGTCGGTGCTCGACCGCGCCGGCGTCGACCTCGATCCGGGGGTGGCCGCCGATGACTGACGTCCGGACGCACCTCGACCGGCTCGACGCCGCGGACGACATCGCGACCGTCGGCGAGCGGGTCCACTGGGCCGACACCGCGGCCGCGGTGGCGGGCGAAGCCGCCCGGGCGAACGGGCCCGCGGTCCGGCTGCCTGACACCGGCGGCCGTGCGACCCTGGTCGGCGGCGCGTTCGGCGGCCCCGACCGGCTCGCGGTGCGCTCGCGGGAGCCGTGGGCGCGGGTCGGTGCCGCCCTGGGAGCGGGCCACGACGCCAGCTACCTCGACGTGCTCGACGCCCTGGTGGCCGCCCGACGCGGCGGGACCGACCCGGATCCGGTCGCGGAGCCGGCAGCGACCGAGGACGCCGACCTCCGATCGCTGGGGTTGCCGGCGGTCGGCGGCGCCGACGTGCCGACGATCACGCTGGGGGTCGCTGCGGTCCCGGCCGCCGCGGTCGGGCGCGGTGGCGGAGATGCGGCGGCGACCAACGACCGGCCCGCGGCGGTCCCGGAGGGCAGCCGGACGGATCCGGACGCGGTGCGGTGGGTTCCGGTCCGCGGCTCAATCCACGGCAGCGACGGGCTCAGGCTCTCGGTCCCGACACCCGTCGGCGACGTGCCCGACGGCACGCGGCTGACGGTCGCGCTCGGGGCGCCGCCGGCGGTGCTGTTCGGGGCGACGATGCGGTGGCTGGGGGAGTCCCACGTCGCGAGCGCCCCCCGGATCGCCCGAAGCCTGGCGCCGATCGGGGTCGCCCCGACGCCGGCGGGGGCGGTCCCAGCGGCGAGCGAGGTGGTGATCGGGGCGACGGTCGGGCCGGAGACGCCAGCCGGGCCGTCCGGAGCGCCCGCGCCGTGGGAGAGCGCCGTCACCACTGCCACGCTCGACGCTCGCGTCGAGGACGTCCGGACGCGGACGGAGCCGATCGTCCCGTTCTCGCCGACCGGCACGCCGATGTCCGACGGCCGGCATCTCCTCTCGGTGACCGAGTCCGCGCGGCTCTACGGCCGGGTGAACAACTACTGGGGGGTCGCGCCCGCGGAGTGGCTCGCGCTGCCCGCGGAGGCGGGGCTCGGGATCTGCCTGGTCGCGAGTGACGTGCTCTACGCCGGCTTCGAGTGGCAGCTCGCAAACACCCTGTTTTCCTTTTCCCGGCTGTTCGACAAGGTGGTGGTGCTCGACACCGAGACGCCGCCGATGGACCTGGGCCGGGCCTTCGACGACGTCTGGGTGAAGGCCCACCCCGCAAACGACTGGGAGTTCTCCGACCCGGAGGCGCCGGCCGCGCGGGCGCCGCAGTACCGACGGGACGGGGCGACCGGCGCGAACATGTACGTCGACGCCGCGTGGGACCCCCGGTGGGACGAGGAGTACATCGCGCCGCGGGTGACCTTCGAGGCGACGTACCCCGAGGAGATCCGGGCGGCCGTGCGGGCCGACTGGACGGACCTCGGGTTCGACAACGGCCCCGAGCACGACCCGACGCGCGGCGGTGACGGGAGCGGGACCGCCGACGGCGCCGACGGGGGAGCGTAGCGGATGTCGGCGCCTCCCGTCGAGCGGATCGCCCACACCGCCGCCAGCCCCGAGGGGGAAAACAGCACCTACGTCCTGCCGGATCGGGGGCTCGTCGTCGACCCCGGGCCGCCGGGCGCGTCGCCGTGGAAGGCGCTGACCGAGGGGCTCAAATCAGCGGGGCTGCCGGTCGGATCGGTCGAAACCGTCGTCGTCACCCACTGGCACGCCGACCACGCGGGGCTGGCTCCCCGGCTGGCTGCGGCTGCCGACGCGGAACTGGTACTTCACCGGGACGACGCGCCGCTCGTGGCCGACTACGCCGCCGAGCGGGAGCGCCGCCTCGACCGCGACGCCCGGCGGCTCCGGGAGTGGGGCGTTCCCGCGTCGACCATCGAGGGGATCGTCGACGGCGACGCGCCCTCGCCGATGCCCGACGAGTGCCCCGTCAGGGCGGTCGCCGACGGCGAGTCGGTGGCCGGCGGGGAGGCGATCCACACGCCCGGCCACACCGCGGGCCACCTCGCGATGCTGGCCGACGACGCGCTCCTCGTCGGCGACGCGGTCCTCCCGACGTACACGCCGAACGTCGGCGGCAGCGACACGCGGCTCGGGTCCGCGCTGGAGACGTACCTGAATACGCTCGATACCCTCTCGGAGCGGTTCGGCGGGGCGGACCCGCCGCCGCAGGCCTACCCCGGCCACGGATCGACGGTCGACCTGCCGGGACGGATCCGGACGATCCGGAACCACCACACGGAGCGGATCCGGGACGCGGTCGCGGCGCTGCCCGACCCCGATGACACCGCCGACCCGCCGGGGCGGACGCCGTGGGCCGTCGCGGGCGACCTGTTCGGGGGGATGGCGGGGATCCACGCCAAGATGGGCGCCGGCGAGGCGGCCGCACACCTCGCGTTCGCGGCCGACCACGGCTTCGCGGAGCGGGTCGGCGACGCGCCCGATCGGTACGTTCGGGCGGAGTCGGACCCGAAGGCGGGCCCCGATCGGGACGGGCTACGGTTCGGACCGCTGTAGTTCCGCGCCGCCGACCGACGCGGGTGGTGGCCGGTGGGTCCGACGGCGACCCGGACGGAGCGGCGCCGGCGGCCGTCACGACATAAATAAGTCCCCCCGCGACGCCAACGCAGGTATGACGCTACTCGATCGTGCCCTCTCCGAGGAGCACGACGACGTGCTCGACCGGGCAGACGACTTCGTCGCGGAGACGCTCGCACCCCGAACCGAGGAGATCGAACGGAGCCGCGAGTTCCCCCGCGACGTCGTCGAGGCCGCGGGCGACGCCGGGCTGCTCGGGATCCTGGTTCCCGAGGAGTACGGCGGGCTCGGCGGCGACTTCGTCTCGTACTGCCTGGCGCTCGAACGGATCGCCGAGGAGAGCGGCGCGGTCGCCGAAACCATCCAAGGCCACACCTTCGCGACGCTGCCGGTCCTGAACTTCGGGACCGACGCCCAGAAGGAGCGGCTGCTCCCGGAGATGGTCGCCGGCGAGTCGGTCGGCGCGATGCTCCTGACGGAACCGGGCGCCGGCTCGTCGCCGACGGAGCTCGGGACCGTCGCGGAGGCGACCGACGACGGCTACCGGATCTCCGGCGAGAAGTCCTTCGGCACGAACGCCGGCGTCGCCGACGTCCACCTGGTGGTCGCGCGGAAACGCCCCCAACCGGAGGACTCCCACGGCGTGAGCGTCTTTCTGGTGCCGAGCCCGGAGGACGTCGCGGGGTTCACCTTCGACCGCGGGGAGTACCTCGGGATGCACGGCCACGTGACCGGCGACTCGACGTTCGAGGAGGTCGCGGTCGACGCCGACGCGCTGCTGGGCTCGATCGGCCAGGGGTTCCGGATCGCGATGGGCACGATCGATATGGCCCGGACGGGGCTCGGCGCGATCGGCTGTGGGATCGGTCGGGCCGCCTTCGCGGAAGCGGTCGACTACGCCGGCGACCGCGAACAGGGCGGCAAGCCCGTCGGCGAGTACCAGGCGGTCCAGGTGCTGGTCGCGGAGATGGACTCGACGCTCGAATCCGCCCGGAGTTTGGTGTACGATTCGGCGGTCCGGATCGCCGACGGCGGCGGCGACACCCGCGCGTCCTCGCGAGCGAAGTTCACCGCCAGCGACGCCGCGGAGTTCTGCGCTCGGAACGCGATGCAGATCTACGGCGGCAAGGGCTACCGGACCGACTACCCCCTGGAGCGGTACTACCGCGACGCCCGCATCCTCTCGATCATCGGCGGGACCTCGGAGATCCAGAAGACCACCGTCGCGAGCGAGGCGCTGGGGCTGTAGGGTCGAGCGAACGGGGTCGGATTCGTCGGGCGATAGCTTGCTGAGAAGCCGCCACGGGTGGACTGGAAGGGGCCGCGCTCTCGACGGCTGCGACTCGCTGCGGTCCTCGGCCTTCGGCCTGCGGTCCTTACGTCGTCTCGCCCGTCGAGAGCGCGGGGGCTTCCGAGGGCATCTCTGCAGCCTCCCTCACGGATCCGCCGCTAACTACACCTCAATAAAAAGAAACGTTGTCAGCGTGACCCGTCGCCCTCGCGTCCCGTCGGCGGCGTCGCGCCGTCGTATTTGATCCGCTCGAAGACCGTATGGCAGTTGTTGCAGTAGTACTGGCTCTTCGAGACCTCCGACCCGAACGTGGATTCGAGTTCGGAGTCGTCCGAGCCGCAGAACGGACAGACCGCCTCCGGCGGGTCCTCGCGGTCGCCGTCGACTGCGGCGCCGGCGTCCGGCTCGGGGGGTGTGTTCGACGAACTCATGCGATCACGTACTCCCGGTTGGAGACGCCCTGCAGTTGGTCGACCACGTCGGGATCGACGTGACCGTCGCCGACGCGGCGGCGCTGCTCGTCCCACTCGTCGGGGTCGGGGACGCCGTCGTCGAGCGGCGGCACCGACACCTCCGTGCCCGCGAAGAGGTCCTCGTAGTGGTCGGTGAGCGCCCGGCGGATCTCCGCGGCCGGGCGGTCGGTGAAGCCCGCCTCGACGAGCGGGTCCGACTCCGCGTCGTAGGCTGCCGGCCCGACGAACCCCAGGATCTGCGGGAAGTACTCCTCGAGGGCGGCCTCGACGGCCGCAGGCTGGTCCCGAGCGAGCGTCTCCAGCCGGCCGTCGTGGTGCTCGAGGTGGAAGTACTCGTCTTCGCCCATCTTCTGGACCATCCCGGTGAAGTCGTCGTGGTCGATGGCGTCGAGCAACAGCCACGCCGCCCGGTCGGTGAGCGCGGCCTGGACGATGAACGTGGGCCACGCTGCCGCCTCCGTGTCCAGCGTCGCGGCGTTGGCGTACTCCGCTGGGTCGCGCTCGGATTCGAGCCACTCGTCGTCGACGCCCTGCCGTTTGAGCAGCCGGAACAGCTGTCGCACCTGCCCGATCTCGTCTTGGGCGTTGCTGGCCCCCGAGATGTCGTCCTCGAGGTTGGGGCCCTTCAGCATCCACTCGCCGTAGCGCTGGCCGAGAAGCAGCTTGGTGTCGGCGATCGCCTGGACGTAGTCGACGGCCGCGTCCGGCCATCCGTCGGCGTCGCTCATCGGGACCTCCCGCCCGGGATGGGCCGTTCCTCGACCTCGATGAGGTTCTCCTCGCGGACGACGCCGATGAAGTCCCAGTCCTCCTCGTCGTAGGTCCGGTGGGCGTAGATCCGCGCGAGCCGGTCGGAATCGGCCTGGACCGTCCCGACGTGCATCAGGTCGTCGCCGGCGTTGATCCGGGTGAACACGTGGTACTTCATAGGCTGATGCCGGCCTCGCGGAGCTCCTCTCTGGCGTTGTCGGTGAGCATGTCCTTCGACCAGACGGGGTCCCACGTCACCTCGATGTCGACGCCGGAGACGCCGCGGACCGTCCGTAGGGCCGCGCGCACGTCGTCTTTGATCATATCGTAGGCGGGACAGCCCATACACGGGAAGGTCATCGTGACCGTCACGTCGCCGTCGTCGGCGTCGACGTCGTAGATCATTGCCATCTCGACTAAGCTGACCGGGATGTGCGGGTCCGGGACGGTATCGAGGGTGGCCCAGAGTTCGCGCTCGAACTCGTCGGCGTCCTCGCTCGGGCGGGCGTGAGCCCCCGCGGCGGTTGCCTCCGCGGCGTTGACGCTCATATCAGACCCCCGCTTCGAGCGTGCCGGACTGGATGAGGTTGACGTGTTTCTCGTTGGCCGGGCCGCGGTCCCGCCAGCGGTCGAGGACGTCGTCCCAGCCGATCGGCTCCTCGAAGCGCCACTCCTTGTTGGCGGCGTCGAACGCGACGGGGGCGTCGTACTCGAGAACGTACTCGTCGGAGTCGTCGTCGTAGTGAGCGGGCACCTCGAGATCCAACTCGTTGGCGAGCGGCACGACGTGGCTCATCCACTCCTGGCGGAGCTCGTCGTTGGTCTTGCCCTTGATACGGTAGTCGAGCTGGTCGGTGTTGCGCTTCTGGCTGTCCGGGAGCCCGAACCACTCGACGCCCATCGGGAACATCCAGTCGACGGCGTCCTGGACCTTCCCTTTGGTCTTCTCGGATTTGTTGGTCAGCCGGCGCATCCAGGTCTCGCCGTGGCGGAGGTGGAACTGCTCTTCCTTGCCGACCTTCCGGAGCGCGCGCTTCCAGGGGGCGTAGGAGGTGTGCTCCTCGATGTCGCTCAGGAGGACCATCCCGGCGCGGTCGAACATCCCGTGGGAGCAGACCAGCTCCGCGAACGTCTCCAGCGGCTGGTCGAAGCCGTAGGTGTTGCGGAACTCGTAGGGTTCACGCTCGTACAGCAGCTCCTCGCGGTCCTCGCCGAGGTCCTCGAGCAGGCGGTAGGCGATGTGGCCGTGGCCGAGCTCGTCCTGGATCACGCTCACACACGAGGCCCGGGCGTCGAGCGTCGGCGCGTTCATCGACTGCTCGTAGTACGCCGGGGCGCTCATCAGCTCGGTGTCGGCGGAGACCAGCAGGGTTCCCTTCAGGGCTTCCTTGTAGCCGTCGGTCATCTCCGACTCGTCCTCGATCATCCGCCCGTTCTGTAGCTGCTCTTTGAATCGTTTCTCTGTTGGCATAGCGAATCAGTCTCCGTACCCGAAGGGTTCGACTCTACCATATTAACCGTTGTGGCGGGGTGACAACGCCAAACATGCCGCGTGGGGACAACCCGCGTTTGAGGGTGCGATCGCCGCCTACCGGCCCCCGTTCGTAACGCGAATCTTTTAGACGACCCGGTCCGGTACGGTGTGTATGGGTATCCGAACGCGCCACGCCACAGAAGCCGACGGCGAGGAGATCCTGGAGCTCTGGCACGGGTTCACCGCGTACCTCTCGCAGTTCGACGAGCGGTACGAGCACTCGGACCAGGCCGACGAGCGGTGGCTGCAGTACTTCGAGAACCAACTCGTCGACTCGAAGTACGGGACGGTCCTGCTCGCCGAGGACGACGAGAACGACGAGTTCCTGGGCGTCCTCGAGGCCCGGGTGATGGGCGATCACCCCATCTTCCGGCTGGCGAACCACGGCTACATCAACGGAATGTACGTGCGCGAGGAGCACCGCCGGAAGGGGATCGCGAGCCGCCTGCTGGACGCCGCCGCCGAGTGGTTCACCGAGGAGCCACGCGACGTCGGCTTCTACCGCATCGACGTCCTCGCCGGCGAGGAGGACGCCGCGGCGATGCTCGAATCCCACGGGCTCGAGCCGGTTGAATACGTCTACGAACAGCGACTCTAACATGGTCGAGACCTACGAAGTCGAGTTCGTCGACAAGGGCCGCACCATCCGGGTGCCCGAAGACCAGCCCATCCTGGAGGCCGCCGAGGAAGTGGGGGTCGATCTCCCGTATCAGTGTCGGATGGGCGTCTGCGGGGTCTGTTCGGCGCTCCGCGTCGAGGAAGGCGAGACCGACCAGGTCGAGGCGATGTTCCTCTCGGGCGGCGAAAAGGAGGAGGGATACGTCCTCACCTGCGTCGCGAAGCCGCGGTCGGACCTGAAGCTCCGTTCGAACGAGAGCCCGTAACCGGGCGTCGATCGAACGCATCCGTTCGTTTGCCGGCGATAACACCACTCGACAGGTCGGACTCCGAGCCAGCGGCCCGCCAGCGAGTGTCCGGTGGGCGTAGACCGGCGGAGTGCCGCCGGGACCTGATCCGGTTACGCTGCTGTATACGTACACGTATACACCGGACGTTTCGGCGGCAGCGGTCGGCTCTGGAAGTCGAAACAGAACGGTATCACGCGTGTACGCTTGTGATTTCCAGCGAGCCATCGTTCCTGATTGACCCTGCAGAATGTGAGTTTCGACGCTGTATACAGAAATGTATACGCCGTCGTGGCACTCAGACGCGGCGGCGGGATCGGGTCGCACGGCTATCGGCCGGCGGGGTCGCACGCCCACTGATCCGGGACCTCGCTGCAGTACTGTGGGTTTTGGTGTGCAGCGCTTCTACAAAGCTTAAGTCTCCGCCCGGTGTCGGTCGGCGTATGCACGTTACAGTGCTCGGAGCCGGCACGATGGGCCACGGCATCGCGCAGGTAAGCGCGATGGCGGGTCACGAGGTGACGCTCCGGGACATCGAGTCGGGGATCGTCGAGGAGGGGATCGACGCGATCCGCTCGAACCTCGACGGCGGCGTCGAACGCGGGAAGGTCACCGAGGCGGAGAAGGCGGCGACCCTCGGCAGGATCACCGGCGAGACCGACCTTGCGACCGCGGTCGGGGGCGCGGACCTCGTCGCCGAGGCGGTCCCGGAAGATCTCGACATCAAGACGGACGTCCTCACCGACGCCGAGGACGTGGCGGACGGGGACGCCGTCCTGGCGACGAACACCTCGTCGCTGTCGGTGACGGAACTCGCGAGCAGCCTGGAACGACCGGGGAACCTGATCGGGCTCCACTTCTTCAACCCGGTTCACATTATGTCGCTGGTCGAGGTCGTCGTGGGCGAGCGCACCGACGAGTCGACCCGGGCGTTCGGGATCGAGTTCGTGGAGGGGATCGACAAGACCCCGGTCGTCGTTCGCGACGTGCCGGGTTTTGCCTCCTCCAGGCTCGGGGTCGCCCTCGGCGTCGAGGCAGTGCGGATGGTCGAGGAGGGAGTGGCCTCCCCCCGCGACATCGACAACGCGATGGAGCTCGGATACAACCACCCGATGGGGCCGCTCGAACTCACCGACGTCGTCGGGCTGGACGTCCGCCTCGACATCCTGGAGTACCTCCGCACCGAACTCGGCGAGCGGTTCAAACCGCCGCAGTTGCTCAAGCGGAAGGTCCGGGCCGGAAAGCTCGGGAGGAAGTCCGGCGAGGGGTTCTACGTCTGGGAGGACGGCGAGGCCGTCGCGATGAGCGGGGCGTGGGACCGATGAGCGACGACGTCTTCGCCGAGTCCTTCGAGTCGATTCGGGTCGGTCGCGAGGGCGGTGTCGCGACGGTCACGATCGACCGCCCCGACGACCGGAACGCGCTGAACGCGACCGTCCGGTCGGAGCTGAAGGCCGCACTACCCGCGATCGAGGACTCGGAGGCGCGGGTGATCGTCCTCACCGGCTCCGAGGAGTGCAACGCCTTCGTCGCGGGCGCGGACGTGACCGAACTCCGCGACCGCGACCTGCTGGCACAGCGCGAGGCCAGCGCCCGCCCCCGCGTCTACGAGGTCGTCGACGGACTCGCCACGCCGGTGATCGCCGCGGTCAACGGCCACGCCCTCGGCGGCGGCCTGGAACTCGCGACCGCTTGCGACATCCGGATCGCGGAGGCGGGCGGCAAGCTCGGGCAACCGGAGATCAACCTGGGGCTCATCCCGGGCGGCGGCGGCACACAGCGGCTCCCGCGGCTGATCGGCGAGGGCCGGGCGATGCGGTTGATCCTCTCGGGGGAACTGATCGACGCCGCCGAGGCCGCCGACATCGGGCTCGTAGCGGAGGTGTGTGACCCCGAGACGTTCGACGATCGCGTCGCGGAGCTCGCGGGCGCGATCGCCGAGAAGAGCCCGCTGGCGCTGGAGTTCGCGAAGGAGAGCGTCCGCGCGGCCTCGCGGACGGGCCTCGACGAGGGGATCGACTACGAGGCGCAACTCTTCGTCCAGCTGTTCGCCACCGAGGACAAAAACGAGGGGATCGACGCG
This sequence comes from Halobellus ruber, assembly GCF_014212355.1. NCBI lineage: Archaea > Methanobacteriati > Methanobacteriota > Halobacteria > Halobacteriales > Haloferacaceae > Halobellus > Halobellus ruber. The sequence continues at coordinate 48,210 of NZ_JACKXD010000003.1, forward strand.
TTCTTCCAGGATCGGGAGCCCGAGTGGCAGGGTCGGTAGGGAGTGGCTACGCCGACCCCGCTGTTCGGATCCCGTGGGGCCGAACCGCTGAGCCGCCCGGTCCCGCCCGCGTTCGTCGGTCGCAGCCGGACATTCACAAGCTATTTGTAACGCGGCAGGGTTCCCACGGACGTAATGAAATCGTTCGACGAACTCGACCTCGAATACTTCCGGACGGAGACGCGCGACCACATCGGGATCCTGCGCATCGACCGACCGCCGGTGAACGCACACAACATCGACGTTCTGCTGGAACTCCAGCGGGCCGTCGAGGGCGTTCGGTTCGACGACGAAGTACGCGTCTGCGTCTTCGGCAGCGCGAACGACGACGTCTTCTCGACCGGCTACGACATCAACGCCCTTCAAGAGGAGACCGGCGAACGGACCGGCTACGCCAGCCAGACCTCAAAGGAGATCATTATGAAGATGCGGTCGACGGATACCCTCTTTTTGGCCGCCGTCGACGGCCACTGTATGGGCGGCGGCCTCGAACTGGCGCTTGCGTGTGACTTCCGGTTCGTCGGCGACGACGACGACTACCGCGTGGGGATGCCCGAGATCCACCTCGGCCTCATCGCCGGCGAGGCCGGGACCCAACTGCTCCCCCGCTACATCGACCGCTCGGAGGCGCTGCGCCTGATGGTCACCGGCGAGGAGCTCACCCCCGCGGAGGCCACCGAGAAGGGGATCTTCGACGAGATCCACCCGCCGGAGGAGCTGGAGGACGCCGTCTTCGAGTTCGCGGAGATGATCGTCGAGAAGCCCGCCGGCGCGGTCGGCCACAACAAGCTCGCGGTCAACGAGGGCCTGGAACTCCCGCTGTGGGACGCCCTCGCACACGAACGCGAGCTCCAGAACCAGCTGCTGGGCTCCGACATCGCCGAGGAGGGCGTCGACGCGTTCCTCAACAAGCGCGACCCCGACTTCCTCGGCGTCGAACTCGGCGACAAGGAACCCGGCTCCGACGAGTAAGCCGCATCCCGCGTCCGTTCGGATTTTTCGATGGGTCGAACGATCGACAAGCGGCCCGCCGCCGACGGGTTCTGTCGAGTCCCGTCTCGACCGCTCAGCCCAGATTCAGGTTGACGGTCTTCGAGCGGGTGTACTCCCGGACCGCCTCGGTGCCCTGTTCCCGGCCGAGCCCGCTCTCCTTGACGCCCCCGAACGGCGTCTGCGGGTACTCGTTGACGCTGACCATCCCGTACTCCAGCCGGCTCGCGGCGTCGTGAGCCGTCGAGAGGTCGGTTGTCCAGACGCCGGCGCTCAGGCCGAACGGCGAGTCGTTGGCGATCGCCATCGCCTCCGCGAACTCGGAGAACTCGATCACCGACAGCACCGGCCCGAAGATCTCCTCGCGGGCGATCGTCATCCCGTTGTCGACGTCGGTGAAGACCGTCGGCTCGATGAAGTAGCCCCGTTCCGCGTCGTCGGGGATCGATCCGCCCGTCGCGAGGGTCGCCCCCTCCTCGATACCGGTCTCGATGTAGTCAAGAACCTCCTCGCGGTGGGACTCGCTCACCGCCGGGCCCATCCGGCCGTCGTCGTCGATGCCGCTTCCCGGCGGCGTCGCCTCGGCGCGTTCGACCACCCTGTCGACGACCTCGTCGCGGACGTCCTCGTGGACGAGCAGCCGGGAGCCCGCCCAGCACATCTGTCCGCAGTTCATGAAGATCCCGCCCCTTCGCGGCGGCGTCGAGGTCGGCGTCGGGGAACACGACGTTCGGCCCCTTCCCGCCGAGTTCGAGGGTCACGTTGTCGGCGGCGCCGCGCATAATTTTCTTGCCGACGCCGGTGCTGCCGGTGAACGCGACGTGGTCGACGTCGGGGTGGTCGACCAGCGCGCTCCCGGCCTCCGACCCGCGGCCGGGGACGACGTTGACGACGCCGTCGGGCAGTCCCGCCGCCTCGGCGGCCTTCCCGTAGTACAGCGCCGACAGCGGGGTCGTCTTCGAGGGCTTGACCACCGCGGTGTTGCCACAGGCAAGCGCCGCCGCGAGGCTCCGGCCGGCGAGTTGGAACGGGTAGTTCCACGGGGCGATGTGTGCGGTGACCCCCAGCGGCTCCCGGAGGGTGTAATCGAGCCGATCGCCGGGCACCGGGACGGTCTCGCCGTTCAGCTTGTCTGCCCACCCCGCGTAGTACCGGAACGTGTCGATCACCATCTCCACGTCGAGTTGCGCCTCGAACGGCGTCTTGCCGTTGTCGTGGGACTCGACCAGCACGATCTCGTCGGCCATCGCCTCAATCTCGTCGGCCATCGCCCCCAGCATCGCCGCGCGCTCCTTTGGGGTCGGCGCTCCGCCACGCCGCGTCGCGGTCGGCGGCCGCGGCCTCAACCGCCGCGGACACGTCCGCTTCGGTGGCGCAGGCGACGGTCGCGTACCGCTGCTCGGTCGCCGGATCCTCGGTTTCGATGGTGCCGCCGTCGGTCGATTCGATCCACTCGCCGTCGACGTACAGGGCTGTCGGGCCCGCGTAGCTCATACACGCGGTGGAGCCGTCGGGCGATCAAAAACGGTGGTATCCGGCTCCTACTCGGGGCGCCGAGTCGGTGTCGGCTACTCGAAATCGGGGCGGTCGTCGTTTCCGAACGCCTCGACCCCGGTTTCGTGGGCGTCGCTGCCGTACGCCAGCACCTGAAGGTACGCCTCCCGCTCCAAGGCGTCCCGGAACGGCCGGCCGATGTTCTCGTGGAGCCCGCGCTTCGTGAGTCCGAGCGTCTCCGTGGGCTTCCGATCGAGCGTCGCAAGCAGATCCGCGACCTCGCTGTCGAGGTCGTCGGCCGGGAGGGCTCGGTTGATCAGGTCCATCTCCGCGGCCTCGGGCGCGTCGAACAGCCGGCCGGTCATCGTGAGCTCCTTCGCCGTCCGGAGCCCGACCAAGGCGGGGAGGATGAACGTCCCGCCGGAATCGGGGATCAGCCCCACGTTACCGAACACCTCGCCGAACCGGGCGTCCTCGACGGCGTACGCGAAGTCGCAGGCGGCGGCGACGTTCGTGCCGGCGCCCACGGCGTCGCCGTTCACCTTCGCGAGCACCGGCAGCGGCAGGGTGAGAAGCGTCTCGATCAACGCGGTGAGCGTCTCGCGGACGCGGTCGTGGGCCTCCCCGGGCGTCTCGTCGCGGGCGGCCATCGCCTCGATGTCGCCGCCGGCACAGAACGCGTCGCCGTCGCCGGTGAGGACGACGGCGCGGGCGCCGGCGTCCGCCGCCGCTTCCAGCGCGTCGACGAGTTCGGTTGCCGCGTCGGCGGTGAGGGCGTTCTTCGCCTCGGGCCGGTCGAACGCGATCGTGTGGACGCGACCGTCGATCTCGACTCGTACCATAGCCCGAGTCGCCGTGGTGTCGACATAAATCCATCCGAAGCACGTACCTTTTAGTCGCTCGTCGCCGGGGTTCGCGTATGACCGATGCGTATATCGTCGGCGCGGGGCAGTCCGACTTCGGTTCCTTTCCGGACCGATCCTACCGGTCGCTGTTCGACGACGCCTTCGACGAGGCCGTCGGGACCGTCGACGGCGACTTCGACCCCGACGACGTCGACGAGGCGTTCCTCGGCACCCTCGGCGTCGGCGGGCGGCAACTCGGATTGAGCGGCCCCGCCGTGACCGAACACCTGGGGCTCCACGGCATCCCCACCACGCGGGTCGAGAACGCGTGTGCGGCGTCGGGCTACGCGCTCCGACAGGCCGTGATGGCGGTCCGCTCCGGGATGGCCGACCTCGTGCTCGCGGGCGGCTACGAGGTGATGACGGATATGAGCGGCGACCACACCAAGTGGTGGCTGGGCGTCAGCGGCGAGACGGAGTGGGAGCGGCTCTCGGGCACCACCTTCGCGGGCGTGTACGCACAGATGGCGAGCGCGTACCTTCGCGAACACGACGACGCCACCGTCGAGGACCTCTCCAGGGTGGCGGTCAAGAACCACGGCAACGGCGCGAAGAACCCCCACGCACAGCTCGGGTTCGAATGTACGATGGACGACGCCATGAACGCCCCCGACGTGGCCGCGCCGCTGAACCTCTATCACTGCTGTCCCACCACCGACGGCGCCAGCGCCGTCCTCGTCGCGAGCGAGGACGTCGCCGCCGATCTCTCCGACGCCCCGGTCCGGGTGTCCGGGGCGGGTGCGGCCTCGGGCCGAGTTGGACTGTTCCAGCGGGACACCCTGACGGGGATCCCGGCCTCGGGGACGGCCGCCGACCGCGCCTACGAGGAGGCGGGGATCGACCCCGAGGACCTCGATTTCGCGGAGGTCCACGACTGCTTCGCGATCGCGGAACTCGCCGCCTACGAGGACCTCGGCTTCTGTGACCGCGGGGAGGCGCCCGACCTCCTCCGGAAGGGTGTCACCGACCCCGACGGCGACCTCCCGGTGAACACGTCCGGCGGATTGAAATCGAAGGGCCACCCGATCGGCGCGACCGGAACCGGCCAGGTCGTCGAGGTCTTCGCGCAACTCCGCGGCGACGCCCACGTCCAGATCGACGACCCCGAGGTCGGGCTGGCGCACAACGTCGGCGGCTCGGGCGGCGGCGTGACGGTCCACGTGTTCGAGCGGGTCGCGGAGGGTGAACTATGAGCGGTACGGAGAATCAACGCGGGATCGTTGCGACCGGGCTGTACCTGCCCCGCCAGCGCCTCGACGGCGACGAGATCGAGTCCGCGTGGGGTACCTCCGCCCCGGTCGACCGCGCGGCGGTGCCGGCGGCCGACGAGGACGCGCTCACGATGGCCGTCGCCGCCGGCCGCGACGCGCTCGGCGGGTGGGACCGCGGCGCCGACGCCGTTGCCCACCTCGCGGTCGCGACGACCACGCCGCCCCTCGAAGAGGAGGCGTTCGCGCCGCGGATCGCCGCGGCACTCGGCCTCCGCTCCGGGATCCCCACGTCGACCGCGAGTCGGAGCACCGCCGCCGGCGGCGAGGCGCTGTGCTCGGGCGTCGACAGCGACGGCCCCGCCCTGGTCGTCGTCGCCGACGCCCCCAGTGGCGACGCCGCCGAGGTCGGCCGGCGCGTCGGCGCCGGCGCGGCCGCGTTCCTCGTCGAAGACGGCGCCGACGTGGTGGTCGCCGCCGAGGCCCGGGAGTCCCGTGACGCCCCGGGCCTGCGGCTCCGAGAGCGCGGCGGAACCGACGTCTCGGAACTCGACATCACGACCTATGAGCGGGAGACGACACGCGACGTGGTCGCGACGGCCCTCGATCGGCTGGAACTCGACCACGACGCGGTCGACGCCGCGAGCCTCCACCAGCCGACCGGCGACATCCCCCATCGGATCGGGAAAGCGTTGCCGTACGACGGCGCCGCCATCGCTCGGGGGACCGTCGTCGACGACGTCGGCGACGCGGGGGCCGCAACGGTTGCGGTCGGGTTGCTCGCGGCGCTGGAGCGCGTCGAGGCGGGATCGACGGTCGTCGCGGGGTTCTTCGGGAGCGGCGCGACGGCCGTCGGCCTCGGGTTCGGGGTGGAGAACTCGCCCGAGACCGGCGTCGAGAACGCGATCGAGGCGGGCGAGGGGGTCTCGTACCCGGCAGCGCTGCGGGCCCGCGGCACGATCGGGGAGACCGAGGTCGCGGGCGGCGGCGCCCACGTCAGCCTCCCGTCGTGGCAGCGGACGATCCCGCAACGCTACCGCCTGGTCGCCGGCCGGTGCACCGAGTGCGGTGCCGTCGCGTTCCCGCCGGAGGGCGCCTGTCACGACTGCGGCGCCCGGGCGGAGTTCGAGCCGACGACCCTCTCTCGGACCGGCGAGGTGGTCGCGGTCACCGTGATCGGCCAGGGCGGCGCGCCCCCGGAGTTCGTCGAACAGCAGCGCCGCGACGGGCCGTTCGCGGTCGCGATCGTCGAGGCCCCGGCGACCGACGGCGACGGCAGCGCCCGGTTCCCCGCGCAGTTGACCGACTGCGATCCCGAGTCGGTGTCGGTCGGTGACGGGGTGGCGGGGCACCTCCGGCGGATCTACAGCGTCGAGGGCGTCACGCGATACGGGCTGAAGTTCGTGCCCGAATAGGACGGTCGATCGCGTGGCTGAGCTTCGGACGCACGGTGGCTGATGATACCTCCACCGTCGGGAGGGGCCGCGTCTTCGGCCTCGTTGCCGCAGAGGCGCCGGTCTTGAGACGGGTCCGTGGAGCTCAGTCCTCGTGCTGGTCGCGTTCGCGCTCCCGGAGCTTCACGCGCTGGATCTTCCCCGTCTCCGTCCGCGGAAGCTCGTCGACGTACTCCACCGCGCGGGGGTACTTGTACGGCGCCAGCGTGTTCTTGACGTGGGTCTGGATCGTCTCGGTGAGGTCCTCGCCGGCCTTGGCGTCCGCTATGGGGACGACGAACGCCTTCACGATCTGGCCGCGCTCCTCGTCGGGCGCGCCGATGACCGCGACCTCCGAGACCTCCTCGCGCTCCTCGATGACGGCCTCGACCTCGGGGCCGGGGATGTTGTATCCGCTGGAGATGATGAGGTCGTCCTCGCGGGACTTGTACTCGAGGCGGTCGTCCTCGCGGTGGACGTAGATGTCGCCCGGGAGGCTCCACCCGTCGACTAACGCCTCCGCCTGCTTGTCGGGGCGGTCCCAGTAGGAGATGCCGGTCGGACCGCGGACCGCGAGCAGTCCGGCCTCCCCGCGCGGCACCTCCTCGCCGGTGTCGGGGTCGATCACCTTACACTCGTAGCCCGGGACCGGGTAGCCGGTCGCGCCGGGGTCGATCTCCTGGCCCTCGCGGTGGCTCACGAAGATGTGAAGCATCTCCGTGGTGCCGATGCCGTCGTAGATCTCCACCCCGTAGGCGTCCTTGAACCGGTTGAAGGTGTTGTGGGTCAGCGGTTCCCCAGCGCTCACCGCCAGCCGCAGCGAGTCGGTGTCGTAGTTCTCGTGGCCGTCGGGGAACTTCGAGAGCATCTGGTTGAACGCGGTCGGGATCGAACACAGGACCGTGATGCCGTGGTTCTCGATGGCTTCGAGCAGGTCGCCCGGCCCGGCGTTCTCGACGAGGCTGGTGGTTGCGCCGACCCGGAGCGGGAACGTGAGCAGGTCGCCGTAGCCGTAGGCGAAGGGCAGCGGCGGGTTGCCGCCGAAGACGTCGTCCTCGGCGGCGTTCAGACAGTAGTTCGCGTAGCTGTCGGCGGTCGCGAGCACCTGCCGGTGCGTGTGGGTCGCGCCCTTGGGCTGGCCGGTGGTCCCGGAGGTGTAGAGCATCAGCGCCAGGTCGTCGCGGGTCGTGGGGTGGGCGTCGAGGTCGTCGTCGGCCGCCGCGGTCAGATCGTCGTAGTCGGCGTGGTCGTGCTCGATCCCGTGGCGCTGGACCACGATCACGTCGTCGACGGTGTCGAGATCCGGAAGCGCCTCGTCGATCTCGTCGAGGAGGTCGTCGTAGACGATCACCGTCGACGCCTCCGCGTTGTTGATGATGTGGACGAGTTCCTTCGCGCGCAAGAGCTTCATCGACGGCAGCGCCACCGCGCCGATCTTCTGGGCGGCCAGACACGAAACGACCGCTTCCGGCCGGTTGGTAAAGCGGACGACCACGCGGTCGCCCGGTTCGACGCCCCGCTCTTTGAGGGCGTTCCCCAGCCGGTTTACCCGCGTCCGGAGCTCCGCGTAGGTGATCTCCGCGTCGCCGAACCGGATGGCGACGTTGTCGCCGCGGCCCTCCTCGACGTGTCTGTCGACGAGTCGGGTCGCGACGTTGATCTCCTCGGGGTAGTGGAGTTCGGGCAGCGGGTGGATGAGCTGCGGGCCGTCGTCGGGGAGGTACGACTCCGGTACGTTCTCCTGCATAGCTTGTCTCGGATATCAGGATTTATTATAAAATAGCTTGCGGTCGCCTAAGAGCCTGGTTAGGAACCCGAAACCGGCTACGTCTACGGGAAACCGGCACATTCAAATACCGAACCAATGTGAATGATGATTATAATGCCACGGAAAGTAGTCAACAGGCGGACGTTTCTCAAGGCAACCGGCGGTACGGCCGGGATCGGATTGATCGCCGGCTGTTCGAGCGGCGGGGGCGGTGGCTCCGACGACGGCGGGGACTCCGGCGGCGACGGCGGCGGTGACTCCGGCGGCGACGGCGGCGAGATGACGACGACGTCCGGTTCGGACGACGGCGGCTCCGGGGCGATCAACATCGGATCCGTCCAGCCGCTCTCGGGGAACTTCGCGCCGTGGGGACAGACCCACTCCGCGGGGCTGGCGTTCGGAGTCCAGGAGATCAACAGCAACGGCGGCGTCCTCGACGGCCGCGAGCTGAATATCGTCGAGGCCGACTCCGCGAGCGACCCCGCGGAGGCGGCGTCGATCTTCGAGCGGTTCGCCGAGCAGGACGGCATCGCGGCCGCGACGGGTCCGGTGAGTTCCGACGTCGGGATCCGGACCTCCCGGACCGCCCAGGAGCTCGGTATCCCGATGTTCATGCACATGGCCGGCTCGAACGACACCATCACCCCTGAGACGCGGCACTCCTTCCGAGTGGGGCTCGTGCCCGCGACGCCGACGGCGCAGGCGCAGGCAGGGCTCGCTGCGGACCGCGGCTACGAGAACGTCGCCGCGATCGTCGGCGACTACGCGTGGGGGCGGTCGATGCAGTCGGGGATCCAGAACAACTTCGACATCGACGTCAATATCCAGGTCGCGCCGGTCTCACAGAGCGACTTCTCCTCGTACGTCCGGCAGATATCAGAGGACGTCGAGATGGTGATCGCAAGCGGGCACCCGCCAGGATCGCTGTCGATCACCGGGCAGCTCTACGAGTTGGGACGCTCACCCGACGTCGTCACCGGGCCGTCGTTCCCGCCGAACGTCATCCGGTCGGCGCTCGGCGAGAACGCCAACCGCGGGTTCACCCACGTGCACCTCTCGGACCCCTACAGCGACGAGTTCGCCGAGGTGGCAACCCGGTTCGCCGAGGCCAACGGCGCCCAGTTCAACACCCACACCGCCTACGGCTACGTCACCGCTCAGCTCATCGCCCAAGCCATCGAGGACGCCGGCGAGGCCGACCCGCAGGCGATCACCGAGGCCACGCGGGCGATCGAGTTCGACACGCTGTTCGCGAACCCGATCCAGTACGCCGACTCCGGGGAACTCGAGAACCAGATCCAGCTGTACAGCTCGATCTCGCTGGACGCACCGTCGTACTACCCCGACGGCAACTACAGCTACGAGGAAGTCTTCCGCACGGACCCGCTGCCGGCGATCGCCGCCGCCGAGTAAGCGCGGCCGACAGCCGGACCCACCCGTCCGCCTTTTCGAGCCGGTAGCCACCCGGCGTCGCGTCGGTTCCGAACCGCACAAGTCGTAAAATATAGGTCATCGTCCCCTATGAGTGGGAGTAAGTAGATGGTATCAGTCAGCACGCTGGCGGCGATCACGGTCGACGGGCTCGCGTTCGGGGCCTCCCTGGCGCTGCTCGGGGTCGGGATCACGCTGGTCTACGGGCTCGGCGAGGTGCTGAACCTGGCGATCGGGGCCTTTGCCGTCATCGCGGCCATCTCCGCGTCGCTACTGGTGGATGGAGGCGTTGCGCTCCCGGTCGCGGCACTGGCTGGGCTCGGGCTGGTCGGGGTTTTCGGGCTGGTAGTCGATCGGACGTTGCTCTCGCTGGTGTATCGCTCCGAGGGTGAGGAACGCATCCTGCTCGGTATCTTCACGACGCTCGGGCTGGCGGTGCTGCTGGAGGGCGTGCTGGTGAACTTCGTCTCCTCGCGGTACTCCCTGCCGCTCGACGTCCCACCGGTCAACGTCGGCGCGGCGCTCGTGACCGGGACCTCGGTGGTCTCGATCGCCGTCGCGTCGGTCGTGCTCCTCGTCCTGTTTGCCTTTCTCAACCGGACGTTCCTCGGGAAGGCGACCCGGACGATCTTCCAGGACGAACGGGGTGCCCAGCTCGTCGGGATCGATCCCCGGAAGATCCGGACGCTGGTGTTCGTCCTCTCGGCCGTAGTCGCGGGGCTTGCGGGACTCCTCGTCGCGGCCCGATCGAACGTCGGCGTCGGTAACGCCTTCCAGTTCACCACCTTCGCGCTCATCGTCTCGATCGTCGGCGGCGTCAGGAGCCTCGTCGGGGCGGTGATCGCCGGTGCCCTTCTGGGGCTGGTGAACACGTTCGCGAGCTTCTTCGTCGGGTCCTACGTCGCGACGGTCATCCTCTTCGGCGCAGCGATCGTGTTCCTGCTCTTCCGTCCGGAGGTGATGTCGTCGTGAACACGGACACCCTCCCGGGCGCTCGGACGCTCGCGCTCGTCGCTGTGCTGTTCGCCGTCGCGCCGATCCCCGTGGCCGGCAGCGGGTACTACATCGGCGTGCTCTCGCGGGTCCTGCTGTTCGCGCTGTTCGCGCTCGCGCTCAACATCGTCTTCGGCCACAACGACCAGCTGTTTCTGTTTATGGGCGGACTCGGCGGAATCGGGGCGTACACGACCGCGTTGGTCGCCGACACCGTCGGCGTGACCGCGTGGCTGGCGCTCCCGGTCGCGGCACTACTGTGCGGCGGGATCGCGCTGTCGGTCAGCTGGATCTCAGCCCGTCGCCGGTTCACGGTCATCCTGATCTCCATTCTCACCCTGAACCTCCAGTTGGTCTTCACGGAGGTGTTCGTCGGCGCCAGGGACCTCACCGGCGGGTCGACCGGCTTCCCCTACGAACTGTTCTCGCTTTCGGGAGTTGCCGAGACGGCCGGCGTCCCGACGCCGGTGGTCCTCTATTACGTGATTCTGGCGTTCCTGATCGCCGGGATGGTGCTGTACATCTGGCTGATCAACTCGAAGTACGGAATGGCGTTCGAGGCGATCCGCGAAGACGAGACCGCCGCGGAGTCGATCGGGATCGACGTGGTCCGGTACAAAACCATCGCCGGGTTCGTCGCGGGCGTCATCATCGGGATCGCCGGCACCCTGCTGGCTCGGGAAGCGACCTACATCACGCCCTCGATCTTCACCTTCCTGGCGGTCGACGTGATCGCGCTGGTGGTACTGATCGTCGGCGGAATCCGTCAGACCTACGGCCCGATCGTCGGCGCGGTCGTCGTAGAAGCCATCGAGGCCGCGCTGAGTAACTACGCGGCCAACTGGCGGGCCGCGATTTTCGGTGCCCTCCTGATCGTGTTGTTCCTGTACTTCCGGAGCGGGGTTATCGTCACCGTCCGGGACGTTCTTGACGACGACGTCCTGCCGGGCGGCGGCAGCGGTGGACAGCCCGTGGAGACCGAGGCGGACTGACGCGATCGCCCTCGCCGAGACAAAACCGTTATTACCCGACGGCAGCCTGTATCCAGCAACCAATGCTCGAGGCCGCGAACGTCAGCAAGAAGTTCGGGGGCCTCGTCGCGGTCGACGGGGTGGACTTCGAGATCGACCGCGGCGAGATCGTGGGGCTCATCGGTCCCAACGGCGCGGGGAAGACGACGCTTTTCAACACCATCACCGGGGTTCTCGACCCCGAAAAGGGGTCGGAAATCACGTTCAACGGCGAGGACCTCCTCGCGCTCGATACCCACGAGATCGCCAGGTCGGGGGTCCTCCGCACCTTCCAGATCGTCCGGGTGTTCGGGGAGATGACGGTGCTGGAGAACGCCGCCGCCGGCGCCCTGTTCGGCACCGACGAGTCGATCTCCCAGGCGGAAGCCGAGCGACGCGGCCGGGAGGCGCTCGCGTTCGTCGGCTTGGAGGACAAAGCCGAGATGGAGGCGCGTAACCTTCCGATCGCCCAGCAGAAACAGCTGGAGTTGGCGCGGACCGTCGCGTCGGATCCGGATCTCGTCCTGTTGGACGAGATCGCGAGCGGGCTCACCCCCGGCGAGATCGAGGAGCTATCGGACACGATCCGGCGGCTCCGCGACGACCGCGACGTCTCGGTGTTCTGGATCGAGCACATTATGGACGCGATCTTGGGGACCGCAGATCGGATCATCGTCCTCAAGAACGGCCGGAAGATCGCGGAGGGAGCCCCCGAGGAGATCAGGAACAACGAGGCGGTCACCGAGGCGTACTTAGGGGCCGAGGAATCGTGATCGAACTCGACGGCATCGACGTCTCCTACGGCAACATCCAGGTCATCTGGGATCTCGACCTCCACGTTTCCGAGGACGACGCCGTGGTCTCGATCGTCGGCCCCAACGGCGCCGGGAAGTCGACGCTGCTGAAAGTGATGTCCGGCCTCCACCCGGTCGACGACGGTCGCGTGACCGTCTGGGGGTCCGATGCCGCCGACCTGGACCCGACCGACATCGTCGAGCGGGGGTTCGTCCACGTCTCCGAGGAGCGGAACCTCTTCGGGGATATGACCGTCCGCGAGAACCTGGAGATGGGGGCGTACACCCACCGCGACGGCCTCGAAGACACGATACGGGAGGTCTACGAGCTGTTCCCGATCCTCGAGGAGCGATCCGATCAGTTGGCGACGTCGATGAGCGGGGGCCAACAGCAGATGCTCGCGATCGGCCGCGGGCTGATGGCCCAGCCGAAGATCCTCGCCTTGGACGAGCCCTCCGAAGGGCTGGCGCCGCAGATCACCGACCGGGTGTTCGAGAAGATCGAGGCGATCAGCGAGGAGATCACTGTCCTGTTGATCGAACAGCACGTCAACCGCGCGCTGAAGATGGCCCAGCGGGCGTACCTGCTTGAGAACGGCCGCGTCGTCCGCGAGGACACGGGAACGGGCCTGCTGGAGAGCGACCACGTCAAGGAGGCGTACCTCTGAGATGGGCCGGTACTTCGAGGACATCGACGCGGGCGAGACCCACGACCTCGGTTCCTACACCGCCGACCGCGAGGAACTGATCGAGTTCGCCCGCCGGTACGATCCCCAGCCGATCCACGTCGATCCCGACGCCGCAGCGCGGACGATGTTCGGCGGCCTCATCGCCAGCGGGTGGCACACGGCCGGATCGTGTATGGCGCTCCTGACCGAGGGGTTCCTCAACGGCACCGCGTCGGTGGGGTCGTTCGGGCTTGACGAACTCCGGTGGCCGAGTCCGGTCCGTCCGGGCGACACCGTCTCCGCGTCGGTCGAGATCCCCGAGACCCACGCCTCCGGGAGCCGGGACGACCGGGGGTACGTCGACATCGAACTCCACGCCGAGAACGGCGAGGGCGAGGAGGTGCTGTTCTGGGACTCGACGAACATCATCCTCACCCGCGCCGGCAGCGACAAGTGGCCGTTCGACGAGTAGGCGCTACCCCGGCGCGTCGACGTAGATGTCGCCGTCTGCGACCTCACAGTCGAAGGTCGCGATCCGCTTGCCCGACACCGCGTGCTCGCCGGTCTCGAGGTCCCACTCCCAGAGGTGCCACGGGCAGGAGACGGTACACGCCGCCTCGTTCACGCCGCCGCGGGTCGAGGTCCAGGTGTCGTCGGCGTTGAGCTTCGCCTCGCCAGCCTTACACAGCGGGGCCTGCTGGTGGGCACACCGGTTCGAGATGGCGTAAAACTCCCCGTCGACGTTGAACACCGCGATCTCGATCCCGCCGACGTCGACCGCGATCCCGGAACCGGCGTCGATCGCCTCGGCCGTTGCGACTTTCACGAAGTCGTCGTCGCGTGCTGGGTGCGTGCTCATTGTGGGTCAGACGTCGAGGATCTCCTCGGCGTTGCCGTGGAGGATGGCCTCTCTGGTGTCGTCGTCGAACGCCCGCGAGGTGTAGAACCACGTCGGCGGGTCGAGCGTCTGGTGGGGCCAGTCGCTGGAGTAGGTGAACAGCTGCTCGGCGTGGCTCAACTCCAGCATCGACTCGGCCTCGCCCGCGTTGCGGGGCATCGCAAAGGGCTGGGTACAGAGGTAGACGTTGTCGTCGAGGTACGCGCTGGGAGTCCGGTCGAGGTACTCCTCGCCGGCGGCGTGCTTCCGGGGGGTGATCTTCACGTCCTCGGGGTGCATCTCGTAGAACTCGTCCATCCGGTACCGGAGGAACGGCACCCACCAGTGGCCCGCCTCCTGGAACACCACGTTCAGGTCGGGGTACTCGTCGAAGACTCCGCGCATAAATCGTGTTGCCGGGGGAGTGTACGGCGTACGAGCACGGACCGGGAGTCGCGACTCGTTCGTATCTTCGGAATATAATACGATAGTTATAAATAGAGTTGTATCGTTTTTGTTCGCTTTCTAGACGGTATAAATTGGTTAAGGAAAAATACCGGTTATAACTGATTTCTTACTATTTGGCGCGCAGGCGACGGTCGATGGGTCGGGTCGGAGTCCGCCGGAGGGGCGGCCCCGCCGCAGCCGACAGCGTCCGTGTGCGGCCCCGGTCGGAGCGTTTTTTATCCACCCGTCGGGTTGCCACCGTATGATACTCGTCGCAGCGGCCCTGTGGCTGATGGCGTGGGGGTTCGTGGGAGTGTCGATCATCGTCGCGACGACGTCCGGCGCGCCGGCGGGCGCGGTGGACGCCGTCGTCCAGGGCGTCGGGGAGTTCTACCTCACCGCGGTGGCGACGCTCCGGCAGTTCGCGCTGTCGACGACGGTATCGCCACGGTGGGTCGACGTGGGGTACGCCGCGCTCGCGACGGTTCCGATCTTCATCCACCTGTTTCTCCTGTCGGGCGTGATCTCCGTTTACACCGACGACGCCGCCGAATCGCCCGGGTTGGTGCTGCTTTTCACGCTCGGACTGCCGCTTTCCGTGGGGGCGCTGATCGGGTCGGCCGTCTTCTACCTCGGGGCACAGTTGCTCACGCTGTCGACCATCGGCGTCGGCGTCGTTCTGGTGCCGTTCGCGTACGCGTTCGTCCGTGCGTAGCCCTGCTACGCCGGGCGTCGGCGCCGTTAGGAACGGCCATCCGCCGGGACGCTCCGATTACGCTGTCTGATACCTCGCCGGAAGGCTTTTTCATCGAGGCGGGAGAGCGGGAAACGATGGCAACCGACGACGACGCGCCCCCTTCCGGGGAGGGGGAGGGCGCGTCGGAGGGGGAGAGCGAGGCGGCGCCTGCTCTCGACGGAGCGGCAACCGAGCCACCACCCGGAGACGGATCCGGAGCGGACGAGGGGGCCGAAGCCCCAGCGATCCGCGAGCCGGAGCAGGCGACCGACGGCCCAGCCGCGGAACCGGCGGACGCGGGACCGCGGGTTACGGTCGGCGAATACACCTGGGCGGACTTCCTCGCCGAGTACGGTGACGCAAGCGACATCGAGACCCTCTACCGCGGCTACGATCCGCGGAATCGCCGCGACGACGGCGAGTCCGGGCGATGGGACGACAGCGACGCGATCGAGATCCCGACCCCGACCCGCGCCGACTGGGCGGAGGTGGGGCTCGATCCCGAGGCGTATCTCGACTTCCACCCCGCCGGCGCGGGGACGATCGTCGAGTCGGCGGCAACGACCGCGGCGCACGATCAGGCGGCGTTCGAGGCGTTCTGCGATCCCGCGACCACGCCCGTGGTCAAAGGCGAGTGGCTCTGGGAACACTACAAGCGGGAGTACTACTACGACGCGGACGGCTCGCGGCCCCGCAGACCCGACGGCGAGATCGAGCGGTTCGACGCCGAGGCGGCACTGGGGTTCGACCCCGACGCGATCAAGGACGTGCTCGCACACGGCGCCACGCGGGCCGAGGAACTCGACGCGGTCGTCGACGAGCGGACGGTCGACGTCGACCCCGAGTTCGACGAGGACGCCTTCTTCACCGACGCCCGTGGCGCGACCACCGTCGTCAACCGGTACGACCTCGAGAAGTCGGTCCCGCTCGCGAAGAAGAGCCACTTCCGGGAGGTCGAACGCTACTGGGTCAACGAGCCCCACGCGTTCGTGATCATCTTCCACTCCACGAAGGAAAACGAGAAGAAGTACTACGTGATCCAGCCCCACCAGACCCCGATCGAGGCCGACCTGGTGGAGTTCCTGACCGGGAAGCTCCGGACCGCGATCAAATACGACGACGAGAGCGTGGTCAGCGACGCGCCGGGGACCCGCCGCCGGACCATCGAACGGCAGGCCCTGGAGCTACTGGACCGGTACAACCTCTATGCGGTCCCCGAGGATCCGCGCGCCGCAGGGCTCTCGATCCTCCCCGCGCGGTCGACCGACGACAGGGACGAGGACGGGTTGCTCGCGGGGTTCGACCTGGACATCGGGTTCGGCGATGACGACGAGGACCCGTCGCCGGACCGCTCGGAGCGGAAGCTGGCGAGGGTCGCGCGGTCGCTGGGGCTGTCCCCGGGCGCCCTCGGCGGCCGGCTCGACGGGCTCTTCGGCGGCGGCGCGGGCGACGACGCCGATCCCTCGCTGGACGGCATCGCCGCACGGCCCGAGCCGGCGGTGATCGCCGAGGATGCCGCGGAGCTGAACGACTACCAGGTCGAGAAGCTGCTGTACGCGCTCCGCAGGGACTTCATCGGCTACGAGCGGATCGACGGGATCAAACACGACGTCAACGTCGAGGACATCTCGTGTGACGGGTACAACTCCCGGGTGTTCGTCTACCACTCCGACTACGAGCAGATCATCTCGAACGTCTCCCACGGCGAGGAGGAACTCGACGACTTCGTCGTCAAACTCGCCCAGCGCTCCGGGAAGGGCATCTCCAAGCGGCGGCCGCAGGTCGACGCCACCCTCCCGGACGGGTCGCGGGCGCAGTTGACGCTCGGCCGGGAGGTCTCCGACCACGGCACCAACTACACCATCCGGCAGTTCAAGGACGTGCCGTTCACGCCGGTGGACCTGATCAACTGGAAGACCTTCTCCTTAGAGGAGATGGCGTTCCTGTGGCTCTGCATCGAGAACGACAAGAGCCTGATCTTCGCCGGCGGGACCGCCTCCGGGAAGACCACCTCGCTGAACGCGGTGTCGCTTTTCATCCCCTCGAACGCGAAGATCGTCTCCATCGAGGACACCCGGGAGGTCGAACTCCCGCAGCGGAACTGGGTCGCAAGCGTGACGCGGCCCTCGTTTACCGACGACGACGGCGGCGACGTCGACGAGTTCGACCTGCTGGAGGCGGCGCTCCGGCAGCGCCCCGACTACATCGTGATGGGCGAGATCCGCGGCGAGGAGGGGCGGACGCTGTTTCAGGTGATGTCGACGGGCCACACCACCTACACCACGTTCCACGCCGACAGCGTCGGCGAGGTGCTCAAGCGGTTCACCACCGACCCGATCAACGTCTCGAAGACGATGTTCACCGCCTTGGATCTGGTGTCGATCCAGACTTCCACGCGGGTGCAGGGCGACAAGGTCCGCCGCAACAAGTCGCTGACCGAGATCAACCACTACGACGCCGAGAACGACGAGATCAACGTCCAGGACGTCTACCAGTGGCAGGCCGAGGGCGACGAGTTCCTCAAGATGGGCTCTTCGAACACCTTGGAGGACATCAAGTTCGACCGCGGGTGGAGCAGTGCGGACCTCGACGAGGAACTGTTCAAGCGGCGTGTCGTGCTCGCGTACCTGATCGACCGGGGGCTCAACACCTACACCCAGGTGGCGGCGACGCTCCAGGCGTTCATCAACGACGAGGAGACCATCCTCGCGCTGATGGCCCGAGAGGAGCTCGAACGCAGCTTAGAGGACCTCCGGGAGATGGAGTCGGTGAAGATCGACGTCGACCCCGAAAAGGAGGAGATGGTCCCCCGACCCACCCCAGGCGAGGAGGTCCGGGAGGTGTGTTCGGAGATCCTGGCGAGAGCCGAGGCGGAACTGTGGGACGACTACCGCGACCTCGAGGACGTCGACGTCGCAGACGCCTTGGTCGACGTGGAATCCGCGCCGGACGTCGCCGCGACCGGCGGCGACCACCACGAACTCGACGCCCTCGAGGACCGGGCGGACCCGCCGGCGCTCGACGACGATTCCGACCCGTCTGCGCTCGACGATGACTCCGACCCGCCGGCGCTCGACGACGGCACCGGGCCATCCGCCGCTCCGGCCGGCGACGACCCCGTCGAGGACGCGGGTGAGCCGGCGGGTACCGCAACCGAGGACGAGGCGGACGACGCGGTCGCGCGGGAGGCCGTCGACGACGGCGGCGACGAGGTGGATCTCTTCGAGCGGCTCGACGGGGAGTCGACCGCCGATGAGTTCGGGGCCGGCGGCGGAACCCGGGACGACGCGCCCGCGGACCCGCGGGACGAGGCGGACGCGCCGAACGCGGGCGGCGGCGAGACTGGAGACGACGCGGCAGACGGGGAGTCCGACGGCGCCGACGCGGAAGCCGGCATCGAGGAGTTGCTGGACGCGACCGACGACGGCGACGGAACCGACGACGGGAGCACGTGGGACGGCAGCGGGTTCGAGCCGGTCGATCCGAACGACGAGGACGGCGACGGCGACCAGGCCGCCTCCGACGGCGGGGTCGACACCCGTAGCGAGGGCGAACCCGGGTCCGACGCCGACGGTGACGGGGGGAACGCGGCGGGGGGCGACCGATGAGCCTCGACGTCGGCGACGCCGAGGGCGAACAGCTCGACAGGAGCACCGACGTCCTCGGGGACGCCTTCTACCCGGTGTTTCAGTTCCTGTTCGACGAGAACGGCGACTTCGTGAGCGACGTCGAGACGAAGCTCGAACAGGCCCGAACGTCGGCGACGGTCGAACTGTACCTCTCGCGGGCGCTCGCGATCGGGGCGATCACCGGTGGCGTCCTGTGGCTCCTCGGCACCCTCGTCGGGTGGTCGATCTTCGAGATCGGGCTGATCACGGCGGAGACGTTCAGCGTCGGCCTCCCCGTGCCCGACGCCGCGACCGCCGAGGCGATCGACGCGCTCACCGTCCCCGCGGTGATCGTCGTTTCCGGGCTGGTTTTCGGGACGATCGGGTTCGCGGTTGGGTTCGGGGGGGTGGTCGCGATCCCGTACTCGACGGCCGGAGAGCGGAAACGGGAGATCAATATGCTCCTGCCCGACGCCATCTCGTTCATGTACGCGCTGTCGGTCGGCGGGCTGAACCAACTCGAGATCCTGGAGGCGATGGCCCGCGCCGACGACACCTACGGGGAAGTTGCCAAGGAGTTCCAGAGCATCGTCCGGGAAACGGAGTACTTCGGCACCGACTACCGGAACGCCATCCGCGAGCAGGCGATGGTGACCCCCTCGGAGGAGCTGTCGCAGTTCCTGTCGGACATGCTCTCGATCGTGAACTCCGGCGGGAGTATGGAGGGGTTCCTCGACGACAAAAAGGAGAAACACCTCCGGACGGCCAAGCAGGAGCAGGAGACGATCCTCGAAACCCTGGAGCTGTTCGGCGAGATGTACATGACGCTGTCGTTGTTCCCACTTTTGCTCATCATCATCCTGGTGATTATGAGTATGCTGGGACAGGCCCAGGACACGCTGCTGTTCGGGACCGTCTACGCGCTCATCCCGCTCACCGGCGTGGGCTTTCTGGTGCTCGTTTCGACGGTCAAGCAGGACGAACCCGGCGACGGCTACCTCCAGCCGTCGAACTCCTCGGACCGCCTGGAGCAGGTCACCCGCGAGGGGCTGATCCATATGGGGCTGATCGAGAGCTTCGTCGGCGAGTTCCGGGTCTTCGACCGGATCCGCTCCCGGGAGGGGACGTACAAGACCGGACAGCTGCTCCGACGGCCCGACCTGTTCTTCCGGGATCACCCGCTTTACACCCTGATCCTGACCGTACCGGCCGCGCTCGCGTCGCTCGGGGTCGCCATCGTGAACGGGGTGGCGCCGCTGTCCTGGCAGGGGATGCTGAACAGCCCGGTCTGGGGGACGTTCGTGTGGTGGTACGTGCCGGTGTACATCGTCGGGATCCCGCTCGCCGTCTTCCACTCCTGGAACGTGCGGTCGCGGAACGCCGTCGTGGGGAAGCTCTCGGACACCCTCCGGAAGCTCTCAAGCGCCAACGACACCGGACAGACCCTCCTGGAATCGTTCGAGACCGTCTCCGACACCTCCTCGGGGAAGCTCGCAGAGGAGTTCGAGACGATGCACGCGAAGGTCAACTACGGGATGAGCCTCCGCGGCGCCCTCGTCGAGTTCAACAACAAGTACCACATCCCGCGGCTGGCACGGACGGTCAAGCTCATCTCGAAGGCCCAGGAGGCTTCGAGCCAGATCACCGAGGTGCTGACGACGGCCGCACAGGCCTCCGAGACCCAAGACGACATCGAGCGCGAGCGGAAGTCCCGAACCCGGATGCAGGTGGCGATCATCCTGATGACGTATCTCACCCTCCTGGGCGTGATGGCCATCCTCAAGACCCAGTTCCTCGACGTGATGGCGGGGTTGGCCTCGCAGGCGGGCGGCGGTGGCGGGGAGGCAGCCGGCGGGCTGAACTTCGGCGAGGGCATCAACATCGATCTGCTCTCGGTGCTTTTCTTCCACGCCGTCACGCTCCAGGCCGCGCTGTCGGGGTTCATCAGCGGCTACATCCGGAACGCCGACATCGTCTCCGGCGTGAAGTTCGTGGTCGTACTCCAGACGATTGCGCTGGTCGTGTGGATGGTGGTGGGGTGATGCGTCCCGGAGCGTCCGGCGAGCGCGCCCAGACGACGATCGACTTCGCGATCGGGATCGGCCTGTTTCTGATCGTCGTCGCGTTCGTCGTCGCGTTCGTGCCGACGATCTTCACGCCGTTTCAGAGCACCGAGGGGCCACAGACCGCCGACCGGATCGCCACGTCGCTGTCGACGGATCGGCTCGGCGACCCCACGGAGCCGTACGTCGTGAACGAGACGTGTACTGAGGGCTTTTTCGACCAGTTGAACGGCGGCGGGCCGGCGCCGTCGACGTGTTCGTTCAACACCTCGGCGACGACCACGCGGGAGGTGTTCGCACTCGATCGCACGCGGGACGTCAACGTGACGGTCCGCTACGCCAACGGGTCGGTCGTTGACAGCGGGGTTCGGCTCGCGGCGGGGCCGACACCGCCGGAGACGACGTCGGTCGCGTCGGCGACGCGCGTGGTGTCGCTCGGCGAGCGCCCCCGCCGGCTCACCGTGAGGACGTGGTGATGGACCGCGCACAGGCCCACACGCTCGAGGCGATCACCGCGTCGCTGATCCTCGTGTCGAGTCTGGTGTTTGCGCTGCAGGTGACGGCGGTCACGCCGCTGACCGGCAGCACGTCGAGCCAGCACATCGAGAACCAGCAGGCCGCCGCCGCCGAGGGCGTTCTCGCCGCGGCCGCGGACAACGGGACGCTCGAACGGACGCTGCTGTACTGGAACGAATCGGCGGACAACTGGCACGACGCCACCGCCGACGGGTACGTCCAGGGCCCCCCGCCGACGGCCTTCGGCGACACCCTCAAGCGAACCTTCCTCGATCGGGGGATCGTCTTCGACCTGACGCTGTACTACATCGACGGCGACGGCGACAGGCAGCGGCAGTCGATCGTCGACCTGGGGCAGCCCAGCGACCACGCCTCGACCGCCAGCCGGATCGTTACCCTCGCCGACGACGACCCGCTGCGGGAGCCTGACGGGTCGCCCGCGAGCGCCACGCTGTCGAACGCGTCGTACCTCGTCCCCGACGCCGATCCGGACGGGGCGCTGTACTCGGTCGTGGAGGTGGAGCTCGTCGTATGGCGGATGTGAGCCGTCCCCTCGACCGCGACCGCGGCCAACTCCTCCTCGTGGGAGCCCTGGCGCTTGCGGTGGTGTTCGTCGCTCTCGCGCTGCTTTTGAACACCGCCATCTACACCGGGAACCTCGCGACCCGCGACTCGGGGGTCGAGGCCGCGCCCGCCGTCGAGTACGTCGCCGAATCCCGGGCGGCCGGCGTCGACGCAGTCGCGTCGGTGAACCGCCGGAACAACACCTCCGCGGCCGACCTGAACCGGGCGTTCAACGCGACGATGGGGGAGTGGGACGACCTCGCGTCGTACCACCGCGCCGTCGCGGGTGACGCCGCGGACGTCGAGGTCGTCGGGGTTACGAACGGCACTCGAATCCGGCAGGACGACGCGTCGCGGAACTTCACCGGCAACGGCGGCGCGGCCGACTGGACCGTGGTCTCGGGCGTCTCGAACGTCCGCTCGATCCGGTTCACCGTCGAGGAGTCGATGCTGACCGACGATCCCACCAACCTGCTGGCCGACGACGTGTTCCACGTCAACCTCACCTCCGGGGCCGGCACGCGGAGCGTGTTCGTCTACGACACCCCGTCCGGCCCGGTGATCGAGGTGGTCGACGGCGGCACGTCGACGGTCTGTCCCGCCGGGTCGGTGACCGGCGGAACGTTCACGGTCGACGTTCCGAACGAGTCGGTCGGCGGCGCGTCGTGTCCGGCACTCGGACCCGTCGACGACACCCCCGGGAGCGTCGACATCGACTACCGCGACGCCGACGCGGCCGGCGGCACCTACACGATGGTGGTCGACGAGCCGCCGTCGACGCTGTCGCCGACCGGCTCCGACGCCGTATCCGGACTGAACGACCCGGGGACGGGATCACCGTACTGGACGTACGCCATCTACGGCGCCGAACTCAACGTCACGTATCGGACCGAAAAACTCGATTACGCGGCGACGATCGGGGTGGTGCCGGAATGACGACGGACGCGCCGCGACGTACGGGCTCCCGGGGCGGTCGATCCGCTTCGGGCCCGCGCGCCGACCGCGCCGTCTCGATCACGGTGAACTACGTGATCGTGCTGGGGCTCACGGCCGTCCTCGTCTCGGGGCTGCTCGTCGGCGCCGCCGGCTACGTCCAAGACCAGCGCACGAACGTCGTCCGCGAGGAACTCACCGTCGTCGCCGAGCAGCTTGCGGCCGGGATCGGCGACGCCGACCGGCTCGCACGGGCGGACGCACAGTCGCGATCGGTCCGCGTCGGGGTGACCCTCCCCCCGCGGGTGGCGGGTGAGTCCTACCGGATCGAGGTGACCCAACTCGCGACTCCGGCCGGGCAGCCGACGCGCCACGAACTGACGCTGCGCTCGGCGAACACCGATGTGAGCGTCACGCTTACCGTCTCGACGCTCGTCGACATCGACGAGGGATCGGTCGATGGGGGGTGGGTGATCGTCCGGCTCGACCCGGCCGGACCGTCGCTCGTGCTCTCGGACGGCGGCCCGTCGGGGTCGCTGTCGCTCGCGGCGCCGACCCGGGGAGGGACTCGGATATGACTGACCGCGCCGTCTCGTCGAACCTCGGACTCGTACTCCTGTTAGCCCTGACTGTGGTCGGCGCGGGCGCCGTCGTCGGGATCGGCGGGACCGCCTTCGAGGACATCCAACACCAGACCTCGGTGGACCGGACCGAACACGCTATGACGCTGCTCGACGCCGAGGCGGCGGTGGTCGGACTCGGCGGGGCCGACACCCGGACCGTCCGGCTGGGCCGGACCACAAGCGGGGACTACGCGACCGACGCCGACACCGGCTGGCTCAGGATCGCGCACACGAACTACACCGCCAACGAAACCGAGACCATCTACAACGCGTCGCTTGGGTCGGTCACCTACCGGACCGGCGGGACGACCGTCGCCTACCAGGGCGGCGGCGTCTGGCGACAGCAGAACGGGGGCACCTCGATGGTGTCGCCGCCGGAGTTCCACTACCGCGGCACGACCCTGACGCTGCCGGTCCTCCGCGTCCGGTCGAACGACGCCGCCACCGGTGAGACGACCGCGACCGTCAGCCAGGACGGGGAGTTGACCCGGATCTACCCCACGGAGGTCGCAACCGACACCGACGGCGTCGGCGCGCCGTACGACGTCGCGAACCCCGACGGCTCGATCCGGCAGTACGACAACCCGGTCCGGAACGGGACGGTGTCGGTCACCGTCCACAGCGAGTACTACCGTGGATGGGCCGAATACTTCCGGACCCGGACGACCGGCACCGTCACCGTCGACGACGCGAACCGGACCGCCACGGTCGTCTTAGAGACGACCGGCCAGGTCGGCGCGTTCCAGCTTCCGGCGAAAAACGAGGGCGTCGCCGTCCGCGGGATCGGCTCCGGCCACTCGGTGACCGAGTTCGAGACCTCGATCAAGAAGGACAGCGGGACGTTCAACAACCTCTGGGCGTCGTTCTACATCGAGGAGGGCGACAGAGCCTACGAGGCGGTCGTCGAGGTCCCGAACGGGATCGGAAACAACTACTGCAACGGTGGCACACCCGGCTCCGAGACGCTGGCGATGGACATCTACTACCACGACGCCGGAACCCCGGAGGGGGTCCAGATGTGGTCGAACGACTCGATCCCCTCCGACTCCGGGCCGGTCCAACTCGCCTGCGACGGCGGCGACACCGTGATCGAGATCGACTTCACGAGCACCGGGCAGACGTTCACGTATGGCGGGAGCAACGTCGACGACGACACCGCGATCGACTGGGACGATCGCAACGCCTCGGCGAGTGTCAAACCCGACCCGACCACGTTCGACCACAGTAGCGACGGGGAACCGAGGAACTACGACTACGGCGACACCCAGAACCTCCGGATCCTCACCCGCCACTACTTCGCGGAGTTCGACTCCGACTTCGACCTCCGGGTGAGCCACGGGCCGGGGAACCGGGGGACCACCCAGATCGACACCTCGGCGTCGGGCGGGACGCTCCGGTACGACACGGCCGGGGGAGGGTCGTTCATCACCTACCTCCACGTCACCGAGAACAACGTGACCGTGGAGTTGAACTGACCGGCTACCGGGTCGGCAGCCCCTCGGTGAGGCTGAGGACGCCGTTGCCGACCTCGATCACCGCCGTCCGATCGGGGGCGGTGCCGATCCGACACCGGCCGGTCGTTCGCGTCTCGTTGTCCAGGGTCGCCCGGACCTCGTACTCGCCGGGCGGGAGTTCGTCCATCTCGCTTTCGACGTCGCCCGGTTGGAGGTAGTAGTCGGCCTCGAAGGCGACATCGCCGTCGGCGTCGACGACGGCGACGTGGAGGTCGTAGGACCACTCGTGGGCGTAGCTCCGAACGTGGAGGTCCTCGCTCCGGGCGGCGTGGCTGTCGGACGAACGGCGGGCGTGACGCCCGGTGGTGCGGGCGCGGGTCGTCTGGTCAGTAACCATATACCATCCGTAGGTAGGAACCTACAAAGACCCCCGGAAAGCTCAAACCCCTCTTTGAGCGTCCGGCGGCGGTATTTCACGGATCACTCGAACTCGGTGGACACCCGGAGCCACACCACCGTGACGCGGTCGACGTCGCTCACGTCGTCGACGGTACACGAGACCCGTCCGGGGGTGTTCGGCCCCGGCACGTCGACCTCGGTACACGAGAAGCCGACCGACTCGTAGTGGCGGGCCCACGCGTCGGTGTACGGCGTGGTGACGTTCACGCGGACCGTATCGAAGCCCGTCGTCTCGTTGTCGTAGAAGCGCCGGGGGCGGCTCGCGGCCATCCGCACCCGGATCGTCCGGTCCCCACCGACGGCCGCGGAGCCGACGTGTTCCTGTTTGATCATCGTTATCAGAACGCGGTCGTCGTCGACCACGAGCGGCGGCCCGCGGACCACCGACGCGGTCCCGCGTGCGGAGTCTCTGAGCACCGCGCCGTTGCTCAGGCGGACCTGGCCGCCGGCCTGGACGTCGTACACCAGCGGCGACAGCGAGGCCTCCCAGGACTGCTGGGGCGCACCGTCCGGATCGACGGTGACGTTCATCCGGGCGTCGTCGGCGGAGCGGAGCGTCGCCTCCGCGAGTTTCACCTCGGTTCCCCGGCTCGGAGCGCCCTCCAGCAGGTCGTCGAGGTTGTCCGCGAGGACGTCGAACGCCCGTTGGGCGTTCTCGACCCGCTCGGCGTCGCGGGTGGCTTCGAGTTCGGGGACGCCGACGGCGTAGACGGTACTGACGGACGCAATCACGAGAGCGAACACGAGCACGAAGCTGATGGTCTCGCTGACGCCGCGCTCGGAATCGCGTAGCGGCCCGCATCCCCCGTCGCGTCGCATATCCGGGGTTTCGTGGCGACGTATATATACTATCGGCCGTGAGCGCGAACGGAACGCGGCGGCTCAGTCGTCGCTGGTCTGGACGGCCGCCTCGCTCTCGTCGGCGTCGGCGGCCGCCGTCGCCGCCGGCGGCAGGTCCTTCCGGACGTCGTCGCGGGCCCGCTCTTCGATCACCTCGGCGTAGGCGTCGGGCATCACCTTCACGAAGTCCTCGCGGACGTCGTCCCACGACTCGAGCATCCACGCCGCGCGGTCGCTGTCGGTGTAGGCCGCGTGGTTCTCCACGAGGCGCTTCAGCATCCGGCGGTCCGACTCCTCGAGGGTGTCGGACAGCGACACCATCCCGGTGTTGGCCTTCGCGGCGAACTCGTCGTCGGGGTCGTAGACGTACGCTACGCCGCCGGACATCCCCGCGGCGAAGTTCTTGCCGGTCTCGCCGAGCACCGCGACCGCGCCGCCGGTCATATACTCACAGCCGTGGTCGCCGACGCCCTCGACAACCGCCTTCACGCCGGAGTTCCGGACGGCGAAGCGCTCGCCCGCGACGCCGTTGACGTACATCTCGCCCTGGGTGGCGCCGTACAGCGCCACGTTCCCGATCAGGACGTTCTCGTCGGCCTCGTAGGCCGCGTTCGACGGGGTCTCCACGATCACGCGGCCGCCGGAGAGTCCCTTGCCGATGTAGTCGTTGGCGGCACCCGTCAGGTGCATCGTCACGCCGCCGGCGAGGAACGCGCCGAACGACTGGCCGGCGACGCCGTCGAACCGACACCGGATGGTGTTGTCCGGGAGGCCGTCGCCGCCGTACTTCTTCGAGATGCGGTTCGACAGCGTCGCGCCCACCGCGCGGTCCTCGTTTCCGATCTCCCGGTCGATCGCCACCGGCGTCCCCTCCGAGAGCGCGGGGTCGGCCGCCTCGATGAGGTCGTAATCGAGCTGGTCGGCCACGCCGGGGTGGGTCTGCTCTTCGGTCTTCCGGCGCTTTTCGCCGTCGGGCTCGGCGATGACCGCCGAGAGGTCGAGGTGGCGGGCCTTCCCGTGGTCGGTCTCCCGCTGGGTGAGGAGGTCGGGACGGCCGATCATCTCGTCGACTGAGCGGAAGCCGAGGTCGGCCATAATCTCCCGCAGCTCCTGGGCGATGAACGTCATGTAGTTGATGACGTGCTCGGGCTGGCCGGGGAACCGGTTCCGGAGTTTGTCGCGCTGGGTGGCGACGCCGACCGGGCAGGTGTTCTCGTGGCACTGTCGCGCCATCACGCAGCCGGAGGTGACCAGGGAGGCGGTCCCGAAGACGTACTCCTCGCCGCCGAGCAGCGCCGCGACCGCGACGTCGCGGCCGGTCTTCATCCCGCCGTCGACCGTGACGCGGATCCGGGAGCGGAGGTCCGTCGCCCGGAGCATCTGGTTGGCCTCCGCGAGCCCGAGTTCCCAGGGCAGGCCGGCGTTCTTGATCGAGGTCTTCGGCGACGCGCCCGTCCCGCCGTCGTGGCCCGAGATGTGGACGACGTCGGCGTTCGCCTTCGCGACGCCGGCGGCGATGGTGCCGATCCCGGCCTCCGAGACCAGCTTCACGTTGATGTCGGCGTCGGGGTTTGCGGCCTTCAGGTCGTGGATGAGCTGTTTCAGGTCCTCGATGGAGTAGATGTCGTGGAGCGGCGGCGGCGAGATGAGCCCGACGCCCGGGGTCGCAAAGCGGACGTGGGCGATCATCTCGTTGACCTTCTTGCCGGGGAGGTGGCCGCCCTCGCCGGGCTTCGACCCCTGGGCCATCTTGATCTGGAGCTCCTCGGCGTTGGTGAGGTAGTCGGAAGTGACCCCGAAGCGGCCGGAGGCGACCTGCTTGATGTTGCACTCCTTTTCGGTGCCGAACCGCTCGGGGGGTTCGCCGCCCTCGCCGGTACCCGACTTCCCGCCGATCCGGTTCATCGCGATCGCGTTGTTCTCGTGGGCTTCCGGCGACAGCGATCCGAGGCTCATCGACGCCGTCGAGAAGCGTTTGACGACCTCCTCGACGGGCTCGACCTCCTCGATGGGGACCGGATCGCGGTCGGAGTCGAACTCGAGCAGCCCACGGAGCGTCTGGAGTTGCTCGTTCTGGTCGTTGATCATCTCCGCGAACTCCAGGTACTTCTCGTAGTCGCCCGACCGGACGGCCTGCTGGATCGTCCCCACGGTCTGTGGGTTCCACTGGTGGTGGATGCCGTCCGAGCGGTGTTCGTACTCGCCCTGGCGTTCGAGTTGCGGGTCGTCGCCGTACGCGACGGTGTGTCGGGTGCGGACGTCCTCCTCGATCACGTCGATGCCGATGCCCTCGGTCCGGATCTCCGTGCCCTCGAAGTACTCCGCGACGAAATCCGAGTCGAGGCCGACCGCCTCGAAGATCTGTGCGCCCTGGTAGGACTCAACCGTGGAGATCCCCATCTTCGCCATCGTCTTCAGGAGGCCGTCCTCCAGCGCCTCCGTGTACGCCGCGATGGCGTCCGCCTCGTCGGCGCCGTCGGGGCCGGCGACGATGTCGGCGATGGTTCGGTAGGCGAGATAGGGGTTTACCGCGTCGGCACCGTAGCCGACCAGCGTCGCGAGGTGATGTACCTCGCGGGGGTCGCCGGACTCGACGACCAGTCCGGCGTGGTTCCGGAGCCCGTTGCGAACCAGGCTGTGGTGGACCGCGCCGGTCGCAAGCAGGCTCGGGATCGCGACCCGATCGGGGCCGAGGTTCCGGTCCGACAGGACGACGACGTCGGCGCCGGACTCGATCTCGGCGGCGGCGTCCTCGCGGACCCGCTCGACCGCGGACTCCAGCGACCGCTCGCGGTCGTAGGTGATGTCGACGACCGCCGAGGTCATCGCGTCGTCGGCGTCGTCGCCCAGCGACCGGATCGTCTCGGTCTGTGCGTCCGACAGCACCGGCGAGTCGACGACGAGCTGTCGGGCGTGCTCGGGGGTCTCATCGAGGAGGTTCCGCTGGGCGCCCAGCCGCGACTCGAGGGAGGTGACGAGCTCCTCGCGGATGTAATCGAGCGGCGGGTTGGTGACCTGCGCGAACAGCTGCTTGAAATAGGTGAAAAGTGGCCGGTTGAAGTCGGATAACACGGATAGGGGCGTGTCGTCGCCCATCGACCCGACGGGGTCTTTCCCTTCCTTGGCCATCGGCTCGATGAGGTGGCTCACCTGATCCTCGGTGTACCCGAACGCCGCCTGGGCCGCCCGGAGGTGGTCGACCTCGCCGCGGAGGTCGTAGTCGTCGGGGTCGATCAGGGCGTCGAGCTGCTGTTGTTCCTGGTCGACCCACTCGCCGTACTTCTCGTCGGTCAGCGACTCGAAGACCTCCTCGTCGGGGATGACCCGCCCCTCCTCGGGGTCGGCGACGAACAGCTGGCCGGGCTGGAGCCGACCGCGCTCCTCGATCTCAGCGGGGTCGGTGTCCAGGGCGCCGACCTCGCTGGCCATCACCAGGGTGTTGTCGGTGGTGACGTCGTACCGGCAGGGTCGGAGGCCGTTCCGATCCAGGACGGCGGCCACGCGGTCGCCGTCGGTGGCGGCCACCAGCGCGGGGCCGTCCCACGGCTCGATCAGGGAGGCGTGGTAGTCGTACCAGTCCCGGCGCTCGTCGCTCATCGCGTCGTCGCCGCGGAACGCCTCCGGGATCAGCATCCGGAGGACGTGGGGGAGCTCCCGCCCGCTGTGGAGCAGCAGTTCGATCGCGTTGTCGACGGAGGCGGTGTCTGACTGCTCGGGATCGTTGATGACCGGCTTCAGCGTGTCGAGGTCGTCGCCGAAGGCCTCGTGTTCGAGGTCGGTCTCCCGGCTCCGCATCCAGTTGATGTTGCCCTGGATGGTGTTGATCTCGCCGTTGTGGATGATGTGTCGGTATGGGTGGGCGAGATGCCACGCGCCGAGGGTGTTGGTCGAGAACCGGGCGTGAACCAGCGCGAGCGTGGTCTTCAATCGCTCGTCGGTGAGGTCAGGGTAGTAGTCGGCGAGCTGTTCGCCCTTCAGCAGGCCCTTGTAGACGAGCGTCTTCCGCGACAGCGAGCAGACGTAGAAGCGCTGGGCGCCGTCGGAGTCGAGTTGGTCGACCTCCTTTTCGGCCGCGCGGCGGGCGACGTAGAGCGCCCGGTCGAACTCGTCGGAAGCGAGGTCCTCGTCCGGGACCACGAACGCCTGCTTGACGTTCGGTTCCGAGTCGACGGCGGTCGCACCGAGGTCCGAGTTGTCGGTCGGGACGTCGCGCCAGTGTACTACGTCGAGGCCGTGGTCGGCGAGGACGCGCTCGAAGATCGCCACCAGCCCCTCGCGGGCGGCGTCGTCCTGCGGCATAAAGATCGAGCCGACGGCGTACTCCTCGGGGAGATCGATGTCGAGGACGGCATCGAAGAACTCGTCGGGGCGCTGGACCTTGATCCCGGCCCCGTCGCCGGTGTTTTCCTCCGCGCCGGTCGTGCCGCGGTGTTCGAGGTTCTCGAGCAGTTCGAGCCCGTCCGCGATCGTCTCGTGTGATCGGCCGCCGTCGAGGTCGATGACCGCACCGACACCGCAGTTCGACCGTTCGTCCGTCGGATCTACGAGCCCGTCGGACTCGTCGGTCGTGTGTTCCCGTGACTTGGTCATACCTGCCACTAGTTCCACCCCCTAATGACGCTTCTCCTCAACGTGTAAGAGGCCACTAACCACATATAAGGGCATATCAATATTTTCCACATTCCTTTACCACCGTAGGGGTGGCCGCCGGCACAGGCGGACTGCAGTTCGCAGGGTATGGCCGCCGCAGGTTACAGCTCCGACAGCGTCTCGTGGATCCCCACCACGAGGGCGGGGACGACGATCATGAACAGGTGCTCCTCGACCGGGATGCCGGCGAGGTCGACGCCGGTCCGGAGTTGGATGGCGAACACGCCCACGGTCAGGGTGTACCAGTCCCACACGAACGCAAGCGGGTACAGGACGAGGATCGTCCGAGCCGCCCGGCGGAGCGCGCCGGCGCGATAGAGGAGCGCAACCGCCAGGGCGCCGAACGCGACCTCGGTTGCGAGGTAGGTGTACGGTCCGAGGATGCCGATGTCGGGGAGCGACACCCCGGCGAGGGGCCGAAACCAGACGCTCGCGACGAGTACCGCGAGGAAGACGTAGGCGCCGCGGATCAGGAGCTTAGTCGCCAGTTCGGCATCGGCACGGGTGGTGACCGCCGCCACGCCCCCGAACGCCACCGCGGCCAGCGGCGCCGCCGTCGGGAACAGCCCGTCGACCGTGAACACGACGACCAGGGTGAACCCGGCGTACAGCAGCGCGTACGCCAGCCGACGGGCCCGTCGGCGCCCCAGCGCGACCGCGACGGTCCGCTTGTCGATCGAGCGGTCGTAGTCGTAGTCGGTGCTGTCGTCGATGACCTTCACGCCCGCGAGCGTGACCGCGAACACCACCCCGAACGCGAGCGCCTCGCCGGCGACCGCCCCCGTCTGGGCGTAGCAGCCGCCGACGATGGCGGTAGCGATCCCCAGCGGGTACCCGAGGGTCGTGGTCACGGGGTTGGTGTCGAACTGCGGGGCGTGGAGGAACCCGAGGAGCCACATCGGGAGCGCAAGCGCGGCCGCAAAGGGACCGACCGCGATCCAGAGGCCGACGCTGGCGGCCGCGAACCCGATTCCGGCGCCGACGAGCGCGCGCCGGCACCCCGCGGCCGTCATCGGGTGGTCGTCGTCCTCGCCGCGGGAATGAAAGTCGACGTAGCCGTCCTTCACGTGGGCGGTGTAGACCGCGAAGAACGTCGCCGCGGCGTGCAACAGCAGCGGCACGACCGCGACGCGGCCCGCGATCACGGCCCCGAACGCGCTCGCCGCCACCGGCGGCAACATAAACACCGGATGGATCTGCGACGCCAACGCCCCGAGGTCGGCTTGCAGGCCGGCGTCGTCGCGTGCGAACGCCATACGGGACCGTGAGTCGCGCGAAGCAAAAGCGTTCGGCGGAGCGGGCCGCACTGGTCGATCGCGGGACGGCGGGCCGTGCAAGACGTGCGAGTCGTCCCTACCGCCGCGGCATATCTCTCGAACCGCGGGCCACAACGTGGGCGGCGGTGCTCGGAACGGTCGGTACGGGAGTCGCCGCGGCGCTTCCGGGCGTCCGGTTCGCCGGTAACGGCGCGATCCTGCTCGCTCCGCTGTGCGAGCTGCGACTCGTCCGGTTCAAATTCTCTCTGTAGCGATCTCTGTCTCGCTCGACAGAAAATGCGCCGACCGGGAGTCACGCGAGCCGGGCGGGACCGGAGGTCCCGCTGGAAGCCGGCGCTTCGCGCCGGCGACGAAGCGAGCGGGACGCCGGTCGGCAAACGACCGAAGGGGGTGCGCCGACCGGGAGTCCCGCGAACGGAGTGAGTGGGACGCCGGTCGGCAAACGACCGAAGGGAGTGCGCCGACCGGGATTTGAACCCGGGCCATGAGCTTGGAAGGCTCAGGTCCTACCACTAGACCATCGGCGCGCTCACACGACCCTTCCGCACCCCCGAATAAGGATGTTACCCTTCCGAGTCGCTTCATACGGATTATTGTAACTAATTACCGGTCATCGCCAGAGACGGGGTCGGCGATGACCGGAATTGACTCCAATAATCCGTATCAGTCGTCGTCGGCGGGCTCGACCGACGGCGTCTCGATCGGCGGCGCGCGGGCCTCCTCGAACGCCGAGGCGGCGGCGTGGACCCGCTCGCCGATGCCCGGCACCTCGTCGGCGCCGACGGGGCCCTCCGCGCGGATCGTCTCCAGGTCCCGCGGGAAGTCCCGCAGGTCGTAGTGGATGTCGATGCCGGCCCGGGCGCCCTTCCCCATCGCGACCGGGATCTGGTTGTGCCCCTGGGTGATGTCCCCGACGGCGTAGACGCCGTCGACGCTCGTCTCCATACTGTCGTCGACCGCGACCGTGCCGTCGTCGTTCAGGTCGCAGCCGAGTTGGGTCGCGAGGTCCGTGTTGTAATCGGAACCGTACATCGCGAACCCGCCGCGGTACTGTCTGGTGGATCCATCCTCGAACTCGAAGGATTCCAGCCAGCCGTCGTCGCTCTTGTTCATCCCCGAGATCTCGCTTTCGACGATGTCGATCGGGTGGGCCCGGAGCTGTTCGTCGGTCTCGTCGCTCCACTCGGGGGCCTCGCCGCGGAGGAGCACGTCCACATCGTCGGTGAAGTTGAGCATAATCATCGCGACGTGGGCGGTCGCCTCCCCGGTCCCCATCACGTAGACCGGACGGTCGACGAACATGTACGCGTCGCAGTGGAGACAGTAGTGGAGCCCCTTCCCGGTTCTGGGGACCGGCGGTTCCGGCCGGCCGTCGCTGAACCCGACGCCGAGGACGACCCGGTCGGCTAAGAACTCCGCGTCGTTGCCGACCAGCCGGAACCGGCCGTCGTCGGTCCGCTCGGTCTCGACGATCAGGTCGCGGACGACGTCGCCGCCGTAGTCCTCGACCTGCTCCTGTGCCGTCTGCAGGAACTCGTTGCCCGAGACGTCCTCGGTCACGCCGATCACGTTGTGCGTGTCGAGCATCATCGCTGCGCGGCCGCCGCCGCGGTCGACGACCGCGGTGTCGTGGCCGAGCCGCGTCGTGTACAGCGCCGCCTGGAGCCCCGCAGGGCCCCCACCAACGACGACGACCTCGTACTCTCGAGCCCCGTCGGTATCAGTCATTCTACTACGTAGTAGCCACTGGGAGAACTTAAACGCAGAGCACACGTGCGCCGCCGTCGGCCAGCCGTGACCCTCCGCGGGGCGCGACTCAGTCGCCGGCTTCGACCACCGCATAGCAGTTGCCGCTCGACACCGCGGACGCGACCGCCCGGAGTCCGCTCTCGCGGATGTCCGCCGCGAACTCCGCGGGGTCGTAGATGTGGTAGAACCGCGGGACCGCCTCCCCGCCCGGCAGCGTCCACGGGACGGTCGTATCGAACCCGGAATCGGCGTCGAACCGGTCGTGGGCCGTCGACCACGCGCTCACCAGCGCGCGACCGTCGGCGGCGAGTACCCGCGACAGCTCCGAGAGGCTGGCGACCCGGCGCGACCGCGGGCGCAGGTGGTGCAGCGCCGCGACGTACACCGCGACGTCGACCGTCCCCGACCCGATCGGGAGCGCCGCCGCGTCGGCCTGCAGCAGGTGTGGCCGCGGGTTGCGATCCCGGGCGGTCCGAAGGAGTTCGGCGCTGACGTCGACGCCGACGACCCGGTCGACGACTCCCGACAGCGGCTCGGCGTGCCGGCCGTTGCCGCAGCCGACGTCGAGACCGACGCCCGCGGCGCCGTGGTTCGCCCCCTCGACTGCGGGGTCGGCACCGCCCGCGAGCGCGTCGACGGCATCGCCGTCGAGCCGCGACACCGCGTCGTCGTCGTCCCGGAGGAACGCCGTGACTTCGGGCCACGGGTACGCCCGCGTCGACGCGAAGTGCTCGGCGATCCGGTCGTACGTCCGCTTGACCGGCGGTCCCGTCGGCCCGTCGTCCATACGCCGGCCAGACGCCAGGGACGGAAAGCCGCGGCGGTTGGCGGAGGGGTCGCGCCGGTTGCTCGCCCGGCTTACAGGAACGCGAAGACGCCGTAGGTCAGGATCAGGAGTAGCGTCGCGTGCTTCACGCCGTCGGAGACGGTCCCCTCGCCGAGCTGCCCCGCCACGATCCCGGAACAGATCCCCTGGATCGCGGCGGCGTGGAAGAACAGCAGTTCGTAGGCGCCGGTCCCGACGGACCCGAGCCCGCCGAGGACGCCCGCGTCCACGCCGCTCACGGCGCCGCTGCCGATGCCGCCCCCGCCGGCGGCGCTCCCGGCCTCGCCTGCGGCTTCGATCGCGGGGATGAACGCGGTCGTCAACGCGACGATGATGCCGAGGAACACGAGAAACGACACGTAGATCACGACGAGGTAGGTAAGCATCTCCTGTCTGCGTTCGCGCTCAAGCCGCCGGATCTCGTTTGCCTCGTCGGCCGCGATCCGGAGCACGGGGCTGATGTCGCCGCTGGCCGCCATCGCGTTCCGGATCAGGGTGACCGCCCGCGACACCGTCGGGGCGCCGGTCCGGCGCTCCAGCCGGGCCAGCGACTCGCCGACGGTCGACCCCCACTCGATGTCCCGCCACACTCGGTTGATCTCGTCGCCGAGCGACCCCAGTTCCGCGTTCGAGAGCCGTTGCAGACTCCCGACGACGGTCGCGCCCGCCTCGTTGATGCTCGCCATCCGGTCGAGGAAGTCGGGCATCTCCGACTCGATCGCCCGGAGCCGGCGCTTCTGAACCTCGTGGGCGGTTGCGATCCCCGCGAGCGCCAGGATGGTGGCCAGAACGATCGGGCCGTCGACGATCCCGACGGCCTCCATCACCGACATCGACGATCCCGTCAGCCGGGCGACCAGGGCCCCGATCCCGCCGACCGAGCTTCTGAGCGACAGCCAGACGGCCACGAGTCCGACCGGCCCGGTGACGAGAAGCGTGTAGACTGGCCGGTCGAGCATCAGCCCCACGGGGTCCGACAGCGTCCGGCGGTACCGGCCGATGCGGTCGTAGGCCGCGAGCCGCAGCCACTTGTCCGCGTCGGTGCCGACGCCGGCGTCCGAATCGAGGTCGGCGTGGCGATCCCGAACGGTGCCGCCGTCGGCCAGTCCCGGCGCGTCGGCGCTCCCCTGCGAGGGTTCGTCGGGAGCGGTCGCCATCGGGCGTCCGACGCTCACGTCCGTGTGGTCGTCCTCCTCGGTACCGCTGCGGCTGATGACGTCGAGCCCCTCGGTGATGCTGTCGACGTAGACGACGAATCCGAACGTCGCGAGCGGGATCCCGAGGTAGGTCACCAGCCGGATCACCACCAGGGTGTCCTGGATGACGAGGCCGACCACGACCAGAACGGTGATGAAAAACAGCGGCCCGGCGACCAGGACGGTGACGTACACCTCCGCGAACGTCGACAGCAGGTCCAGGTACTGTCGCTGTTGAGCTTCGACCTCGTCTTGGAACCGCTCGTACTGTTCGTGGAGGAACGACGAGACGTTCTGTCCCGAGGACAGGACGCTCGCGAGGTTCCCCGCGAACTCCTCTAAGTTCTCGCTGGGCGTCCGTTCGGCGGTCCCCTTCAGCGCGGTGAGCACGTCTGTTCCGAACGCGTCCATATCCCTGACGGCGACCCCGAGTTCGCGTGCGGCCTCGCCGTAGACGTCCTCGTTGTGAGAGAGGGTCCGCAGGACGGTCTGGAACGGCATCCCGGACCGCGAGAGCGCATACACGAACGCCACGGTCCGCGGCAGCGTCGCGTCGATCTCGACGCCGCGGGCACGGGCCCGCTGGTCGAGCACCGTCCACCGACCCCAATAGACCCCCGCCGCCAGCCCAGCACCGAGCGTCCCGCTGGAGATCAAAAGGAGGACGAACAGCTGCAGCAGCGACAGCTCTTGGACGCTGACCAGGGTGGCAAGCGGCGCCAACTGTGCCGGGAGAACGCCGGCGATGACCGCGGGGTCGAGCGCGAGCGACTGGAGGATCGCCGCGCCGATGTAGACACCGTAGACGCTGCCGGCGACGCCCGCGGCGCCCGCGATAAACAGCGTCTGGGACTGAAACACCCGGTGGCTCTGCCCCACGAACGCCGCGCGCATCCGCCGGATCTGGTCGGGGCGGCGCGGGCTTGACTCCCCGACGTACCCGCCGAATACCGGGAGCGCGAGCCGGGAAACCAGCAGTTCGGCCCGCGGGCTGATCGGCACCAGCGCCACGGGAACCGCGAGCAGCGTGACGACGACGAGCGGGAGGTACGCGAGAACCTCACCCGCCGTCATCGGCTCCGACCCCCTCGTCGTGGCTCCCCACGTCGCCGCCGACGCTTGCGGCCCCGCCCGCTGGGTCGGCGGCTTCGAGCCGGTCCATCACCCGCTCGGGATCCGCGTAGTACTCGTTGACCAGGGCCGTGAACTCCCGGTAGTCAGTAGTCCCGATCTCCGAGAGGAGTTGGAGGAACCGCTGCCGTCGGCGGACCTCCCGTTGGCGTTCGGTCCGAGTCCACCCGCGTTCGCGCTGGATCTCGTCGAGGAGGTTGGCGTCGGAGTGCTCGAAGGTGTCGGTCTCGGCGTCCCAGGTGAACGCCCGGGAGTAGTCGAGTTCGCCGGTCCGCTGGTCGATCTCGCCGATCTCGCCGATGGCTTTCGACCGTCGAACGCGCTCGCCGTCGACCCGCGTGAGCGTTTGAACGCAGAGCAGGTCCAGCGACTGGACCATCGCCCGCGGGACGTTGATCGGCTCGTTCTCCAGCCGGTTGATGACGGTCTCGATGCTGTCGGCGTGCATCGTGGAGAAGGTGGTGTGGCCCGTGTTCATCGCCTGAAACAGGGTGACGGCCTCGTCGCCGCGGACCTCGCCGACGATGATGAACTCGGGGCGGTGGCGCAGCGCCGACCGCAGCAGGTCGTACATATCGATGTCGCTGCCCTCGTGGAGGCGCTGGCGCGTGACAGACGACAGCCAGTTGTCGTGGTACAGCGACAGTTCGCGGGTGTCCTCGATGGTGAGCACCTTCGCGCGCGGCGGGATGAACATCGACACCGCGTTCATCGAGGTGGTCTTTCCGGAGGCCGTCCCGCCGGCGAAGATGAGGCTCTTGTTGTTCTCGATGCAGAGCCAGAGGTACGCCATCTCCTCGACCGAAAAGGTGCCGTAGTCGATCAGATCGATGGGGGTGAACGGCTCGTCGGCGTACTTCCGGATGGTGAACGCCGACCCGCGCGGGGTCACCTCCTCCCCGAGCGCGAGCTCCACCCGGGAGCCGTCCGGCAGCGTCGTCCCGACGACCGGGTCGCCGACGCTGACGTGCCGGCCGGACTCCTGGGCCAGCCGGATCACGAAGTCGTCCAAGTTCTCGGCGCCGTAGACCACGTTCGTCTCGATGTCGGTGTAATCGTCGTGGTAGACGAAGATCGGGAGGTCGTACCCGTCACACGAGATGTCCTCGATGTGCGGGTCGTTCATAAGCGGGTCGATCCGGCCGAACCGCCGGAAGTCCCGCGCCAGGTAGTACAGGAGGGCGTGAAACGTCCGCATCGACACGTTCACCCCGTACTGTTCGAGGAGGGTCCGAAGCTCGTTTTGGAGCGTCTCCTCGGCGGTCGGCTCCGCGTTCGTTCTGTAGAGGAGCGGATCGCGGATGTCGACCTTCGTCCGGGCGAGCAGCTCCAGCTCGAAGTCGTCGAGTTCGGGCTCGACTGCGTGGTAGTAGTGCTCGCTTTCCTCGTCGTTGTAGGTGATCACCACGTAGGCGTACGGCGCGTTGACCCAGTAGCGGTCGACAGGTTCCTCGCCCGGCGGCGGATCGAACGACGCGAAGACGCCGTCCTCGGGGCGGTAGGGCCGGAAGTCGAGCGAGGAGCCGCGGAGCACGCTCACGAAGCGTCGGAGCCGCGTGCGCAGCCCGTCGAGGGGGCTGTCCGGGTCGCTGTCGGCGTCGCCCGCGACCGTCGCCGACGATCCGACGGCCGACTGCGTCACACCCGACGAAGCCACGGCTGGATCCGCGTCACCGTCGGTTTCGTCCCCGTTGCTGCCCGGGTCGGTCCGTGCCATCAGTAGTACCCCAGTTCGTAACGGACGCTTCTCGGCGGAGCGACTTATACTGTCGGCCGGTCGGCGGGGAGACTCGTCGGGGGGAGTGGTACGGAGGAACACTCTACCGAGCGCCCGCGCTCGGAGAGCACCGCAAAGGGATCGATGGCGAACAGCCGGCACACCGCTTCCCCGCGCCGACGTGCCGGACGATCGCGTTCCGGCGCGGGGCAGATCTCACCGCACACGGCCGGTGGTCCCGTGATCGCATATAAACGCTCGGCCGGCGTCGGGTCGTGTCAGCTCACTCCCGGTCGACCGTCAGCAACACCCCACCCAGGACGAGGAGGACGAGGACGCCGACCGGGATGGGGACGCCCGGGAACCCCCGGGTCACGAGCAGATACGTCGAGACGGCCAAAACGAGCCCCGAGAGTCCGAGCAGCCCCCCGAGCAGCCGGACCGGGTCGACCGGCCCCGACTCGACGGCGTCCTCGAACCGGTAGTAGACGACGGCGATGGCGACCGCGACGGCGAGGACGCCCGCACCGACCGCCCACACCTGATACGCGATCTGGATCGACTGCCCGGCCTGGAACGCGACCGCCGAAAGCGGGTCCGAGACGGCGACCCGCCGCGTCAGCGGGACGCCGAAGGCGTACCGGAGCTGGAAGAAGGGAAACCGGACGAAGAGCACCGCGCCGCCCGAGACGTCCGGCGAGTACGTGACGTTCCACGGGACGAGGGCGGCGAGCCACGTCGACACCACCGCCAGCGCGCCGGCGTACTCCGCGCGAACCCAGGTCATACCGTCACTCGCCGGGTAACCCACATAAAAGGTGCCGGGCGACGGCGGGGCCGGCGTCGGCGAGCCCCGACTACGCGTCGTCGTCGAAGGTCTGCCACTCCGTATCGGTGCCCAGGATCCCCGCGAGCGAGGAGACCATCGACTGGAGTTCGTCGATCTGCTGTTGTTGGGCTTCGACGAGCTCCTCGTACTCGCCGATCCGCTCCTGCTGGGCTTCGACGCGGTCTTCGAGGTCCTCGATCCGCGATCGGCTCTCGTCGTGCTGTTGTGTCGTCTCCTGGATGTCGGCCGACAGCGACTCCATCGCCTCCGAGAGGTGAGTGATCTCCTGGTCCGTCGCGAGGCCGTGGTCCTGCGGCTCGCGCAGCATCTCCCGGTGGGTGACGATCGCGTCGGAGACGCTCGCGCTCCCGTCCGGCAGGGCGATCTGGAGGGGGCTTGCGTCCGGCGTGTCGTCGGTGGGGTCGCTGTCAGCGGGGGCTGAACCGTCCTGTTCGGCGTCCGAGGTCGAATCGGCCTGTTGACCGCTCATACGCATCGTTGGGTGGTCCAGAGGCAATAAATTACCGTCAGACAATGAACACGAATGTGACACGACGTCGCGGCCGGCAGTCACGGTAGCCTCGAAGAGTCGGCGTCTCGGAGGCTGGCCTCCCGGACGGCCACCGTTCACGCGAGGCGCTTCACCCGACCCCGAGGAAGTCGAAGGCGTAGCCGGCCTCGGCCGCCGTCGCGTGCTCGTAGGCGATGCGGGCGGCGGCGACGTCCTGGATCGCGAGGCCGGTGGAGTCGAAGACCGTCACCCCGTCGTCGGCGACGCGGCCCGGCTTCTCCCCGATCACGATCTCGCCGACCGAGCCGTGGATGTCGTCGTCGTCGAGCACGCCCTGGTTCCAGGGGACGTTGATCTCCCCGGAGTGGGTCGTCTGCTCGTAATCGTCGATGACGAGCTTCGAGTCCAGCAGGATCCCGTCGTCGAGTTCGTGTTTGCCCGCGGCGTCCGCGCCGATGGCGTTGATGTGGGTGTGCGGCCCGACCGCCTCGCGGGGGACGATCGGGGACTCGACGGGCGTGACCGTCGAGAGGACGTCACACGACGCCGCCTCCGTGATCGACCCGCCGACCACGTCGAACTCGTCTTCGAAGGCCGCGACGAACGCCGCGGTCCGTTCCTCGTCGCGGTCGGCGACCACGACCCGCTCGATGTCGCGGACCTGTGCGATCGCGCGGAGCTGCGTGTACGATTGGACGCCCGCGCCGACGACCCCGAGGGAGTCGGCGTCCGCAACCGCGAGGTGGTCGGTCGCGACCGCCGCCGCGGCCCCGGTCCGGAGCTGTGTGAGCTCCTTGCCGTCGAGGATCGCAAGCGGGAACGCGGTTTCGGGGTCGGAGTAGATCATCGTCCCCAACACCGTCGGGAGGTCGAACTTCTCGGGGTTGTCGGGGTGGACGTTGATCCACTTGATCCCCGCGGCGTCCCATTCCGGGGTGGAGAGGTACGCGGGCATCGACCGGAAATCGCCGTTGTACGCCGGCAGATCGATGTAGGACTTGGCCGGCATCTGCGCGTCGCCGCGGGCGAACGCCGCGAAGGCCGCCTCGACCGCGGGCACGACCTCGGAGAGGGATGCGTGCTCCCGGACGTCGTCGCCGTTCAGCAGCAGCGTTTCCATACCCGAGGGTCGTCGGGCGGACCCCTAAGTCGTGACGGTGGAGACGGCCTCGGGGACACAGAATCGGGGGGATCGAGCCGGGGAGTGGAGGCACTCGGCGGTCGGGCAAAAATAGAAGCCCGAACCGGCGATCGGTCGTTGGTGTGGCCGGCCTCGGATCGGCTGCGCTGGGCGACGCCTGACGGCCTATGGAACGCAGTCTCCGACTGCGTTTACATCGCGCCGCCCATACCGCCCATTCCGCCCATCCCGCCGGCGCCGCCGGGGCCGCCCGCGCCGCCTTCGTCGCCGTCGCCGGAGGTGCTCAGCTCGTCGGCAGCGATGATGTCGTCGATCTTGAGCACGAGGTTCGCGGCCTCGGTGGCCGAGGACAGCGCCTGCTCCTTCGAGTGGGCGGGCTCGACGACGCCCGCGTCGAAGGTATCCTCGACGTCGTTCGTGAAGACGTTCAGCCCGGCGTGGACATCGCCGTTCTCGTGGGCTTCGCGGAGCTCGACCAGGGTGTCGATGGAGTCGAGCCCGGCGTTGCCGGCGAGCACGCGGGGCACGAGTTCGACCGCGTCGGCGAACGCCTCGACCGCGAGCTGTTCGCGGCCGCTGACGGTGCTGGCGTAGCTCCGGAGCTGCCGGGCGACCTCGACCTCGATGGCGCCGCCGCCGGAGACGACCCGGCCGTCGGAGACGGTGGTCGAGACCACGTCGAGGGCGTCCTCGACGCCGCGCTCGATCTCGTCGACGACGTGTTCGGTGGAGCCGCGCAGCAGCAGGGTCACGCCGTGGGCCTCGTCGCCGTGGCCCTCGACGTAGAACAGCTCGTCGTCGGAGTCACGACGGACCGAGCCGTGGCCGAGGTCCGCCTCGGTGACGCTCGACACGTCGGAGACGACCGCGCCGCCGACCACGTCGCGGAGGAACCCGATGTCGGATTTCTTCGTCCGACGGACCGCGAGGATGCCCTCCTTCGCGAGGTAATGCTGGGCCATATCGTCGATGCCCTTCTGGCAGAAGACGACGTCGGCGCCGGAGTCGACGATGTGCTGGACCTTCTCGCGGAGCTCCTTTTCCTCCTGATCGAGGAACTTCTGGAGCTGATCCGGGGAATCGACGTTGACCGTGGTGTCGACGTCGGTCTCCTCGATCTCGATGGCCTCGTCGAGCAGCAGGATGTCGGCGTGCTCGGACGCCGAGGGCATATTGTCGTGGACGGGGTCCTTGTCGATGACGGCTCCGTGGAGGAGCTCCGACTCGCCGGTGCCGCGCCCG
Organism: Halobellus ruber; assembly: GCF_014212355.1. Classification (NCBI taxonomy): domain Archaea; kingdom Methanobacteriati; phylum Methanobacteriota; class Halobacteria; order Halobacteriales; family Haloferacaceae; genus Halobellus; species Halobellus ruber. Next base: position 90,332 of record NZ_JACKXD010000003.1, read on the forward strand.
GTCTGGGTCTCGATGTTGGCGTTCTGGAGGTCGACGACGTAGGAGCCGTCGTCGGCCTCGACCGTGACCGCCTCAACGGTCTCGACGGCCAACTCGGCGAGGAGCTCCTTGTCGAGTTCGGAGCTTTTGCCGGTCATCGACGTCTCGGCGACCTTCTTGAGGAGTTCGGTGTCGTCGGGCGTGACCGACTCGGAGGCCTCGTCGACCGCCGAGCGGGCCTCCTGGCTCGCGAGGTGGAAGCCGTTGATGATCGCGGTGGGGTGGATGTCCTGATCGAGGAGCTCCTCGGCGTTCTTCAGGAGTTCACCCGCGATGGCGACCGCGGTGGTCGTGCCGTCGCCGGCCTCGTCCTCCTGGGTCTCGGCGACTTCGACGATCATCTCCGCGGTGGGGTTGTCGATGTCCATCTCGGTCAGGATGGTGACCCCGTCGTTGGTGATGGTGACGTCGCCCATCGAGTCGACGAGCATCTTGTCCATCCCCTTCGGTCCGAGTGTCGAGCGTACGGACTCCGCGACGGCGCGAGCGGCCTGGATGTTGTACTCCTGCGCGTCGCGATCCTTGACGCGCTGGGCGTCCTCGCCCATAATGATCATCGGCTGACCCTGTTGCATTCGCTGACTCATAGACGGTGCTTGATTGTTTGTGATTCTATATAAATCCTGTGGTGGACGGCGAGGTCGACCGCGTCCGATAGTATGTGAAAGACCAACGCATTTCGGCCGAGTCGCCCGGTTTTTTGCGGATTTGGTGTGAGAACCGGTATCAATACCCGTCGGCGTGAGAGCGGTATCGACGGCTATTTATATGTGTTCCGTCGGGTGGGCGGCCGCTGGTCGGTGAATGGTTCTACGACGGACCGGAAGACGGTGGGACCGGTTTCGTGACGGCCATACCGGCGGCTCCCGGGCCTCGAACGGTCCGGAGAACGTGGTCGTCGCCGTGCGGCGGTCACTCCCCGTCGGGGAGTTCGTCCGCGAGGAACGGCCGATCGCGGGTGGATTCGAAGGGCGGGAGGTCGTCGTCGGTGTCCAGCGCGTCGAGTTCCGCCTCGTACAGTTGCTCCTGGAGTTGGCTCCGCTTGTTCCGTCCCTTCCGCTCGCGACCGGCTTTCGTGTCAGGCATTGTCAACCGTGACAACGTCACTCAATGTAATGAACGTTTCGACACTCCGCGGAATCGGGGTACGGTCGGGGTCAGGCCCTGAGACCCCGCAGTACGTCGTTGATCGGCCCGAGTTCGATGTCGTTGGGCGAGGTTGCGTCCATCGTGGTTGCGAACCGGACGGTCCGGCCGTCGTCGATGGTGAATGCAGCCCGCTGGTGCACCCGACGCATCCCCTCGTACTCCGCGCGCACCACGCCGTACTGATCGGCGACGTCCTTGACGGTGTCCGACAGCAGTGGGTAGTTGCTGTCGTGGTGCTCGGCGAACCGCTCGTGGGAGTGGATCCCGTCGCCGGAGACGCCCAGCACGGCGAGATCGTCGTCCAACTCGAAGAACTCCGCGTCCCGGAGGGCACACATCCCCGCCGTGCAGATGGGGTCGAAATCGAACGTGTAGAACGTCGGAAAGACCCACTGCCCCGCGCCGGTGTGATCGCTGAAGCGGTAGCTGTCGCGGTCGCCGTCGTTGTACCGCACACCTCGAAGTCGGGCGCGGCCCCAGGATCGATGTCGCTATCACACCACCGCGAGACCGTCCCACGGGCGAGAAGGTGCCCGTTTGGCGCCGACGAACCCGTCGAAATCGTGGTACGACGCGGCGGCAGTTCGTTCACACCGACGAGCGCCGGGACGGGGATTTGGACCACGGTCGCTCGCTTCGTCGCCGGGCTCCGCCCGGCTGCCAGCGGGACCTTTGATCCCGCCCTGCTCGCTCCCTGCTTCAACTCCCCGCATAGAAGCCGCGCTGCTCGCTTCGTTCGCAGACGCGGACGCCGGGACGGGGATTTGAACCCGATTGCGAGACTCACTTCGTTCGTCTCGCGTGGTTCAAATCCCCTTGTAGCGTCGTCACTGTTCACTTCGTTCACAGATACGAGCGCCGGGACGGGGATTTGAACCCCGGATCCCAGAGGGAACACGCTTTCCAGGCGTGCGCCTTACCACTCGGCCATCCCGGCCCGATTTCGATTACTCCGCTGAGTCGTTTAACTTCTTCCTTTCGCCGCCAGCCGGGGTTCGAGCACGAACGACAGTACTGTCACGAATCCCCCGATTGCGAAGCCGATCCCGACGGTGGGAACGATCCCCAGATCGACCGAGCCCACGAACAGCCTGACCCCCTGGAGGAGCACCAGAAACGTCAGCGCGCCGATGAGCCCCCACAGGACCGCCGATCGGAGCCCGGTCACGCCAACACCTCCACCTGGTAGCCCGCGGCTTCGAGCGCGTCGAGCACCTGGTCGATGTGGTCGTGCCCGCGCGTCTCGATTTCGATCTCGATGTCCGCCTCGTTCATTGCGACGTCCCTGGAGGTCCGGTCGTGCTGGACCGCGTAGATGTTCGCACGCTCGGCGGCGATGATCTCGACCAGTTCCTCCAGGGCCCCGGGCCGGTCACGGAGCACGGTTCGGATCTTCAGATACCGACCGGTCGCAACGAGGCCGCGAACGAGAACCGTCGTCAGCTGGTTCGTGTCGATGTTGCCGCCGCACAGCGCCGGCACGATGGTCTCGTCGTCGTCGTAGTCGAACGCCTCGAACAGCAGCGCCGCCATCGGCGCCGCGCCTGCGCCTTCGACGAGGGTCTTCGAGCGTTCGAGCAGGTACGTCAGCGCCACTGCGATCTCCTCGTCTGTGACGGTCACCACCTCGTCGACGCGCTCGCGGATGATCTCGAAGGGCCGCTCGCCGACCTTCCGGGTCGCGATCCCGTCGGCGATGGTGTTCACCGAGTCGCGCTCGACGATCTCTCCCGACCGCAGCGACTCCGGCAGCGACGCCGCCCCCTCGGCCTGGACGCCGATCACCCGCGCGTCGGTCGTCGCCGTGACCGCGGTGGCGATGCCGGCGATCAGCCCGCCGCCGCCGACCGGGACGAGGACGGTGTCGACCTCGGGGCACTCGTCGACGATCTCCAGTCCGATCGTCCCCTGGCCGGCCATCACCACGTCGTCGTCGAAGGCGTGGACGTACGTACGGCCCTTATCACGTTCGATCTCACGGGCCTTCGCCTGCGCCTCGTCGTAGTCGGCGCCGTGGAGCACCGCTCGCCCGCCGTACCGTTCGGTCGCCTCGACCTTCGAGATCGGGGCGTGTTTCGGCATCACGATCGTCGCGTCCACGCCCGACCGGCTGGCCGCCAGGGCGACCCCCTGGGCGTGGTTGCCCGCGCTCGCGGTGACGACGCCGGCGTCGCGTTCCGCCGCCGAGAGCGTCTTGATCCGGTTCGTGGCTCCCCGGATCTTGAACGCGCCCGTGCGCTGGAAATTCTCCAGCTTCAGCCGGACGTCGGCGCCGGTGACGTCTGAAAACGAGTAGGAGTACTCCAGCGGCGTCCGGCGCACGACGTCGTCGATCCGGTCGCGCGCCGCTTCGACATCGGAGAGAGAGAGCATACGCCCGGGTTCCGGGCCCGTAGATCCTAATTCTGTCGGCTGACACAGCGGTGAGAGAGCGACGCGCTACCGGCCGTGGGGCCGGCGAGCCTGTCGCGCCGCTACTGGGGGAATCGGGGAAAGGGGGGAATGCACGCGCGTGACGTGCACTTGGCGGTATGTCCTGGTGGTACATAAACATCCGCCACGCGTGGTGGAAGTAAAAACCGCACGACAGCGCCGACCTCGTCGACGCCGTCTGACGGTTGTCTGCCGCGCGTCACACACGGCGGAGGTGTCGGTCCGCGTGACGCCGGGAGTGTCAGCCTCAGACCCTCGCCGGCCGTCGATGGGCAGGATGGGCCTCGGTCGACTCCGGGGCGTGCGGCGGCGAGGCTCCTCCGGGGAGCGCGGGAGCGTTCCGACGGAAGACGACTGATCGGAGGGGAGAGCGAAGCCCGGCCGACGGTTACCGCTCCTCGAGCGGCGGGAACGGCAGGTCCGTGTCGCCGACGTACCGCGCCCGGGGGCGGATCAGCCGGTTGTCCTCGTACTGTTCGAGAACGTGCGCGATCCACCCCGCGACCCGCGACATCGCGAAGATCGGGGTGTACGCGTCGATCGGGATCCCCATCTGGTAGTACGTCGACGCGGAGTAGAAGTCGACGTTGGGCGCGAGCCCCTTCTCCGCGGCAATGTACTCCTCGATCGTGGTCGAGTAGTCGTACCACCGGGAGTCGCCGGCGGTCTCGGCCAGTTCCTTGGACTTCGCCCCGAGGATCTTCGCCCGGGGATCCTTGACGTTGTAGACGCGGTGGCCGAACCCGGGGACGCGGCGGCCCTCCGCGAGGGCCTCCTCGACCCACGTCCGTGGGTCGGTGTCGCTTTCGTCGACCTCCTTCAGCATCCGCATCACGTTGGCGTTGGCGCCGCCGTGGAGCGACCCCGAGAGGGTGCCGATCGCCGAGGTGACCGCGCTGTGGAGGTCCGAAAGCGTCGACGCAGTCACCATCGCGGAGAACGTCGACGCGTTCAGCCCGTGGTCGGCGTGGAGCACCAGGGCCATATCGAACGTCTCCGCTAAGACCTCGTCGGGAACCTCGCCGTTGAGCATGTACAGGAAGTTGGCGGCGTGGCTCAGGTCCTCCCGCGGCGCGACCGCCTCCTCCCCGTTCCGGAACCGCTCGAAGGCCGCGAGGGCGGTGGGGATCTTGGCGGTGATCCGGCAGGCCTTCCGGAGGTTCGCGTCGAGGTCTGTCACGTCCGCGTGGTCGGCGTCGCCGTCGTACGCCGACAGCGACGAGACGACCGTGCGCAGCGCCGCCATCGGGACCTCGTCGGCCGCGGCGAGTTTCTCGACCTCCCCGAGGAGTTCGTCGTCCAGCGCCCGGGTCGCGGCCGTCCACGTACAGAAGCTTTCGAGCTCCTCGGCGGTCGGGAGCTCCCCGTGCCACAGGAGGTAGACGACCTCCTCGTAGGACGCCTCGCGGGCCAGATCCTCGATGGAGTACCCCCGGTATCCCAGCTTCCCGGCGTCGCCGTCGATGTAACTCAGCTCCGACTCGGCGACGAGGACGCCTTCCAGGCCGCGGTGGACGTCGTCTGACATACCTACAGACTTCTCTACCACGTCGAAAAAGCGTTACCGTTTCCGGAAACGGGGCCGCACAGCCGGCAAGCGTTTTTCGTGCTGGCCGCGAACACCGACGTATGTCCCCACGGGACGCGGCGTACGAACCGGTCAGCGTCAAGGAGGTGCTCGCGGAGATGAAAGACACCGCGGAACTCCTGATCGATCTCTCGTACTCCGCCGTCCTCAACGGGAGCGACGAGATCGCCCGGGAGGTACTCGACCTCGAAGACCGGGTCGACCTCCTCCAACTCCAGGGACGGATGAGCCTGCTGATGGCGGCCCGGAGCCCCGAGGACGCCGAACGGCTCGCGCCCGTCTTGGGCGTGATGGGCGCCGCCGAGAAGATCTCCAACGCCGCCGGCGACATCGCCAAGGTCGTCCTCGACGACATCGGCACCCCGGACGCCCTCCGGACGGCGCTGCCCGAGGCGGTCGAGGTGCTGGTACGCGCGAGCGTCGCCCCCGACTCCGCGTACGCCGGCCGGACGCTCCGCGACGTGAATATGGAAACCGAGGCGGGCGTCCGCGTGATCGCGATCCGCCGGGAGTCCGCCACCGGCAAGCGTCGGTGGCTGCTCAGCCCCGGCTCCGACGACGAACTCCAGGCCGAGGACTCGCTGTTACTCCGGGGGCCACAGGACGGCATCCGGACGGTCTACGAGGCCGCCACCGGCGACCCCTACGAGCCGCCGGCCCCCGTCGACCCGCCGGTCGAGGACCTCGAACGCGCCGTCGACTCGATCATCCTGATGAAGGATATGAGCGAACTCGCGGTCGACCTGGCGTACGGCTCGGTGCTGTTCGACAGCGAGGGCGTCGCCGAGGAAGTGCGGGAGCTGGAAGCGGAGGTCGACGCCCTGAAGTCGCGGTTCGAGGCGTGGACGCTCCGGGCGGCGGGGCGGGTGGAGGATCCGGTCCGGCTCCGCGGGCTGGTTCACCTCGCGTCGGCGACGGAGGTCATCTCCGACGCCGCCTTGGAGATCAGCGAGGGCGTGTTGCGGGGGATCGACGCCCACCCCGTCGTCGCGGCCGCGATCGAGGAGTCCGACGAGGTGATCGTCCGGCTGTCGGTCGCGCCCGACGCGGCGCTCGCGGGGACCACCCTCGGCGGGGAGGCGGTGAAGACCCAGACCGGGATGCGCGTGATCGCGGTCCGCCGCGGCGACACGGACGCCGAGTGGGTGGTCCAGCCGGGGCCGGAAACGGAGCTCCGCGCCGGCGACGTCGTCATCGCGAAGGGAACCCGCGCCGGCGCCGAGCGGCTGGGCGACCTCGTCGGCGACGAACAGCGGTTCGAGTCGTGAGGGCCGGGAGCGTTCAGAGCCGCCGCGCCAGCCGCACCGCCTCGACGACGGTCAGAAGCGAGGTCACGAGCAGCGCCGTCGACGTCGCGAGCACGAACGCGAGGATCAGAAACCACCCCTCCGGGCCGACCCCGGGGTACTCGCGCGTCCCCGCGAAGGGGCCGAGCAGTTCGAGGACGCGGGCCAGGTAGGCGAGCACTGCGATCGCGACGCCGACCGCGGCGCCGACGGCGCCGTTCCGCGGCACGCGCAGCGCCTGCATCAGCCCCGATCCCGGCGGCCGTTCGGGTACCTCGTCGCTCACACCCGGCGTTGGGATGGCGGCGACAAATCCGCATCGGTTCGCGGTTGCGGCACCGTCCCGACCCCCGAATCTGACACGATCCGAACCCCTCGCGTTGGGGCAGTCGGACGCGAGACCGAACCCCTAAAGGTCGGTGGCTTCGAGAATCGAATAATGACGACGCTGGGCACGGCGAGTGCAGCCCCCGGAGAGGTCGACACGGGCCGTCTCGCGGTCGGCGAGACCCGCGACGGGACGGCCGTGGGCCTCCCCTGTGCGGTCATCAACGGCGCCACCGACGGGCGGACCCTCTACATCCAGGCGGCCTCCGACGGCGACGAACTCAACGGAGTCGGCGTCATCAACCGGGTGGTTCCCCGGCTCGACCCCGTCGACCTCGCGGGGACGGTCCTCGTCGTGGGGATCGTCAACTACCACGCCTTCCAGACCGCCGAACACCGCAACCCGATCGACGACACCAAGATGAACCGCGCGTATCCGGGCGACGAGAACGGGACCTCTTCGGAGCGCATCGCGGCGGCGACGTTCGACGCCGCCACCCGCGCGGACTTCGCGTTGGACCTCCACCAGGGGTCGACCTCGCGGATGATCGACGAGGTCCGGGTCCGGTGCGGTCGTCGCCACCGCCTCCACGACGAGTGTCTGGAACTCGCGAAGGCGTTCGGCTGCGGGTACGTTCTCGACCAGAAGGGCCCCGGCGGCCAACTCGCCCGCGCGGCCCCCGACGAGGGGATCCCGACCATCGACCCCGAACTCGGCGGCTGTGTCGGCTGGGACCACGACAGCATCGACATCGGCGTCGAGGGCGTGTTCAACGTCCTCCGGGAGTACGGCTTCCTGTCGGGCGAGGCGACCGTGGACCGACAGACCCGCGCGAAGGGGTTCGACCAGTTCGGCTCCCCCAACGGAGGGTTGGTGCGGTTCCGCGCCGCCCTCGGCGACCGGGTGTCGGCCGGGGACCTGCTGTTCGAGGTCACCGACGTCTTCGGGGAGACCAAGGCCCGAGTGACCGCGAACAACGACGGCATCTTCTGGCGCACCCGCCGGCTCCCGCAGGTCGCGACCGGCGAGTACGTCTGCTCGGTCGGCACCAACGTCGACACCTACTGAACGGATGGCTCCCAACCTGTTGGACCTCGCGTGTTCGGCCTGCGACCGCAGCTACGACCGCGCGTCGTGGCGGTGGCGGTGCGACTGCGGCGCGCCGCTTGAGTTCGCGGCGTCGCCGTGGGACGGCGATGCAGGGACGGAGTTCGGCGACGACCCGCCGGCGTCGTGGGGCGATTCCACGGCGGGGCTGTGGTCCTTCGAGCGGTTCCTCCCGACGAGCCCTCGGGTCTCGCTGGGCGAGGGGCGCACGCCGCTGGTCGACGCGCCGGCGTGGAACGCCGCGTTCAAACTCGAATACGTCTCGCCGACCGGCTCGTTCAAGGACCGCGGCGCGACGACGACCCTGTCGGTCGCCGCCGAGTTGGGCGTCGATCGCGTGGTCGAGGACTCCTCCGGCAACGCCGGCGCCGCGATCGCGACCTACGCCGCCCGGGCCGGGATCGACGCCGACATCTACGTCCCGGCGTCGGTCAAACCCGGGAAGCGCCGGGCGATCGAGCGGGCAGGTGCGAACGTGGTCCCGATCGAAGGGGACCGCGGGGCCGTCACCGACGCCTGCGTCGATGCCGTCGAATCGGGGGATGCGTGGTACGCCTCCCACGCGTGGAACCCGGCGTTCTTCGCGGGCACCGCGACGTTCGCCTACGAGGTCTGTGCCCAGCGGGGGTGGACCGCACCCGACGCGGTCGTGCTCCCGATCGGCCACGGTACGCTCTTTTTGGGCGCGTACCGCGGCTTTCGCGCGCTGCGGGCGGTCGGGTGGATCGATTCGGTCCCGCGGCTGCTGGGCGCCCAGGCTGCGGGCTACGCCCCGATCGTTGCGGAACGTCACGGACGGGATGCCGCCGCGGGCGAAAACGAGGTCGCGGACGGCATCCGAATCCGCGAGCCGGTTCGGAAGCAACAGATCCTCGACGCGATCGACGCCACCGACGGCGACGCGATCGCGCTCCCCGAACCGGCGGTCACCCGGGCGCTCGACGCGCTCCACCGGCGGGGGTTCTACACCGAGCCGACGTGTGCGATCGCGCCGGCGGCACTCGAAACCTACCGCGACCGTGGGGTGCTCGCGCCAGACGCCGACGTTGTGGTCCCGCTCACCGGGAGCGGGCTGAAGTCCTGACCCCGGATCAGAGTGTCACCGCCGCCGCGTCCGGTTCCGCTCTTCCTCCCAGTCGATCCACTCGTGTTCCCACCCGGTCTTCGCGAAGTAGCCGTCGGACTCGCTTCGCTCCCTGTCCTCGCGGACGGTGCGGTTCCGGACGGGCGCGCTGCCCTGCTCGCCGTCGACAAGCAGCGGGTCGAACGCGACCGGGCCGGCCCGCTCTATGACCCCGCCGGCGGCGTCGACGACCGCCAGGGTCTGGTCGGGGCCGCCGAGCGGGAGGACGAGCCGGCCGTCGGGGGCGAGCTGGTCGACGAGGCGTTCGGGCGGGGAAACGGCAGCGGCCTCCACGAGGATACGGTCGAACGGCGCGTACTCCGGGAGCCCGTCGGCGCCGTCGCGGGCGTCGACGAGCACGCCGGAGTAGCCCGCGGATTCGAGGTTCGACCGCGCGACGTAGACCAGTTGGCGGTCGATGTCGACGGCGTGGACGCGGGTCTCGCCCACCAGTTCGGCGAGCAACGCGGCGGTGTAGCCCACCCCCGCGCCGACGACGAGCACGTCGCCGGTGGCGTCGGCGTCGGGCGAGTCGGCGTCCGGCGTCGCCGCCGCCCGCGGGGTGACGTCGAGCGCGGTCAGGAGCCGCGCCACGGTCTCGGGGGCCAGCACCGTCGTGCCGGCGACGTCCTCCCCCTGGCCGCGGTAGGGCGCGTCGTCGACGAACTCCCGGCGCGGGACCGTCCGCATCGCCAGCGAGATCGCGGCGTCGATCGGGAGCCGCGCCTCGAGGCCGTCGACCATCTCGTCGCGCAGGTCCCCGGGATCCATACCCGGAGGTCGGGAGCGCGGCCTAATCAACTGCACGCTCCGCGGGTGCACGTCTGTGGGAACCGACCATCGACGGTTCACCCGCGAACCCGGGCCCCGGGAGCTACCCCCGGATCCGGACGAACCGAACGCCGCCGTGGTCGGCCCGCTCGAAGGACCCCTCAGCGCGCTTGTCGAGCGTGACGAGCGTCTGCCGGCCGGTTCCGACGGGCGCGACGAGGCGGCCGCCGACCCGCACCTGCGTCCGGAGGGCGTCGGGGACCTCGGGGACGGCGCAGGTACAGTAGACGCAGTCGAAGGGGGCGTGCTCGGCCCACCCCTCGCGGCCGTCGCCGATCCGGACGGCGATCCGGTCGTCGTAGCCGAGCCGTTCGAAGGCGTCGCGGGCCGTCGCCGCGAGGTCGGCGTCGTACTCCACCGAATAGACTGTGCCGTCGACGCACTCGGCGGTCACCGCCGCGTGGTAACCACAGCCGGTGCCGACCTCGAGGACGTCGACGGCCTCGGCGGGGAGGAGTTCGCACATCATCGCCACCATATGCGGCGCGCTCACGGTCTGGCCGTTCCCGATGGACAGCGGGCGGTCCTCGTAGGCTCGGCTCCGGATCCCCTCGGGGAGGAACTCGTGGCGCGGCACCGCACCGAGCGCGTCGGCGACGCGGTCGCTACTGAGGTGGCCCCGCTCGCGGAGCCGCTCGACGAGCGCCTCGTATTCAACCGCGCGGTCGTCGCTCACGGGTCGCCTTTCGTCCGCCACCGAATCGAATCTTTCGGCGGAGGGAGGGCTCGGAAAACCCCTACCAGGCCGACCACGCCGAGGTCGTCTGATCGGTGCCGTAGAGCCGGTTGACGTCGCGGGCGTACACCATATCGCCCTCGTGATCCAACTTCCCGTGACGGTACTCGGGGGCGTCGTCGCGCACCTGGATCGCCTTCACGCGGAACTCCTCGTCGCCGAGGGACTCGGTCTCGCCGACGACGAACTCGTAATCGCCCGGGACCTGGAGGTCGAAACTCCGCGTCGACTCACGGTCGCCGGTTCCCTCCTTGGGGTTGAGCGTCGTCTTCACGGTGACGTTGTCGATCTCGCGGGTCCAGATGGTCGACACGTCCTCGGCGCGGGCCTCCTCGGCGCGCTCCTCGGGGCCGAGTTCCAGCCCCGTGATCCGGACCTGGACGATGGCCGCCTCGCTGTCGACGATGAACTCCTCGCCGACCGCGAGGGTCTCCGTTGGCGAAACCTCCGTACGGGTCGAGAAGGACTCGTCGTCCTGGGAGACGACGACGTCGCGTTCGATCCGCGATTCGGATTCGACCCTGACCTTGTGGACGTGGCCGCAGTCGGTACACCGGACGGTGTTGCGGCCGCCGCCCCGCTTCAGGATCTCGTGGACGGTCGGTTCGGCGGACGAACAGGACGGACAGTCGACCGCGAGGCGGTCCCCTGGCGTGCTCATACGCTCCCGTAGCCCGCGGCGGCGTAAAAGTCCGCTCTTCCGGGCCGCCTGCGTGGAGTCCCCCCACGCCGGCGGCGGATCGACCGCGCCGCCCGGTCAGCGGCGGGGCTCGAACCGGATCACGAGTCGGTCGGTCGTCACCGCGTACACGGTCATCTCCCTGCCCTTCCGGGAGTACCACACGTCGACGGGTTCGACGAAGCCGGCGTCACAGAGGCGCTCGACGTGGTACCGCGCGTTCTGGATCGACGTGTCGGCCGCGTCGGCGATCCCCGACAGCGGTTTCGGGTCCGCCCGCAGGGCGGCGAGTACGTCCCGGGCGGTCTCGGAACTCAGGGTCGACAGCATCGCGGCCGAACTGGTGCCGTCGACGACCACCTCAGTGCGGTCCGGCGACGGCGGATCGACCGGCTGTTGGGAGGGTAGCAGGCTCGCCATCGTCACACTCGCTTGACCTTCGGGTGGGTCCGGTCGATGGAGGCGCTCGGATCCGTGGCGGCGCGACGGAGGACTCGCCGGGTCGGCGGGGGCGTTCGCTCGACTTCCTTCGGGTGCATCGAGTCGTGGTACCGACCGGTCCCACAAAAGTCGGGACGCGCGGTTTCCGGGCCTGAAATTGCGGGGTGGGTTTATACGCCCGGTCGCGTGACGTCGGCGCCGAAGACGGACTGTGGCGACCAGTCCGCCTCCCGGGGCCGCCGGGCACACGGCATCGCGCCGTCGAGGGGTCACACCCGCGAGTGAAGCGAGTACGCGATGAGGATGACGCCGAGGAACTGCAGGCTCCGGGTCACGAGCGTCAGCGCCGGCTGGTAGTCCAAGGCGAGATACCCCTGTCGGAGCAGGACCGAACCGCCGAACGCGATGCCGAACGCGACGGTGGTCAGGAGGACCAATCCGAGCGACAGCGCGCGCATCGCCCGGCTGTCGTGCCGCCGGTAGCCGCGGTACGCCTGATACCCGACGTAGCCGCCGACGAGCGTCGAGCCGAACGCCAGGCCGACGATCGCCCACTCAACGACGACCGAGATCCCCGCCATATCAGAGGTTCTCCCACATGCTCGCGAATCGGTCGGCCGTGTCGTCCTCCTGTTGGCCCGGGAACGACGCCGTGTCCCTGCGCTGTACCGTCGCCTCGAACGTCCCCTCGTCCAACTCCACCGAGAGCTCCGAGAGCGTCGCGGTGTAGACGCTGTGGTGGTTGCCGTCGTCCCGGATCTCCGTACGTTCCCCGAGCAGATCGTACTCCCGAAGCCGTTCGATCCGCCGGTAGACGGTCGGTTCCGACATCTCACACGCTTCGGCGAGTTGCTGTGCGGACATTGGTTTGACACTCGTTGCAGCGAGGATCTCCCGGGCGTACTCGTCACTAAGCACGTCGAGGACCGCACCAAGGCCGGGCTCCTCGCTCACGGGTCGGAACCACGGCCGCGGGGAGAATAAAAAGTCCCACGGGCTTCCGGGTCAGAAAATCCGGTCCGTTTGTGACGCGCTGGACCCGAGCACGCCGTTTAATTGTCTCCGGCGGCACTGTTCCGTCGAGGTCTATGGCCGAGCACGACGGCACCCCTCCGACCCGTTCGCAGGCCCTCCTGGCGCTCGCGGCGGTCGCCCTGCTCGTCACGAGCGGATGCAGCGCGATCGGCGCCGCACCCGACGCGGGTGCCGACGGGGAGCTCCCGTCCACACAGGAGGCGGCCGAGCGGTACGCGTCGCTCGACACGATCAGCGCCACCGTGACGACCGTCCAGAAACGAAACGGGTCCACGACCACCACCGTGACCCGGAAGCGACAGCGACTCGACCCGTGGGCGTACCGCTCGCGGGTGCTCTCGGTGAACCGCTCCGAGGACGCGCGGCCGCCACTCGTCGCGGAGGGCGGGTTCGTCGTCGTGAACGAGTCCGCCTTCGTGTACTACGATCCGGCCTCCGAGCGGTTCAACAGGGCGGAGATCAGGGGGAGCGACGACGACGATGACGATCCGCCGTACCCCCGGCTGATCGGCGCAGCCCGGTCCGGCGACTCGATCGAGCGGCCGACGGCGACCCCGGGAGTGTCGTCGCTGCCGAAAGTCCCCGTTGGAGGATCGGACGGGAACGGCTCGGCGACGTACCGCGAGGGGACCGTCACCGTCGTCTACGCCGGCACCGAGACGGTCGACGGCCGGGAGACCTACCGGCTGGAACTGACGCCGAACGCGCCGAACATGTCCCTGGAGTCGGAGACGCTGTGGCTGGATACCGAGTCCCTCTACCCGCTCAAGCGACACACGGAGTTCGTCGCACACGGGACCGACTACGAGTACACCACCACCTACCGGAACGTGACGCTCAACCCCGAGTTGGACCCCGGCACCTTCCGGGTCGGCCCAGAGGAGGTGCCGGAGGAGGCCCGTGAGGTGCGGATCGACAACTACGACTCCGCCTCGGCGATGGCCGAGGCCGTCGAGTTCCCGGTGCCGGAGCCCGACGTGCCGCCGGAGTTCGACCTCGAAGCCGCCTCGTATCGGTCGACCGACCCCGAGGTCGTGAGCCTCCGGTACGCGCGCTCCGATTCCGACGCCGAGCCGGGGGCCGGGATCCGGGTCTTCGTCTTCGGCGAGGCGACCGAGCGCGCGTCGGGCACCCCCGTCCAGGTCGGCCCGTACGAGGCGCGGCGCTCGTCGACGGGCGACGGCGTCAAGATAACTTGGGTCGCCGACGGGTACACCTACCGCGTGAGCGGCGAGGTCGGAAACGAGACGCTCGTGGCCGTCGCACGGTCCGTCGCCGAGACGACGTAGGACCGGCGGGCCGAGATGTGTCGCTATCGAGGAAGTTCCACTTCCTCGCCGTCTCGCGGGTTCACCGCTCGACGTTCGGGAGGTCGACGACCGCCCCTGCTCGCGGCGTCGCCGCTCGCTATCGAGGAAGTTCCACTTCCTCCCCATCCGCCACCACGGTCGGCTCCCGAATGATCCCGTCGAGGTGCAGCGGCGCGTCGGTCTCGCCGCCGATGCCGGCGTTGTCGCCGATGGCGATGTGAACCGTCCCCGCGGCCTTCTCGTCGAGCAGCACCGAGCCGACGAGGTCTGTCACCCCGACGTTGGTGCCGATCCCCAGTTCCGCGAGGGTGTAGGCGTCGCGGCCGACCTCGTCGGCGGCGGCCTCGACCTGGTTGCGGATCTCGTCGTCGGAGATCTCGGTCACGTACCCGTCCTCGACCTCGAAGCGGAGCCGCTGGCCGTCCGCGAGCACCCCGTGGGGCCGCATCGTCCCGTCGACGACGTAGGTCCCGTTCGCCGTCTCGGGTGCGACGAACACCTCGCCCGCGGGGAGGTTCGAGAAGTCGCCGGCGTCGTGGACCATCCCGGTGTCGGCGTGCCACGGCCGGTCGCCGGGCTCGACGGTGATGTCGGTCCCCGCGGGGGCGGTGACGCGGATCTCCTCGGCGTCGGCGACCCGGTCGAGCATCGCCTCGCAGTGGGCGGCGATGGCCTCGTAGTCGGCGTCGAGCCCCGTGACGAACACCTCCTCGGTGATCCCGGGGAGGGTGGCGCCGCGGGCGCCCGTGTCGCAGGCGCTGCCGCGGGCGCGGGTGTGACTGAGGCTCTTCGTCGTCGGCGCCAGAAAGGCGTCGGCGTCGGCCATCGCGGCGGCCACCGGCCCCGGCGGCTCCGCGCCGTGCTGTTCGCCCGGGGGATACTGGAGCAGGACCGTCTCCTCGGCCACGGCCGCGGCGGCGTCGTAGAGCGCCTCACCGATCGGCCGCCGCTCGTCGTCGGTGATCACGGCGCACGACTCGTCGGCACCGAGCCCCAGACACTGCTCGACCGCCGTCGTCGCGGCGGTTTCGAGTCCGTCAGTCGACATAGGTCGTGTTCGGGTCCCCGCGGAGTTAGAGGTTGGCATCGGGTGGCGGGAAGCGGGGAACGGACCGCGCGACACCCGGTACTCGGCTCCGGAACAATCGCCCGCGTTACTCGCCGGGGAGTTAATTTCCCGGGATTGAGCTCCGAAATAACTATGAATCTCCTCCGCCGACCGTACGGTAATGATACGAGTGGGTGTCAACGGGTACGGAACGATCGGCAAGCGGGTCGCCGACGCCGTGTCTGCCCAACCGGATATGGAACTCGCCGGGGTCGCCAAGACCCAGC
This sequence comes from Halobellus ruber, assembly GCF_014212355.1. NCBI lineage: Archaea > Methanobacteriati > Methanobacteriota > Halobacteria > Halobacteriales > Haloferacaceae > Halobellus > Halobellus ruber. The sequence goes on from NZ_JACKXD010000003.1 coordinate 105,752, forward strand.
CCAACTTCGAGGCCCACACCGCGGTCGACCTGGGCTACCCGATGTACGCCGCGATCCCGGAACGCGCGCCGCTTTTCGCGGAAGCCGGGATCGAGACCGCCGGCGTCGTGGACGAACTCGTCGCCGACGCCGACGTGATTGTCGACTGTACCCCCTCGGGCGTCGGCGCCGAGAACAGGACGATGTACGCCTCCTACGACACCCCCGCGATCTTCCAAGGCGGCGAGGACGCCGCGGTCGCCGAAACCAGCTTCAACGCCCGGGCGAACTACGACGACGCCCGCGGCGCCGACGCCGTCCGGGTGGTCTCCTGTAACACGACGGGGCTCTCGCGGCTGGTCGCGCCGCTGTCGGAGGCCTACGGCGTCGAGAAGGTCCGGGCGACGCTGGTGCGCCGCGGCGGCGACCCGACGCAGAACTCCCGCGGCCCGATCAACGACATCCTCCCGAACCCGATCTCGATCCCGTCACACCACGGCCCCGACGTCAGGACGATCTTCCCCGATCTGGCGATCGACACGATGGGGCTGAAGGTTCCCGCCACCCTGATGCACGTCCACGCGCTCAACGTCACCCTCGAATCCGACGTGACCGCCGCCCACGTCCGACAGCTACTGGAGGGCGAGTCCCGCGTGTACGTCATCCCCGAGGGCTTCGGGCTCGACGGCGCGGGGAAGCTGAAGGACTTCGCGCTCGACGCCGGCCGCCCGCGCGGCGACATCTGGGAGAACTGCGTGTGGGGCGAATCGATCTCGATGGAGGGCCGGGACCTGTATCTCTTCCAGGCCATCCACCAGGAGTCCGACGTCATCCCCGAGAACGTCGACGCGATCCGCGCGATGACCGACGCCGCCGACGCCGCCGAGAGCATCGAGCGGACGAACCGGACCCTCGGCGTCGGCCTCTCCGGCGACCCCACGGGCTACGGCGACGCCCAGGTCGAGGCCGAGGCTGCCGACGACTGAACCGGGGCGATACGGACCGGGGCCACCGGGTACGTTTATGTTTGAGTGCCGAGTGATCGTGACCGTGACCGACGAAGGCCGGCCCGCCGGGACGCTCCCCGACGGAAGCGACGTCGACGGGGAGGAACTCCCGTTCGACGACGGGCACGAGGAGATGCAACGGCTCCTCGCGGAGTTCGACGTCCTAGCGGAGACGGTCGACTCCCCCGAGGAGAAAGAGCGGGTGCGGGCCGCACGCAACGCCGCAGTTCTAGCTGCCGACGACGACGAGATCTTCGGGCAGGTCATCCAGGGGTACGACCGCGCGGACCTCGCGGAGGCCTTCCTTGGCAGCTTGCTCTTCGGGATCCCGATGTTCGTGGAGGGCGGCACAAACGAGGTCGGGTCGTTCCTGGCGGCGAACCCCCTGTCGCTTTTCGGGACCGTCGTCGGGACGATCGGCCTCGCGATCGGGATCCTCTACGTCGCGGATATCCAGGACGTACGGGTGTACAAGCCGATCCTCGGGGTCGTTCCCCGACGGCTCGTCGGCGTGCTCGGCTCGTCGTTCCTGACCGCGCTGGTGATGATGACCGCGTGGGGGCGCGTCGGGTGGTCGGACCCGCTGCTCGCCGTTGCGACCGTCGTCGCCGCGTTCGTGCCGATGAGCATCGGGGCGGCGCTTGGCGACATCCTCCCGGGGTCGTAGCCGCGAGCGTCGACTGCGGTTGCGAGGGGGCGCTACGGCTCGATCTCGTGGAACGTCACGTCGCCGCTGTCGGTGTCGACGGTGGCCACGTGGTAGGCGTCGTCGGCGCCCGCGAACGGCAGGCCGCCGGGGTTGAGGTGGACGGTCCCGCCCCGCTTCTCGTGGGTCCGCTCGTGGGTGTGGCCCCGGACGACGTAGTCGTAGTCGCCGCAGTCGACCAAGGCGTCGACCAGTTGTTCGCTCGTCCCGTGGTAGACCGCCACGTCGACGCCGTCGACGGTGAGATGGGCGCTTTCGCCGTGGTAGGTGCCGAACCCGTCGATCGTTCCGTCCAACGCCCACTCGCCGTCGTTGTTGCCGCGGACGGCGTGGAACTCGATCCCGACGTCGAACGCCGCGGCGGTGAACGGCGCGACGACGTCGCCGCAGTGGACGATGGCGTCGACGCCCGCAGACTCGAACGTTTCGATCGCGCCACGCGCCAACGCGAGGTTGTCGTGGGTGTCCGAACAGCAACCGAGCAGCATCGGCGGGGGTTCGGGCCGGGAGCGCTTTACTCCTGGGTCGCCGGCGGGGCCCGATCGCCCGTCACCGACTCGCCGCCCGCTTGAGGGCCTCGACGCCCGCCAGCGGCCGGCCGGTCAGCGCCCGGATGTACGCACCACCCGCGATCGACACGTGGTCGAAGTCGCTCTCCGCAAGGCCGTAACGTTCGATCGCCCGCGAGGTGTCGCCGCCGCCGACCACCGAGAAGCAGTCGGTTTCGGCGATCGCCTCCAGGACGGTGACGGTGCCGACCGAAAAGGGCTCGTCCTCGAAGACGCCGAGCGCCCCCTTCACGAACACCGCCGCGGAGTCGCGGACGACGTCGGCGTACGCCTCCGCGGTCCCGGTCCCGACGTCCAGGAAGGAGACCTCCTTCTCGTCGATGTCGTCGACGGCGATTTCCACGCGTTCGCGTCCGGTTCCGTCGGGGTCGGCGTACGCCAGGTCAGTCGCGAGCGTGATCTGGTCGCCGCGTTCATCCAGCATCCCCTCGATCAGTTCGTGGTTCCGCTCCCACTGGGAGTCATACAGGTCCCGTTCGGGGTCGAGGTCGAACCCGACCGGGTGGCCGCCGGCCCGGAGGAACAGTTCGCCCGCGATCCCGCCGAGCAGGAAGTCGTCGACGGAATCGCCCAGCGCGTCCATCACCTCGATCACGTCGGTGGCCTTCGTACCGCCGACCACCATCGTCACCCGGCCGTCGAACTCCCGGCCCGCGATCGCGGTGTTTGCGGCGTACTCCGTCGCCATCACCCGGCCGGCGTAGGCGGGCAGCACCTCGGGGAAGCCGACGAGCGAGGCGTGTGAGCGGTGCGCCGCGGAGTAGGCGTCGTTCACGTACGCGTCGACGTGGGCCGCGAGCGTCCGGACGAACTCGGTGTCGGCCTTGGCCTCGGGGTCTGCCTCCGGCAGTTCGTCGTCACACATCCGGGTGTTTTCGAGCAGCAGGATCTCCCCCGGGTCGAGCGCGTCGATGGCGTCGACTGCCGCCTCGCCGTGCGTGTCGGCGACGAATCCGATCCCCTGCCCGACGTGCTCGGCGAGGATCCCGGCGTGGCCGTCGAGCGACACGAAGTCGTCGCGGCCGGGCCGACCCTGGTGGGCAAGCAAGACGACGCGGTGGCCCGCGTCGGCGAGTTCCCGCACCGTCTCGGCGTGGCGCTCGAACCGGCGGTTGTCCGTCGGAGTTCCGTCCTCGATCGGCGAGTTGAGATCGAGGCGTACCAGCAGGCGCCGGTCGGCGGGGAGGTCGTCGAGGGTGTCGAAGCCGTGTGTCGACATCGTGGGCGGGGGTCAGTCGTCCGCCCACAAGTAGGTGGAGGATCGGCACCGGGAAGTGGGACGGACGGCCGTGGCCCCGATTACTCGGTGACGTACGCCGCGACGTCGAGCATCCGGCAGGAGAAGCCGTACTCGTTGTCGTACCACGTCAGGATCTTGTAGAGGCCGCCGTCGCCGACCTGGTTCGTCGACCGGAGGTCGACCGTCGAGGAAAAGGGCAACCCGAGGATGTCCGAGGAGACCACCTCGTCGTCGGTGTAGCCCAGAACGCCCGCGAGCGGCCCGGAATCGGCGGCAGCGCGGAAGGTATCGTTGAGCTCCTCGACCGACGGCGACGCCGACAGCGCCACCACCAGTTCCGTGATCGACCCGTTCGGGACCGGCACCCGCATCGCCATCCCGTCGAGTTTGCCCTCCAGTTGGGGAAGGATCGTCGTCGTCGCCGACGCCGCGCCCGTGGAGGTGGGGACGATGTTCTCCGCGGCCGCCCGGCCCCGCCGGGTCTTCGCCATCGGGCTGTCGATCAGGCTCTGGCTCCCGGTGTAGGCGTGGACGGTGGTCAGCATTCCATAATCGATGCCGTACTCGTCGTCGAGCAGCATCGCGACGGGGCTGATGGAGTTCGTGGTACAGGAGGCGTTCGAGACGACGTCCTCGCCGTCGTACTCGTCGTGGTTCACGCCGTAGACGATCTGTTTGACGTACTCCTCGCCTTTCGGCGGCGCGGAGATGACCACCGTGTCGGCGCCGGCGTCGAGGTGCGCGGCGGCGTCGGCCTTGGTGCGGAAGATGCCGGTACATTCGAGCGCCACGTCGACGTCGCGGTCGTCCCACGGGAGTTCCGCGGGGTTCTGGACGTTGTACAGCGGGACCGAGGTGTCGCCGACGACCAGGGCGTCCTCGACGCGGGTCACGTCGTCGAGCCGGCCCATCACGGTGTCGTGCTTCGCCAGATACGCCATATCCTCGAAGTCCATCACGTCGTTGATGCCGGCGAGTTCGATCCGGGGGTCGTCCAGGACCGCCCGGAAGACGTTCCGGCCGATCCGGCCGAAGCCGTTGAGGCCGACCCGGATCACCGCCGACTCGTCGACGCCGTCGCCCGCATCGAGGTTCGATAGTTCACTCATAACCGAGTACTTCTCCACCCTCCTACTTGAATCCCTGTGTCACCGGACGGTAGCAGCCGAGTAATCGACGGGTAGAACCCTCACAGCGTCGTTATTTCGGAGCCGACCGACGAGTCCACCATCCCCGGTCGGGGACCCTCGCGTCGCCGGCCTGTACCCCCGGGGCGGTCGGACCGCCCGGGTGGGTTTTTGTCCCCGCGCGACCGAGTCGGGGTATGCGAGAGTTCGCCTCCGACCCGCCGGTGGAGGTCCGCGTCGGCGACGCGCTCCGCGGGGCGGGTGCGTCCGTCGCGGTGGCCGAATCCTGTACCGGGGGGCTGATCGGATCGCTCCTCACCGACGTCCCCGGCTCGTCGGATTACTTCGACCGGTCGGTGGTCACCTACTCCTACGACGCGAAGCTGGAAGTCCTGGGCGTCGCCCGCGAGTCGCTTGACGACCACGGCGCGGTGTCGGAACCCGTCGCCGGCGAGATGGCGGCGGGCGTCCGCGACACCGCGGGGGTCGACTGGGGGGTCGCGACCACCGGGATCGCCGGCCCGGACGGCGGCACCGCCGGGAAGCCGGTCGGCACGGTGTACGTCGGCCTCGCGTACCGCGGGGAGTGGGGCACCGGCGACTCCTACACCACCGTCGACCGCCACGTCTTCGACGGCGACCGCATCGGGATCAAAGAGCAGATCGCACGGCGGGCACTGGAGACGCTACTGGATGCGGTCGCAAGCGAGGACGAGTAACCGGACGCCGCCGGGACCGGGAAACGCGGTGACGGCGCCGACTCCCGGAGGCGGAACGTTTGTAACGGGGCGGCTGAAACCCGCAGTCGATGAACAAAAGCGGACACGTGCTGAACGGGGCGTTGCTGGCGGTGGGGTTGGGGGCGATCCTCGCCGTCGACCCGACGGCGGGACCGGTCCTCGCGGGGCCGGACGGGGCCGTCACCGCCGAGTCGGTCGCGGGGGTCGCCGGCGACGTCGGCGCGTCGGTGGCGAAACTCTCCCTGCCGATCATCCTGGGTGCGCTGTTCCCGGACGTCGACACCGCGTTCGGCCGCCACCGGAAGACCTTACACAGTCTGCCGGCGTTGGGGATCTTCCTCGCGTACCCGTTCGTCTTCGGGAACCTCCGGTTCGTCTGGATCGGCGTCGCGACCCACTACTTCCTGGATATGGTCGGCTCCAAGCGGGGGATCGCGCTGTTTCACCCCTTCTCCGACACCGAGTACAGCCTCCCGACCGGCGTGGCGACCTCAAGCGCGTGGGCAACGCAGGTGACGATCGTGATCACGATCGTCGAACTCGCCGTGCTCGGTGCGATCCACTACTACGCGTTCGCCCTCGACACGTCGGTTGCGGACGCGACGGCCGCGTTCGGGGTGTGAGACGGACTCAGTACTCCCGGACGTCGTCGAACCGCCCCTCGTAAGCCACGTGCCCGGGATGTGTGGGTTCGGTCCCCGAGAGGAACAGCCGGTCGACCTTCCCCCAGGTGTTCTCGTAGCCCAGATGCGCGAACTCCGCGATCCCGCGCAAGGTGTGTGCCGGCGAGTCGCGCCGCAACACCCGTCGCGGGGCCCCCGTCCGCAGCGCCGCGACGAGGTCCGACTCCGAGTCGATCTCCCGCTCGAAGGCGGTCCACACCTCGCCGACGCTCCCGCCCAGGTGGGCGTACGAGGAGCCGAACGCGAGGAGCCCCGTCTCCCGGGCGAGCTCCCGCGCCCGACGGTTCCCCCGCGGGAGCGTCTTGAAGTTGTGCGTCTCGACCGCGTGGATCGCGTCGGCGTGGCGCGTGACGGCCGCGCGGTCGAGGCTGACGTTGAGAAAGTCGGGATGGGGAACGAGCACCGCCGCGTCCTGGCGGTCGAACGCCGCGAGCGCGCCCGGAAGCGAGACGAAATCCGGCACCGGCTCCGACAGCCCAACCGCCAGGATGTGTCTACGGTTTCGCCACGTGCCGGTGAACACCTCGCGGCCGGGCACCACGAGCAGGTCGTCGTCGGAGAACCGCTCGGCGCGGGCGCGGATCTCCGGCAGGCGGGTGAAGTGGGGTGCATACACCAGGACGTCGAGGTCGCGGGCCTTGGCCCGGTCGACGACCCGCTCGTTCAGCACCTTCACGTGCGGGTCGACGAAGGTCTCCCTCCCGGGGCGACCGCCCGAGGGGGTCCCCGTCGCCCCCGGTTCTCGCCCCACCTCGGCCCCGTCGCTCCCGGTCACGCACGTCGATCCGGCCGGGGTTCTGTTAGTGGTTGCTATTCGCGCCGACCCCGGAACGGTTTTGTCCCCCTTGCCCGTGGCTACCGGTATGTCCCTGTGGACGTGTGGCATCGCCGGGTGCGAGGAGCGCTTCGAGGCGGTTGAGTCGGCGATCATCCACCAGACGGTCGAGCACGAGCGACACCAGTGTACGGTCTGCGGGAGCGTCGTCCCCGACGGCTACTTCGCGATCCGACACGCCTTCGAGGAGCACTCGCGGGCGGAGTACGTCCGGGCGTACGACGCCGATTCCTCGGCGGTCCGGACCCGCGAGGACGTCAAGCGGGCCGTCGAGGAGGAGGCTGACCTGCGGGCGGTCGTCACGGAGCTCGAGGAACGCGGCGCGCTGTAACCCGCGGCACCGAAGAACCGATCGGCCGACTACCGTTCGTCGCTATCGAGCACCCGGATCTGGTCGCCGCGGACGGTGACCGGGATCGGCACCGTGGCCTCGTAGAGTTCGACCGTGACCTGATCCTTCGTCTCGTCGATCCGCTGGACGCGGGCCTTCTCGCCTTTGAACGGCCCGGCGATCAGTTCGACGATGTCGCCCTCGGCGATCCCCTCGACGTCCGGGGTCGGCGAGAGGAAGTGTTCGACCTCCGCCATCGAGGAACTCCCGACCTGGCCGCCGCTCTCGACCAGCCCGCGGGCGTGAGGGATCTCCTCTAAGGCGCGGGTGATCGCGCCGTCGCTGTCGGCCTCGACCATCACGTAGCTGGTGAGCGAGTCCGGCGCCAACACCGCGTGGATGTCGTCGGCCTCGCGGTTGGCGATCATATCCGCGACGGTCCGTTCCTGGCTGGCGGTTGTCTTGACCGCGAAGATCGGCATCTCAGACACCCCCGGGGATGAAGCTCATCACCGCGAAGATCAGGAACCCCAGAAAGCCGACGAGCACGATGCCGGCGCCGGCGATGAGGCTGATCTGTGAGAACTCCTCCCAGCCGGGAGTGCTGGCCAGCTTCAACACCCGCACGTAGCTGGTCAGGTCGTACTTGACATCCATCTTACCGGCAGTAGACGGGCGGGCTTTTTCTGTCTATCGATGCGCGTAGCGGGCGGGTGTCGGAAACGGACGCGGAAAGACGACGCGGGAGACGGGAAGCCGGCCGGACCGTCGGTCGGGGTGGATTACTCGACGTAGTCGATCTCGGTGCCGCCCCCCTCCTGGGCCGCCGGCTCCGGTTCGGGCTGGGAGCCGTCGTCGTTGCGGCCGTAGATCTGCGGGGACTCCACGCCGGTGACGACCACCATCGTCCGCATCTCGCCTTCGAGGTCCTCGTCGACGGAGGTCCCCCAGATGATCCGGGCGTCGGGGTCGATCCGGTCGTAGATCTCCTCGACGACCCCCTCGGCCTCCTCGATGCTCATATCGGAGCCGCCGGTGACGTTCACTAACGCGGAGTTCGCCCCCGAGATGTCGACGTCGAGCAGCGGCGACCGGAGGGCGTCCTTCACGGAGTCCTCGGCCTTGTGTTCGGAGTCGGAGTCGCCGAGCCCGATCATGGCGACGCCGCCGCGCTCCATCACGGTCTTCACGTCGGCGAAGTCGAGGTTGACCAGGCCGGGCTTGGTGATGAGTTCGGTGATCCCTTTCACCGACCGCATCAACACCTCGTCGGAGATCTTGAACGCCTGCCGGATCGGGAGCTTCCCGACCGCATCGAGCAGCCGGTCGTTCGGGACCACGATCACGGTGTCGGCCACGTCACGGAGGCGTTCGAGCCCCGCCTCGGCGTTCGTCCGCCGGACCTCCCCCTCCGCGGTGAACGGCGTGGTGACGATGGCGATGGTGAGCGCGCCGGACTCCCGGGCGGCCTTCGCCACGATCGGGGCCGACCCCGTCCCGGTGCCGCCGCCCAGCCCGGCGGTGACGAACACCATATCCGACCCCTCGACGGCGTCGTAGATCTCGTCTTGTGACTCCAAGGCGGCCTCCTCGCCGACCTGCGGGAGCGACCCGGCGCCGCGGCCCTGGGTCTTCTCCTTGCCCATCAGGATCATCCGGTCGTAGTCGATCTGATAGAGGTGCTGAGCGTCGGTGTTGGCGGCGACCAAGGTCGCCCCCTCGATGCCCTCCTCGTACATCCGGTTGACCGTGTTGCCGCCGGCGCCGCCGCAGCCCACAACGGTGATGTCGGTCTGGAGGTCCACCAGCATCTCCTGGAGTTCCTCGTCGGTGGTCGGTTCGGTTCCCCCCGTCTCGTCCCCTTCGGTCGGATCGACCGCACCCTCCGCACCCGGCTCCTCGGCCTCGTCAATCGCGTCGTCGACGATGGAGTCCATAGTATGGTGCTTCGTATCAAACACAGCCTCATTACTGTTCCCCCTCGTGTCTGACGCGCGTCTGACGCTGAGCCACCCGAATACGGGCGTCTCGACGGAACGACCCGTCTCCCGCGACGGCGACGACCCTCCGCCGAGTATCAGATCTGAAACGTCACCGTCTCCTCGGCGTGGACCTCCTCGGGTGCGACGGTCCGGCCGTCGACCGCCACGGGTTCGCCCGCGGAGAGCCTGCCGAACGCCGGGCCCTCGGGAACGCCGGCCTCGGCTGCCGCCGCGGGATCGAACGTTTGCCGGGTCGCGACCACCCGGTCGTCGTTCCGAGCGACCGTTTCGTACTTCTCCCGAAGAACGTCCGCCAGCGCCGTCACGACCCCATCGAGGGCCGTCGAGTCCGTGACGGCCGCCCGGCCGCGGGGTTTGGTGCCGCCCTCCACCGTCTCGAACGCCACCGCCCGCGTCCGGACCGCGTCGGCGGCCGCCTCGCGGTCGATCCCCGACGCCTCCGCCAGGAGGTCGTCGGGGAGGGAGACCACCTCGAACGCGCCGGGGCTTGGCGCCTCGGCGGCCGCGGCGCTCCCGAGCCTGAGCCCCTCGTCGATCGGTTCCAGTTCGGCCTCCAGCGCCGCCACGAGGTCGAGGTCGACGCCGGAGGTCTCCCGGAGCCACGTCTCGTCGACGACGCGATAGCCGAGGTCCTCGATCACGGCCGTCACCTCGGGGTCGTCGTCGACGACGAGCGCCCGGGTCGCCGCCGACTGCTCGAACGCCGCCGCCACCACCTCCGCGTTCGACTCCGGAGCGCCCATCGACGACAGCCCCCAGTCGGCGGCGATATGCCCGACCCGCCAGTCGGTCTCCCGGAGGATCCGCTCGAACTGCGGAGCGTAGTGGCCGCCGCCGAAGCCGACGACGTGGCGGGTCCGGTCCGGGGCGTCGCCGGAGCCGCCGTGCGTCGCGCCGGTGCCGGCGGGACTGCCGGCCTCCGGCGTCGCATCCGACCGCACACCCGAGAGTTCCAGCACCGAGCGGGCGACCGCCCGGGCGCCTTCGGGGTCGGTCCACTCGGCCTCGCTGCTCCCGAGTTCCACGAACAACGACGGCGCGCCGACGTCGGTGGGGCCGTGGTGGGTGCACTCGATCCCGACCCCGTAGCGCTCTGGGGCGTGCCGGTCGAAGGCGTCGACGACGGCCCGCTGGACGTTCGGGCACGCCTGCGCGAGTTCGTTGGGGCCGCCGCCGTACTCCGCGGGCCCGAAGTTCCCGGTGAAATGTGCCGTCAGGAGGGGGCCGGTCTCGCCGGCGTGTCGCGAGAGGAACGCCACGAACGCCGGCGGCTCCGAGAAGGCGTCGGCGACCGCCTCGAGTTCGAGATGCAACTCCGCGAAGGTCCGGAGCTCGAAGTCGCCGTGCCGGCGGTAGGTGCCGCCGCCGTCGGCGTCGGCCCGACCTGCGTCCTCGTACTCGTCCCACTCGGCGAGCGACGTCACTGCCTCGCCGATGGCGACCGAGGCGTCGTCGGCGCGGCTGACTACCAGTCCGATCACGGGCTGGGGTGGCCGCTCCTCGGTATAAAACCCCTCGGAGCGGAGCGCGACCCCGGCGACGCCGCGTCAGTCGGCGCGCTCCGGCTCCGGCGGTTCCGGAACCGGCGCCCCGCGGACGTTCGCGACCGTGACGCGGGTGAGATGACGGAGGTCACGGCGGCGGGAGACGAGCAGGCCGACGCCGAGGACGATGTAGACGGCGGTGTAGATCAGAAGGAGGTAGATCGAGTACGTCTCCGCGACCGCCGCGGGGTACAGCCGGATGAACGTGAACTCGAGGGCGACCTGCGAGGCGAACAGGACGAGCAGCGCAAGCGACTCCCGGACGCTGATCCGGAAGTTCACCAGGATTGCGAGCGCGAAGAAGCTCTGGCCGGCGGTCAGCCAGATCTCCGCGGCCTGTTTGAACTCGAAGGGCAGCACCCCGTACGCTCCGAGCGAGATGCTGTAGACGACCGAGAGGGTCCCGATCAGCAGCGTCCACTGGTTCAGCTTCGAGGAGATCAGGGCGTTGAACGCGGCGGTCGACCGCGCTTTGTTCACCAGGTAGGCGGTCACGATGAGTTCGGGGCTCTCGGATGCCAGGGGCGCGATCCACTGGATCATGAAGAACTCGGGGATGCCGTACTGCAACCCGATGTCCTCGAGGCCGTGGGCGAACGGCTCCACCGCGGTGAATATCAGCAGGCCCGAGTACACGAACAGCGCAAGGACGACCGGGATCCGCACGCGCTGCCGCTTCGCCTGGAAGTACGCCGGGACGCCGACGTTCGCCTCGGGTTCCTCGACGTCGCCGCGGACGATGATCGCGATGTAGGTGACGTAGAGGCCCACAAGCACGACCGTGTCGATGATGTCGATCCCGCCGTTCAGCGGGACGAGGAAGGCGAAGACGGTCGCGGCGAACAGAAAGAGGATCTCAGTCGAGATGCTCGGGTCGAGTTTTACCTGATCCCGGAGCCGCCCGTCGCGGGTGACCACGCTGTCGTCGTCGCGGCCGCCCGAGGTTGCCTTGTACACCGAAAACAGCGCGATGCCGGACCACCCGAGGCCGATGAGGATGCGGTTCGCCCCGGTCATGTTCGCGATCGCGAGGTTCCCCCGGGCGGGGTCCGTCGCCGCCTGCCACGCGTAGAGGGCGTCGACGGCGTACTCCGGCGCGACGGCCAGCACCGCGAGCACCGCGATCGCGAACGCCCGCGGCACGTCCTTCTCGGCGGTCTCGGCGCCCCACGCCAGCAGGAACGACGCCCCGAGGACCGCGAGCCCGCTCACCCCGACGACCGTGATCGTCCCGAAGCCCTCGGCGGCGCCCGTGGCCCACGACACCACCCACGGGGCCGTGAGGGCGACAGTGACGACGAGCGCCACCAGAGGGTGGCGAAGCCGGCGGTTCATCGGCTACGGGTCGGGGACTGCGGAGGGTAGTTCTTGTGGTTCGATGCGGAACGGTCCCGGCCGATTCGGGGCCACCCCGCGAGGGAGTTTTATTCCGCCGCGGCGGCACGGACGGGTATGCAGGTCTTCGGCCTCCTCGGCAACCCCGTCGAACACTCGCTGTCGCCGCCGATGCACGAGGCGGCGTACGACGCCCTCGGGATGGACGCCCGGTACGTCACCTTCGAGCCCGACCGCGACGCCGCCGCCGGCGCGGTTGCGGCGGCGGAGACGCTCGGGATCGCGGGGCTGAACGTCACGATCCCGTTCAAACAGGACGTCCTCGACGCGGTCGAGCCCGACGGGATGGCGCGCCGCGTCGGCGCGGTGAACACGGTCGACTTCTCGGCGTCGCCGCCGCGCGGCTACAACACCGACGTCGCGGGCGTGCGGCGGGCGTTCACCCACCACGACGTCGCCATCGAGGGCCGCGACGCCGTCGTCGTCGGCGCCGGCGGCGCGGGCCGGGCGGTCGCGTTCGCGCTGGCAGACGCCGGTGCCGCGGTCCACATCGCAAACCGGACCGAAGAGCGTGCGGAGTCGCTTGCGGCCGACGTCCCCGGCGCGACCGCCGGCGGGCTCGACACCCTCGATCGCGTCGCCGACGCCGGGATCCTGGTCAACGCGACGAGCGTCGGGATGGAACCCGACGACGAGGAGACGCCGGTGCCGGCGGCGCACCTCCACGCGGAGCTGGCGGTTCTCGATGCGGTGTACACGCCGGTCGAGACGCGGCTGCTCCGGGAGGCATCGGCGGCCGGTGCGACCACGGTCGACGGGGCGTGGATGCTGCTGTTCCAGGGCGTGGCGGCCTTCGAGCGGTGGACCGGCCGCGACGCGCCGGTGGCGGCGATGAACGAGGCGCTACGGGCGGAATTGGCGTAGGTCGGCCGCGGTGCCGCGGGGACGGCAGGGCGGCCGGGACTCAGCAGTGCGTCGTCGCGGGCCCGGTGGCCGGCCTCGTAATCTCGACCTCGATGAGCGTCGACGACTGGCCGTCGCCCGGCCGGCGGACCATCCGGTAGATCTCCCCCTCGCAGGCCGGGTTGAGCGCTCCGTCGCTGCCGAACCCGTCGATGTGGGCGTAGTCGCCGGCCACGAGCGGGCCGCTCGTCGTCCAGACGACGTCCCACCGGACGCTGTTCCCGTCGCTGTCGACGATGTAGAAGTCCTCGCCGGGCTCGATCCGCCCGCCGGTGAGCGTGATGTTCACGTACGGGCGGTTGGCGGTGTTGCCCTCGCCGTCGGCGACGTACGCCGTCTGGTGGCTGTACTGCGGCGCGGGGTCGTTCGGCATCTCGATCCCGAGCAGCACCCCGCCGAAGACCGCAACGAGGGCGACGACGATCGCCAAAAGCAACGCCGTGCCGACCACCGGCGAGATGCCGCGGCGCGAGCAGCCGAGCCGACGGGCCATACCGGCTGCTCGTGCCGGAATCCATTAAACCTTTATCCGGTAGTATCGGGACTGATATCCGGGCCCGGACGGGTCGGCGGGGCGCGCCGGGCGGTCAGCCGTCGTCCGGTTCCGCAAGCAGGTCCGCCTCGTATGCGGCGACCGCCTCCACGACCGTCTCGGCGTCCTCCTCGGGCACGTCGAACGCGTCGAGGCTCTCCTCTAAGAGTTCGACCGCCCGCTGGATGTGCTCGGGGGTAAAGGGGACGTGGAGGTGGGCCTCGCGGACGGGCGCGGCGTCGTACGTCTCCGGCCCGCCCGCCGCTTCACACAGGAACTCCGTCTGCGTCCGCCGGAGCAGTTCCATGTCCGATCCCTCGAAGAACGGCCCGATCATCTCGTCGTCGACGAGCCGGTCGTAGAAGTCGTCGACGACCGCCCGGATCCCGTCGTGGCCGCCGAGCCGGTCGTACAACGTCTGTTCAGGCATTGGCGTGTGTTTCGGGCTTTTCCAACTAAACGGTTCTGACGCGCGTCAAGATGTGGGAGTGGACTGTCGGTTCGGTGAACAGGGGAGTCGTCAGTCGTCGGCGTCGCCCTCGACGGGCGTCCGCGAGGCCCGCCGGCTGGCGCGCTCGACGAACTCGTCGGGGAGTTCGTCGATCTCGCCCGCCTGGACGCCCCACAGGTGCGCATAGAGGTCGTCGTTTGCGAGGAGCTCCTCGTGGGTGCCGTGCTCGGCGATCCGGCCGTCCTCCAGGACGACGATCCCGTCGGCGTCCTTGATCGTCGACAGCCGATGGGCGATCGAGAAGGTGGTCCGCTCGGCCGTGAGACGGTCGAGCGACCGCTGGATCAACATTTCAGTTTCGGTGTCGACGTCGGAGGTCGCCTCGTCGAGGACCAGGATCTCGGGGTCCCGCAGGACCGCCCGGGCGATCGAGAGCCGCTGGCGCTGGCCGCCGGAGAGCTTCACGCCGCGCTCGCCGATCTCGGTGTCGTACCCGTCCGGGAGGTTCTGAACGAACTGGTGGGCCTCCGCGGCCTTCGCGGCCTCGACGACCTCCGCGTGGGTCGCGCCGAAGGTGCCGTACCGGATGTTCTCGGCGACCGTGCCGTAGAACATAAACGTCTCCTGGCTGACGTACCCGATCGACCGTCGGAGGCTGGGGATGGTGACCGACCGGATGTCGGTGCCGTCGATCTCGATCGACCCCTCGTCGACGTCGTACATCCGGAGAAGAAGCTTGAGGACGGTCGATTTACCCGCACCCGTGGGGCCGACGAGGGCGAGGGTCTCGCCGCCCTCGACCGCGAAGGAGACGTCCTCGATGATCGTCTCGCCGTCGTCGTACCCGAAGGAGACGCCGTCGTAGACGACCCGGCCCGCGTCGACGTCGAGGTCCTCGGCCTCGGGGTCCTCGGTGATCCGTGCGGGTTCGTCCATCAGTCCGAAGATGCGGGAAGCGGAGGCGTAGGCCCGCTGGTACATATTGATGATCTGGCCGAACTGCGCCATCGGCCAGATGAACCGCTGGGTAAAGAGGATGAACCCGACGAACTCGCCGGGCGAGAGGCCCCCCGAAAAGAACAGCGGCGCCGACCCGGTGGCCTGGTAGGTCAGCACCCACACGCCGCCGAGGACGAACGTGAGCACGAACCCGATCCCCGACAGCAGCCGGAGCCCGGGGAAGAACTTGATCCGGGTGCCGATCGCGTCCCAGTTGGCGTCGAAGTACTCCTCGGAGACGTCGTCGACGCGGTCGGACTCGTAGGGTTCGGTGTTCGAGGACTTGATGACCTGGATCCCGCCGAGGTTGTTCTCCAGCCGGGAGTTGAGCTTGCCGACCGACGACCGCACGTCGGCGTACTTCGGCTGGATCGTCCGCACGAACCGGTAGGTGAAAAATCCGATCAGCGGGACCACGGTGAGGGTGACGACCGCGAGCTGCCAGTTCCAGTACAGCAGGATACCGGCGATTCCGAGGACCATCACGCCCAGCCGGAACGCGGAGTTCATCCCGTCGTTGAGGAAGCGCTCTAATCTGTTCACGTCGTTCGAGAGGGTCGACATCATCTCGCCGGTCTGCTTGTCGGCGAAGAAGTCCATGTTCAGCCGCTGCATCTTGTCGTAGGTGTCGGTCCGGATGGCGTGCTGGATGTTCTGGGCGAAGGAGTTCCAGCCCCAATTTCTGGTCCAGTGGAAGGCCGCGCCGCCGAAAAACGAGAGCGCGATCAACGCGGTCGCGACGTACAGCTGTTCGACCTGCGTCGTCGGTAGCCACGCGTCGGGGACGAGCCACAGCGAGAAGGGCCGCTCGTCGAAGAAGATCGAGTCGACCGCGACCGCAAGCAGGACGGGGGGAAGCAGATCGAGGAGGCGGGCGACGACGCTGGAGGCGAGGCCGACGACGAACGCGACGGCGTTCTCCCGGCCGTACTCGTCGAAGAGCCGGCGCATCGGGTTCTCCGCCCGCTCGCGTTGCTCCTCGAACGGGTCGTCCTCGTCGGCGTGGGTGACCATCACCGTATCCTAGTGCTGTCGCTACTAAAGGGTTCCACAGCCGGAGGGTTTCGGGCGTCGTTCACAACGACTGCCGTTCGGCCCCGGGGTCGATCCCGGCCGTCTCGAGGTCGTTGCGGATGCGCTCCCGAAGCGGGTCGGGGACCGTCTCGCGGCCAACGGGGACGGCGGTTTCGCCGTCGCCTTTCACCTTCCAGTAGAGCACGCACTCGGAGGGGCCGTAGAACTCGATGCTGTAGCGGTCGTCGGCGCCGCGGTAGTGGACGCGCGCGGCGTACCCCTCGGCGTGCCAGCCGTCGAGCGCGCCGAGGTCGGCGGTCGGGCCGTCCATACGATCGGATTGGCCGGTCGGACTGTCGGTGTTTCGGTCCCGCGTGGCTCGCCCGCCTCAGGACTCGGCCGTCGGTCCCCACGGCGCCGGGATCCGGAGGCGGTCGCCGACCTCGATCCCGCGGTCGTCGGTGTAGCGGTAGGGGACTTCGAGGACGTACTTCCCGCGGCCGGGGTAGCGGGTGAGGTCGGCGCCGCTCGTGCCTTCCGGGGGGAGTTCGGCGTGGTGGATCCGGGTGACGGTTCCGTCGGCGGCGACAAAGACGATGTCGAGCGGGAACGCCATCTCCCGCATCACGTAGGCGTACTCGCCCTCCCGGTCGTGGACGAACAGCATCCCCTCGTTTTCGCCGAGCGACTCGGTGTCGCTGAGGCCGGTGTAGCGCTTCGACTGGGTGTCGGCGACCCGGACCCGGACGGTCGCGAGCGTTTCGCCGCTCTCCCCGTCGACGGCGGTGACGGTCGTCCGGTCGTACTCCCCGGTCGGAACGAGCCCGGGGTTCGTGGCGACCACGACGGCACCGGCCACGAGCACGGCGACAACGACGAACGCGGCTGTAGCGAGTCGCCTCCGGTCGATCATAGCGGCGAGTTCGGGCGTGGCCGACGAAAGGATTCCCCCCGATTGAAAACCGTTATACCCGTGTGCGGACTGACTGGAGGTGCGGGCTCGTGGTCTAGTGGTGATGACGCTTCCCTTACAAGGAAGAGGCCGGCGGTTCGAACCCGCCCGAGCCCACTCGAACCGACGAGCGAAGCGAGTCGTGTTCGATGTCCCGAGCAGCGGTTCGAACCCTGGAAGTCGCAGCCCGGCAGCGCAACGGAGTGAGCAGCCCGGACCGTCTTCCTCAGGTTCGACCCCGCCCGAGCCATACCCCACACCAACCGAACTGTTCTAACGGTCGAACGTCGACGTCACCGACTGGACCGACATCGTCGATGCGGGGCTCACTCGCGGCCCATCGCGAACGTGTCCTGAAGCGTGAACCCGAGGGAAGTCGTCGACCGATTCCCGATGGCGTACGGCTGGAGCGAAAACGGCGCGCTCTCGCCGGTGACGAGCGCCCGCGCGGCGGCGGCGGCCACCGGCGATTTCGTGATGCCGAGTCCGTTGAATCCGGCGGCAACGACGAGTCCATCGGGTGTCGTCGGTGCGTCTACGATAGGGGCTGGATCGGGATTTGCCGATCCCACGCCCTCCCACGTCTCCACGAAGCTGACCGCCTCCGGATCGTCGACGCCGTGCAGGAACGTCGGCACGAGGTCCGCGACGTGGTCGGTGAACCGGTCGCTGGCGTCGTTGGTGTCGGCGGTCTCCTGGAAGGTCTGTCCGGGGCCGCCGTCGCACGCCATCTCGGCCACCCCGCGGGTCCGCGATTCCGCGTCGTCGATGAAGAACTCGCCGCCGCCGAGGCGGAGGTTCCCGTCGTGTTGCGGGCGGAAGTACACCTCGTCCGCGGGCAGGCGGCCGAGCGGGAACCCGTCGCCGAGGTCGGTCGGCGGCTCGATAGTGAGGCTCTGCAGCAGGAACGGACGGACGGGCAGGTCGACGTGCTCCGAAACGAGGTCCCGCGTCCGCCAGCCGGCCGCCACCACGACGTTCGGCGCGTCGAACGCCCCCGCGTCGGTCCGGACTCCGACGACCGAGTCGCCGTCGATCCGGACGCCCGTCACCTCCACCCCGCTCTCGATCGCCGCGCCGTTGCGCTCGGCGTCCGCCGCAAGTGCCCGGGCGTACACGTGGGGATCGTCAACGAACCCGGCGTCGGCGATCTCGATAGCGCCCGCGAACCCCGAGAGGTCGAACGCCCGGTGGTCCGCTTCCAGCTCCGCCGCGTCGACGAAGGACACGGGAAAGCCCTTCTGCGCCATCTCCGCCGCCTGGCTGCGCGCCCCATCGGCGGCCAGCGGCCGAACGAGTTCGACGCGGCGACGTTCGGTGAACTCGAACTCGCCCGTCCCGCTGAACGACCGGAAGAACTGGTTCGCGTGAGCGGCGGCCTCGGGTTCCCGATGCATAAACAGCGTCGGCGCAACGAGCCCGGCGGCTAAGCTCGATGCCTCGCCGCCGGGAACCTCCTTGTCGAGCACGAGCACATCGTGGTCGGGCGCGAGTTCGGCGGCGATCGCCGAGCCGATGACTCCGGCACCGACAACGACGACGTCCGCGTCGGCGTCTGACATATGCCACCGTGTGAACGTGGGTCACATAACGCTCCCGTTTTGTTCCGTATCGGATAGCTTGCAAGTACATACCTCCCGGAAGTATCGTGGGACGAACGCGTCGAGGCGCGGCAGGTGACTCATCCGTATCTCGACCGACATCCGAGTCCGGCCCACGCCGGGGCGGCCTGCCCGTCCGGGGTGATTCGCGGGCGGGCGGCATCCGCTTCGACGTCCCCCGTCGTCGGTTTCCGTTCGATGCGGCGGCGAAACGGGGTCGTTTGACTGCGTTGAGGGCCGCATCACAGACGGTTGTGTCAGGCAGTCTTCCGGGAGGAAGGCCGGTCGACGGGGGGCCCGCAACCCGACTACTCGGCTATCGAAACGCTTTTTGATACACTCAACTTCGGCTGGAATGCGCGCCGCCTTAGCTCAGACTGGGAGAGCACTCGACTGAAGATCGAGCTGTCCCCGGTTCAAATCCGGGAGGCGGCATACACCCACTTTTTACTTCGTCGGGTTCGCCTCTGGCGAACCACTCCTCGTAAAAACTTGGGGAAAAACCTCCGGACGCTCCCTTCGGTCGCGTCCGGTGAAACCGCGACTCGCTCCGCTCGTCGCGGTAGGGCTCGACTAAATAGCGAGCTATTCCCTGTTCGAATCTTGGCGACGCGAGGAGAGCGATTCCCGGAATTCGAGTGCCGGGGGGCCTCGGATATCATCGCAACAGAGTGCTGAACCTGATTCGGAGATCCCACCCTTCGAGGAGTTGAGTGAGGATTTTGATCCGTGGTCGGCTTCTGATTCCTGATCGAGTCTATGGCGGCTGAGCGCGAGTGAATGCGAAGTAGTTTCTGATCAAATGTTTCCCGCTCAACAGATAGTGGGATTGCTGAGACTCGCGTAGAGAGCCGTAAAATTGAATCAATCATCAAAGGCTGTGAATGGCTGTTACAACTGAATCTACTCAGACAGAAAGCATCACCGACATATATTTTTGAGTAGTCCAATGTGTCGTTAAGATTGTTAACCACCATCCAAATTCTCAATCCTCGCCTGAGTTGATGGATATGGAGATTGCCGAGGCATCTTCTCTATGGGCTGGTGGTGGTTGATGGATGGTTGGCGGGAAACACTTTAGTGATGTCACACACAATATAGACTGTCGGGAATCAACACAACCGTAGGCGGCACCGGCGTCCAACTGGCCCGCCTACGGGGCCCCCGACGGAGAGAGCCAATGAGTACGTTAGATGCTCAAGCCAATAAAAGTGAGGATGATGAGGCATACAAGCATATGATCCCCTGCGGAAAGTACGAAATGCGCGAGGGGAGCGCCGAGACCCACGGAGGCGACGAAGTTAATGGAACTATTGTTGTTCCCCAGTCGAAAGTCAAAGCAGCTGGCGCTGGTCCAAAAGAGAACGTCCGCGTCAGAGTCGAAGCGAATGGGGAAACCGCTACAATGGAGAGAAAGATCCACAATAGCGGGAATACCCTAACCATTCCATACAAAAAGCGAAGAGAACTAGATCTCGAGGCAGGCGATGAGATTGAGTTCTGGATAGAAGCGACTAACGAAAATCCCACGGCTACTGGTGTGGAGATGCAGGAGACCCTCACAGGTCAAGAGGAGTCATCCCTAGATGGGGAATCTGAAGAGACTTACGTGGTGATTGGCAGCTCATTTACCTACCATCTACTCGAAACGGATGACGCGGATGAGACTCTCTGTGGGCTATCGTTAGAAGATGAAGACACTCGAACCGGTAACGACCCCGGTGATTTCCTTGATGGGTGCCCTGAATGTAAGGCCCGCTCAGCAAAACCAATGAGTTCCGAAGAGATGGTGAGATTACTGAGCGACAAAGTGAGTGGATTCACCGAATCAGAGGGCAAACCAACAGAATTCAGCCCACGTCAATTAGCGGCTATCAAAGACAGAATAGTTGAGATGGAGGAAACCGAAGCCAAACTTCGAGAATTTAGAGCCCGTGTCGCTCGATTAGAGCAACGAATACAGGAATTGGAAGGTTCTGGATAAGAGCAGGAGCAGCAGTCTAAATCCCGTTGATGTAGTCGCGTCTTTGCTCTACTTTCACCTCCTCATCGCGCTTGTCATAGTGCTTATCCAGAACATCCTGCCTCACGTTCATCCGATCAGAAACGACCTTCTCCGGCACGTCCTCAGTCAAGAAGTGAGTGATTGATCCCCGGCGGATCGCGTGAGGGGATACGTTCACTGGGCACTTGCTATAATTCCCATAATCGGCATAGTCGCAGGTATCCCGATCTCGACCCTTCGGGCATTCGGAATAGTAGCAGGGCTGAGTCACGCGGTAGATGGTATCCCGAATGCTCGATGGATTCATCCTCCCGTTACGGCTCGTGAGAAGGGGCTCTCGCCCGTAGTCATCCTCAACCGAGTGACGGTTCTGCTCGATCCAATCCTCGATTACACGGCAAACCTCGGCGTTGAGCGCGATCATTCGCTCTCCCTCGTCGCCGTTCTTGAGGGGAGTTCCTGAGTCAGGCTGGTGAGTCAGTTCGAGAGGTTCCGCTTCGGGATCGCAATCGGATACGTCCAGAGAGTGAAGTGCCCCGAGTCGGATCTCGGTATGCCAAAGAATCTCAAGAATCACGTGAGGGCGAGAGGCATACTCGAACTTCCGCTGATATTCGATCAGTGCCTCTGCCTCCTCTCCATCGAGGATGGCTTCGCTCTGTTCGTCGGTCTTCTTGAGATCGGACATCAAGGCCTCAAATTTCTCGTGAAGGCCTTCCTGAACTGCGTCGATGGATTCACACCATCGAATGAATACGCGGAGGGCGTCGAGTTGCCCCTCAAGCGTGATCGGCTTGAGATCGCCGTCATCGCGTCGCCACGTTTTGAACTTCTGGAGTTTCCGGCCACTCATCTCGTTCATATTGTCGATGCCTTTCTGCTCGCACCATCGGATGAAGTGTTTGAGCCGATAGTGATAGCCGTCGAGCGTGCTTTTCGATACCTCGTGCTTGCGTGCATCGAGGTACATCTCCTTCGCCTCAACAGGCGAGATGGGTTCGAGTTCGTTCTTCGTCATAGGCGTTCTCCGAAGCGCCTGTCTGGGTCAGGATTGCTGTCCCCGCCCCCGCGAGCGGAGCGAGCGGGGGGTCGAAAGACGAGCAGCGCGAAGTCTTTCGGAAGTTCAAATCCGGGAGGCGGCATTAGACTCAGAGTTCAAATGCCTGCGGCGCTGAGCGGGCGAGAATTCCGGGATTTTCTCACGACCAACTCGTTGAATTCGATCCGCTACTCACTCCATCACCGCGTATACTAACATCCACATTCCAGCAGCGACTATTCACGAACCCTTCGAGGCTCAGGAGAGTGGATTTTCTGCAGCATCTGGGGGGGACGCAAGCTACGCGCGGTTGGAGGGATCGTGCCCACTGGCGATATTAGGAGGGCAGGTGTCGGTGTCCAGGCCAGGGACTGATTCTCTGTCCATCCGTTCGAAGATGTCGAGCCACTGCCCTGGCATATCCTCAGCATTGTACACACCTTTGCTCGCCAATCGCAAGATGTGGATTGCCTCGTCCTCACCGAGGGTGTCGAGTTCCAACTCATCTACTGCCGTTTCGCGTGCCCATTTTGTACTCAGCGTGCCGCGCTGAGTCGCGGCGTAGAAATGGAACCAAAATATGAGGCTTCCCTCGGACGGAAGTTTCGGTGGGTACTCCGGTTGGAATCGGTCGGGGATAAGCGGGATTCTCGGGATCGCCGAGAGTGCGTCGAGGAAGGCCCGTGGAAATATGCCGTCGACAAAGTGACTGTCTCCCTAAAATCCTGCTCCGACCGAGGTACGTGCCCGTGTACGCACTCATATCCTATGTACGTGAGTCAGGACTCATCTTCTGAATCGAGTCAGATCGGCCCGCAGTAGGAAACTACGCAACTACTGACGCGGACGTATCGAGTCCGACAGGGCGTGCCTGCTCCCACTCAACAGCGAAGACTGCATCGGGAAGCGAGTTGAGTCGCTGTTCTACGACATCAAGCGGGTGCGAGTCGATGAACTGCGCACGTTGATGATCGACAGCCGTTGCCCCATCGTTCACTTGCAGGTGAACTTGCCCGAGGTCGTCGTGCGTATCATCCTGATGCCACCCAACGAGCAGACTGCGCTCTGGCTCAATCCAGTTGAACCAGTAGTACTCGTACGGGTCACTGGTTCGTAATTGAAACCCGAACTCGACCCGCGCATCACTCACCGGGTATTCGTTATCTCCAAGGAACTGCCGCGGGTCTACGTCGGCGACGACACGGTACGTCCCCGCTTCGCGGGGTTCAGCACGCCGTCGTCGAACATTCTCGAACGTGCCGCTGAGTCGATTCTGGATGCGGTCGTGGAGCCGCTTGCTCTGTAAGTTCGCCCGGTTAGCGAGGAAGACGACCATTAGGCGAGTGTCGAGGGGGAGTCAGTCCGCGGTGACGAGAGTTCGATGACATCGTCATACAGTTGGAGGGCGTGCTTTACGAGCCCGAGTTCCGTGTTGATCGTCTCCCACGTGGCGGTCACGTTGCGACGCTCACGAAGCTCCTCAGCCGAGAACTCCTCGTCAGCAAGTTCTCCTCGGAACTCGTCAAGCGAACTCACGTCGTACTCCGTCGCTAGCTCTTCCTGTTCCTCCTTCAGTTCCGTGAGCTGACTTTCCAGTTCGTCACGCGAGTGGGCTTCAATCAGGTCCGTCACCTCATCGAAGAGCATCCGGACCGGGTTCAGATCGTAGGCTTTCGTCCCGTCGACAGTCGTTTCCGTGACCCAGTCGTCACTCTGGAGTCGTTGGAGTTCATCGTCGGCCGTTGCGCGCGAGACGTCTGCCCGGTCTGCGATCTCCTGCACTGGAGTTGGCTCGTCCAGCAGCTCCACGACGTGCCGGACGCGCTCACGCCCACTCATACTCTCCGTCCACGATCCCTGGTTCGATTCAGCCATTCTATTAGGTCTTGCACTGCCCCATTCAAATAATTTGGCTCTGCTCAAATATCTAAGCCGCCCAGCCGGTTCTTGGAACCGAGTTACCGACCACGAGCCGGAACTGTGACCGCACTTCGATCCACTCAGTTGTGACTGCGTAGAGGATCTCGAAACGTACTCGCGTACGTACCTGTGTGATATTCAGGTACATAGGTGACCGCCTGACTTCTCGTGTCGCTCAGAACTCAGCAAAACACGGGCCTCTCACGTTCCGTGGCAGCGGAATCGAATCCGACGGGTCGTCCCTGCTCCCACTCGACAGCGAGGGCTGCGTCTCGAAGCGAGTGGAGTCTGCGTTCGACGACATCCAGTGGATGTGAGTCGATGAATTCCGCTGATTCGTGCGCGACGGGTGTCGCACCGTCGTTCACCTGCAAGTGAACCGGGCCGAGGTCGTCGTGCGTGTCGTCCTGATGCCAGCCGACAAGCAGACTTCGGTCTGGCTCGATCCAGTTGAACCAATAGTACTCGTGTGGCTCACCGGTCTGCAGTTGAAACCCGATCTCGATCCG
This sequence comes from Halobellus ruber, assembly GCF_014212355.1. Lineage (NCBI taxonomy): Archaea > Methanobacteriati > Methanobacteriota > Halobacteria > Halobacteriales > Haloferacaceae > Halobellus > Halobellus ruber. The sequence goes on from NZ_JACKXD010000003.1 coordinate 129,836, forward strand.
CGCGGTCGTCACCGGGTACTCGTCGTCACCAAAGAACTGGCGTGGGTCTACCTCAGCGACGACCCGGTACGGGCCGGCTTCACGCGGTTCAGCACGTCGCCACCGAACGGTCTCGAACGCACCGCTGAGCCGGGTCTGGATACGGTCGTCACAACTGCCGGCGGTCGTCCCCGGCCGTAGACATACCGTCGGGAGAAGGAGTGGCGCTGTCGACGCCCCGCACCGAGCCACGCGGTCAAAAAAGATTATTTGGAGCGTCCGGGTACGGCGGGATAGAATGAGCCACGCCCGCACGCCGACAAGCGAGGAGGCGTTGCACCTGACGCTGGATATGGACTTCGAGGACGCCGTCCCGCACGTCCAACTCGAACACGAACTGGCCGACTTCGAGACCGTGAAGGTGACCCGCCTCGACGAGATGATCGAAGGGATGCTCGGCGAGGCGGTCGAGCGGACGGCGCTGCTCGTCGTCTGCCACCCGGAGATCGCCCGCGACGCGCTCGCAATCGACCGCACCCTCGCCGGGATGCTCCCGTGTACGACCGTCGTCTACGAGAAGCAGGATGACGACCGGGTGCACGTCCATCACGTCTCGGCGACGAAGGCGATCCGGGATCTCGGGTGTTGCCCCGAGGGGACCGAAGCCACCGTCGACGACCTCGTCGAACTGACCGCCGAGCGGATGGCGACCGTCTGGGAGAACATCGAACGCCACGCCGACGAACGCGGGTAGGCGGCGCGGGCGCCACCCGTCCCCCGCACTGAACCCCGCCCGATCGGCCGCCGTCTCGCGTTCTCCCGATCCCGAAGACAAAATCATTTCACCCCGTGTGACGGTACACGAACCAATGGCCGATTCCAGCGGGAACAGGGGGTCGCCCGACGGCGGCAGCGAGAGCGGGGAACACAACGGCGTCCCGACCGCCGGCGACGTCATCGCGGACATGTTCTCCTCCGACGAGGTGTTCCAGCGGATCGTCGCCGACGCCGACCACGAGATCACCTCCGGCGGCCGGGAACTGTTCTTCAGCGCGCTTGCCGGCGGGTTCGCGATCACTGTCACCCTGCTGGTGTACGCGTCGATGTACCCGAAGACCGACGGCGGCGTCGCCGCGGCGCTTCTGTACCCCATCGGCTTCATCTACATCATCATCGGCGGGTACCAGCTCTACACCGAGAACACGCTCCCGCCGGTGGCGCTGACGCTCGAACGGCTGGCGTCGATCCCGGCGCTGTTCCGCCACTGGTCGATCGTCCTGGCCGGTAACTTCGCCGGCGGCGCAATCGGCGCTGTCGTGCTCGCGTTCGGCGGGGTGCTCGAACCCGAGGCCGCGGCCGCGGCGGCGGAGTTCGCCCGCCACGGTGTCTACGATGTGACCCGGCTCCAGCTGTTCTTCAAGGGCGCGTTCGCGGGGCTGGTCGTTGCCGGCGTGGTGTGGGTGAACTTTGCGGCCCGCGATACGGTCACCCGGTTTCTCACGGTCTATCTCGCCTTCCTCGTCATTCCCCTGGGGGACCTGTTCCACGTCGTCGTCTCCTTCACCGAGGCGGTGTTTCTGGTCCTCGTCGGCGACCTCGGGGTCCTCGTCGCGTTCACCGACTTCGTGATCCCCGTCCTGCTCGGGAACACCATCGGCGGGGTGGTGCTGGTCACGGTGGTGAACTACTACCAGACCACCGAACAGCGCCTCGAAACCGCGCGGTTCGAGGACGTCCGCCAGCTGTCGGTCCGCGAGTGGCTGCTCGGCGGGCTCGCGGGACGCTCGTACGTCCCCCTCGTCGACACCGTCGAGGAGATCGTGCGGGATCCCGACTCCTACCGCATTCTGGTCCCGATCGCCAACCCTCGGACCGAGACCGGGATCGTCGACCTGGCGTGTGCGATCGCCAGCAACCGCGACCGCGGCACCGTCCACGTCGTCCACGTCGTCCAGGCGCCCGAACAGCGACGGCGCGCGGCGGGCCACGACCAGCGTGACCGTATCACTGCGGAGTCCGAACGCCTGCTCGAGGACGTCGAGGGGATCGGCGACCGGTACGACGTCGACCTCGAAACCTCCACGATCGTCACCCACCGGTCGTTCGAGGACGTCTTCGACCGGGCGAACCGGACCCGCCCCGACCTGGTCGTGATGGAGTGGGAACGCAACGAACTGTGGGCGTCGGCCCGCGCGGAACGGCCGCTGGACGAACTCACGAACCAACTGCCGTGTGACTTCCTCGTGGTGAAGGACCGCGACCTGGACTACTCGCGGATCCTCCTGCCGACCGCTGGCGGCCCGGACTCGGATCTGAGCGCCGAGATCGCCCGCGCGCTCGGCACGACCGTCGGGTCGGAGGTCTCGCTGTTACACGTCGTCGACAGCCCCCAGCAGCGCGAGGCGGGCGAGGCGTTCCTCCGGGAGTGGGCGGCCGAACACGACCTCGCCGGGGCGGCCGCGACAATCGACGACTCCGGGGACGTCGAGGCCGCGATCGAGCGCGCCGCCGCCGACAACACGATGGTGATGCTCGGGGCCACCGAGCGCGGGCTGTTGGCCCGGCTCGTCACCGACTCGTTGCATCTGAGGGTCGTCGACGAGGTCGGGGCGTCGGTCCTCCTGGCGGAGCGCCCGAGCGACCGGTCGTTCGTCGATCGGCTGTTCGGCCGGGGGCGACGCCGGAAGTGACGCCGTCGGGGACGAACGCGACGGTCCGCCACGACCCGAGGGCACGTTACTGGAGACGAACCCCCGCTCGTTTCGGCGGCGGACGGACAGCGTCCGCCGCTCTCACCCGACGAGGTCGTCGAGCAGCCCCCGCGTCACGACTACGTACGCGGCGCCAGTCAGCGCGACCCACCCGGCGGCGGCCGCGATGCCGACGGTGAGAAGCGGCCCGGGGCCGAACGTCCCGGCGACGACCCACGTCAGGATCCCGACCCCCGCGAGCCCCTGGATCCGCAACCCGTCGACGGGCGGCGAGCGGTTCGTGATCGTGAGTGCGATGCCGTACACGCCGAACGCCAGCGCCAGGAGGTAACAGAGGCCGCCGATGAGCCCCCAGATCGACCCCAGGCTCCCGAGCAGCGTCGGCTCGGAGTCCGTCGGCGGCGGCGTCGACGCCGACGTGGCGGCCGTCGTCGCAGTCGGCGTGTCGGTCGCCGGCGTCGCTGTCGACGTCGGGGACGGCGTCGCCGTTCCCGGCTCGATCGCGACGGCGGTGCCGTCGCTCTCGATCCCGAGGGAGTCTTCGACGACGAGTCCCGCCTCGGCGCTTCGGTTCGGCATCTCGAAGGTGTACGTCGGGCGCTCCCGAACCGACCGGTCGGTCCCGTCGGTCCGGTAGTGATACCGGACGATCGGTCCCTGTGCGCTCCTCGACGCGTCCCCGGAGAGTCGGACGTCCGCGCCCGGCGGCGCGGTCGTCGGGGCGTCGATCGCGGCGGTCGGGCGCCTGTATTCGGGGCCGGACGGCGTCTCGCGGAAGGGGACGAAGTCGACCCAGCCCTGCGCCGTCACGACCGCGTTACCCTCGCCCGCCGGGAGGATCGAGGCGTGGTACGGGCCGGTCGGGTTGCCCCAGTAGTTGGCCTCGGCGTGCACGGTGCGGATCGGATCGGTGAGGACCAGCGCCGTGGTGTTGGTCGTGACCAGCGGTGCCACGTCGACCGTCAGCCCCCGCTCGTGGCCGTAGAGGCCGTTCCCCGTGAACCGGTAGCTGCTGTTCGGCGACCCCGTCTTCGGGACCCCGATCCCGGTGGGAACCTCGCCGCTCGCCGCCCGGATCGTGATCGCGCTCGCGTCGACGCTCCGCGTGGAGGCCGACCCGTCGGTCCGGAGGAGAGCAACGACCCCGTCGTCGACGGTCACCGCCCTGAGCTGCTCGTCGATTGCGGGGTCGGAGACGAGCTCCGAAAGCGGGATCTCGGTGGCCCGCTGATCGAGGATCACGCCGGCGGCGCCCTCGGCGACGTAGCTGCCCGTCCCCGGCTCGACGTCCGGGAGCGAAACCGGCTCCGCAAAGCGGTTGGTGTTGAAGACGATGGCGTTGTCGCGGACCGTCGAACCCAACACCCCGCGGAGGACGACCCCGTAGGTGTTCGCGGCGACGACGTTGTCGGCGACCGAGAGGTTCGCGCGGTGGGTGATTGGACTGGCGACGACGAGTCCCGCGCCGGCGTTGTTCGCGAGCCGGTTGTCGGTCAGGGTACCGCCGTGGACGATCAGGTCCGAGCGGATTTCGAGCCCGTGTCCGCCGCTGTCGGCGATCGTGTTGTCGTGGATGGCGAGGCCACGTGCCGCGGCGTCGGTCCGGATCGCCACCCCGGCGTCGTCGTTGCCGACGATCTCGTTGTCGCGGATCGCCGCCCGCTGGACTCGCCAGCCCGACACATAGATCCCGTCGCGGCCGTTCCCGGCGACGGTGTTGTTGGTGGCCGCGACCGCGACCTCGAGGCTCTCGGTGTCGATCCCGACGCCGTGGATCCGGTTGTCCGAGAGTCGGTTGCGTCGCAGGGTGACGTCGCCGTCGGCGAGGCTGCCCGCCCCCAGTTGCCGGAGCCGGATTCCGGTCCGGGCGTTTCGGATCCGGTTCTCGTTTGCCGTCACCGACGCGGTGCCGTCGGTGGAGACCCGGATCCCGTCACCCGCGGCCGTGATCTCGTTGCTCCGGAAGTAGCTCTCGCTCGTTTCGGCGCGAACCGCGACGCCGCTTCCGGCGACGCCCGCGATCCGGTTTCGCGACGCATAGAGCCGGGTGACGCGATCGGCGGCGACGAACACGCCGGCGCCGTCGATCCCGCGGAACGTCGACCCCAGGACCACGAGTCGGCGGACGCTCGTCGAGGGCTGGTCGGCGTCGCGACGGTACACGACGGTGGGCGGTTCGCCGACGGCGACCACAGTGGGTTCGGGACCGCGGGCCAATTCGGTCGGCGACGTCACGCCGCCGACGACGAAGTTCGCCTCGACGCCGGCGGCGATCTGCGGGATCGATCCGTCGCGGAGCTGGACGCCGACGGGGTAGATCCCGCGCGTCGTCGGGTTCACCGCGTCGTCGTATTCGACGATCAGCTGCCCGTCGCTCGGGAGCTCGACGGTGTCCGAGAGGGCGATCTCAAGGCGGGAGTCCGTCGACGACACGGACGCCACCGACTCGCCGAACGACCGTTCGATGCTGCCGTTCCGGTTCCGGTCGAGCCCGATGCGTTCGATGCTCCCGTTGCCGACCGACGCGACGGAGCCGTCGGAACTGTACGTCAGGCTGATCGAGTCGAACGACACGCCGACGCCGGGCTGCAGCGCGAGAGTGTGGGCCGCCGCCGCGTCGATGCTATCCGGACCGGCCGTCAGCGAGACCCGATCGGTCGTGCCCGCGCCCGGACTCGCCCGGATCGCGTGGCCCCCAATGTCGCGGAACGTCGATTCCCTGACCGTGATCTGCGGCGTCGCGGTCGCCCCCGCAACGGCGAGGCCAGCCGTGGTGAAGTCCCGGGCCGTCGAGTCGACGAGTTCGACCGTCCCCTCGCGGCTCGCGACGGTGACGCCCGTGGTGCCGCCCTGAAGCACCGTGTGTCGGAGGCGGAGGGAGCTGTCTTCGCTCCCGTTGTACCGGAGGCTCCCCCACCGCCGCTCCGCCGCCGCGCCGGCGGACCGCGTGATCGCAACGGGGCGAGCGGCCGTGCCGTTCGCCCGGAACGAGCCGCTCACGGTGACGGTGATGTCCTCGGCGAGTTCGACCCGCGTGCCCGGCGCGACCGTGAGCGCCGCGCCCGGCGCGATCTCGATGTCCTGGATGATCCGGTAGGGGCCCTCCGCCGGCGTCCAGGTGGTGTCCGTTTCGATCCCGGATTCGACGAAGGTGACGCTCGGCTCCGCCGTCGTGGCCGCGGCTACGGGCGCAGTCGCCGACAGCACGACCAGCGCGCCCACGAACGCGACGACAGCGGTCCGTAGCCCCCCGTCAGTCTCCCGTGTCAACGGTTTCACCCAGCAGTCCTGCGATGTCGATCGGTCTCCCCCGCGGCGTAAAAGGGTGTTGCGGCGAAATCACTATCGATAATATCCGGCCGACGACGCCCGTGCCGTCGGGGACGGACGCGAGAGACCCCGTCCGGTGGCCGCGGGGGGCGGAATCAGACCCCCGCGAAGTCGTCGGCGAACGACAGGTATCCCGAGGGGCCGTGCTCCGCGACGCGCGCCAAGGTGTCGGCACCGCCCTCACGGTGACGGTCGGCCCACGCCCGCTTCCGCTCGTCCAGCCGATCGACGACGTCGGGGTGGCCGTCGCTCACGTCGGTCTGCTCCCAGGGGTCGTCGTGCATATCGTACAGCTGGTACTCCGGGAGGACCCCGCCCCACATCCCGGGGTGGAGCGTGTGGATCAGCTTCCAGCGGTCGGTTCGAACCGCCCGCTGGGCGGTGTAGAGCCCGTGATCGACGACGATGGCGTCCCGGCCCTCGGCGTCGGCGTCTTCGACGACTGGTCGGAGCGACCGGCCCTGCCACCGTTCTGGCGGGTCGACGCCGAGGTAGTCAGCGATCGTCGGCGCGAAGTCGACGTTGGTGACGAGCTGCTTGCGCCTCCCGGCCTCGACGGGGGCGTCCGCGGGCGGTTTGATCACCATCGGGACGCGCTGGGTGCCGTCGTGGGTCGACCAGTGCTCGCGGTAGAGGCCGTGTTCCCCGAACTCCTCGCCGTGATCGCCCGTCAGCACGATCAGGGTCTCGTCGTACAAGCCGGTCTCCCGAAGGTAGTCGAGCAGCCGGCCGACGTGGCGGTCGGCGTACCGGATCTCGGCGTCGTAGGTCGCGATCAACTCCGCGAGGTCCGCACGGGACTCGATGTCGGTATGGGTCGCCGACCGCACCGCGTCCCACGTCCGGTGTTCCGCGAGCTGATCGGCGGTCGGGTACGGCGGCGGGTCGCCGCCGCGGAACCGGTCGATCTCGTCCGCGGAGCGGTTGTACGGGGCGTGGGGGTCCCAGAACTGCGCGTACAGGAAGAAGTCGTCGTCGGTGCGGTCGAGCGCGTCGATCGACCGGTCGACGACCGCCGCGGCCCGCGGCGTCTGAAAGGAGACGTGGCCCCACTCGACGGTCATCTCCTCGTCGGGCTCCTGGGGCTGGTGGAACTCGTGCCAGACGTGATAGAACCACGGCGCCGGGTGCCGCGGGAACGACGAGACCCCGATCGTCCGGATCCGGTGCTGGAAGCACAGCTCCGGGAGCGTCCACCACGGTCTGTCGGGCTCGTTTTCGGTCCACGACCCCGCCCAGTCGGTCCGGGCGGCCGGCCGGTTCATCTGCTGGGACTGCCGGCCGTGGGTTTCGACGCCGTTGGCGATGCCGTACCGCCCGGAGGAGAGCGCCGCCCGAGACGGCATACACGGGGAGTTCGCGACGTAGCCGCGCTCGAAGGCGACGCCGTCGTCGATCAGGGCGTCGACGTTCGGGGTCGTTTCCCGATCGTAGCCGTACGCGCCGACGTGGTCCGCCCGGAGGGAGTCGATGTCGAGACAGAGAACGTTCATCGTTCCGTGTGAACGACCGACACGACAGGGAAAAACAGTTCCGGCTCGCCCGACGGCGGCTCACTCCGGCGGCGACAGGTTCGTCAGCCGGGTCTGGGCGGTGTCGGCGGGGTGGACGATCCGCATCGGGAGCCCGCGGTCGTCTGCGGGCGGCGTCTCCGGCAGCGTCGTCCACCCGTCCGGCCCGCGACGCGCCGTCACGGCCGCCGCGACAGCGTCGACGACGTCGGCGGCGCTACCGACGCTCGGGGCGTAACTCGGCGTCGTGTACCGCTCGATGGCCGCCCGGCAGCGCGCCCCGGCGTCGGGATACTCCTCGGCGATGAGTTCGATCCGCCGGTGGACGCCGTCGCGGGTTCGCTTCGAGGCGTCGAGCGGCCGGCGGCCGTTCAACGCGTAGAAGCAGACCGCCGGGTGAGTCTCGACCAGCCGGTCGCGGGCGCTGGGGAACATATCCAGGAACTCGTCGACCTCGCGGGTCCGGGGGACGACGCTCCAGGCCTGATTCTGGATGCTGAAGTCGGCGGCGGCCTCGTTGACCGCCTTGGCCTCCTCGAGGGTCTCCCGGTAGACCGCCTCGCGCACCGGGGTGTAGAATACGCTACTGCCGCGGCGGCCGAGCGCCCGCCTCGCCGCCACGTCGCAGGTCCGCCGCTCGTCGGCCGGGAGGCCGATCGGGGCGTCGATCAGGATCCGATCGGCGTCGCTGTGGTACTTCCAGGCGCTCCAGACCGACGGGTAGACGCCGGTGTCCCACCCCCCGTCGTCGTCGAGGACCACCCCGAACCACCCGGTCGAGGCCCACTCGAGCCCGACGTACTTCGCCATACCACCCTCCAGTCGAGGGACTGCAATAGGTTTTGATCAACGCACCGCCGCGTGACCGCCCCGCGCTTCGGCCGCCCGGCGGACGGACTACGGATCTTCGGGCGCCGTTTCGAGGGTCTCGGCGACCCCCTCGGCGGCCGCCGCGACGGTGTCGTAGTAGGTGGTGCCGGCGCTTTGACACCCTCTGGCGAGGTCGACGCGGACCGCGGCGTCGCCGAGGATGTCGGGCCTGACGGTTACCTTGCCGGCCGCACAGAGCCCGTCGTCGTCGGGGAGCCGATACTCGACGATGCCGCCGGCGTTGTCCGTCCGCTGCCATCCCGCGGGCGGCGTCGCGGGCAACGCCGCCGCGAGCGTCTCCGGGTCGGCGGCCGTCTCGATCCGGCGTGCGTCCATACCGGTCGAAGGGGCGCGAGTCGTATGGGGGTTCCGGCCCCCGGAGCGAAACCCATAGCCCGCCGCGGGGCGGTCGGTGGGTATGGACCGATCCGGTCGCTTCCGCGTCTACCGCGTCGTCGAGTCGGTGCCGCAGATCAACCTCCAGGCGGTCGCGTCGCCGACGCTGTACTCGGTTTATCAGTCGGGCTACGCCGACCCCGAACGCCAGGCCGCGGTCGACGACCTGGAGACCGGCGATCTGGTCGAGGCGACAATCGAGGGCGACCCCGACGACGACGCCGAACCGTGGCGGCTGACCGCCGTCGACGTGGTCGGCGGGGTGGACACCGCCTTCGCCGTCGACGTCGATCCCCCCGATCTCGCCCGGGAGGCCTGGGGCCCCGGCCGGACCGAGCCGGCGTACGCCGTCGTGACCGAGGACGGGACCCCGATCGGCGTCTGCGGCGTCCAGCCGCGCGACCCGCTGCCGAACGGCGCGTTCGTGCCCAACGTGCTGACCGGGTTGCTGCCGCTTGAGCCCCAGTTCGACGCCGTCCCCGAGATCGGCGACCCGGCGGTGGAGGCGGTGTTCCTCGACCCCGACCCCCCGGACGCGTCGTCGTACTCCCGCCCCTACGGCGTCGCCTTCCTGTTCACCCGGCCGGAGACGGCGTTCGCCGAACGGCTCCGGGCCGAGTACGGTTGCCCGCTCGACGCCGACACCCGGCCGGCGTTCGATCCCTACTGAATCCGAGCCGGCCGGACCTGAAGAGCCATACCCCTGTGGCACCACCGGGAAACCGGATGGTGACGGTGCGCCCGCTGCGGGAGTCCGACCGGGAGACTGTTGCCGGGATCGTCGCGGCCCACTTCGCCGAGGGGTGGTCGTACGACCTCCCGGCGGACGATCCGGCGAGCGGCACGTTCGTGCGCGTCGCCGAGCGGGACGGGGCGGTGGTCGGCGTGATGGCGCTGAGCGTCTCCGGGGACCGGGCGGCCGTTCGCGACGCGATGCACCTGTTCGACACCGTCGAGCCGCTCCCGGAGGCGTCGCGGTACGGGCTCGTCCACGCCGGCTACGTGGCGCCGGCCCACACCGGCGAGGGGATCGGGAGCCGCCTGCTGGAAGCCCTCCACGCGATCGGCGTCGAGGAGGGGGTAACGGCCTTCGTCGCCGACGCGTGGGTCCACGGCGGCCCCGACTCGCCGAAGCGGCTCCTCGCCGCCCACGGGTACGACGTCGTTTCCACCCGCTCCATCGCCGGCCACACCGACGGCCCGTGTCCGAAGTGCGGGACGCCGTGCGTCTGCGAGGCGGCGCTCGCGGTCCGTCGCGCCGACGGGTAACGGGGGCGCGGCCGTCGGCCCGACGAGGTGATGTGGATGCGTGCGTAACGCCGACAATGGACGGGACCGCAGAGAGGACCTCACGGATCGGAACCGCAGGCCTCGTCGCGGCGGTTGTCGCTCACCTCGTGTGGGATCCGGCACTGACGCTCGTCGGCGTCGCGACGTTCGGGATCGCCGAGGAGGACGCCGCGCTCGTACGCACCCTCCTCCGCATCCACCCGGCGGCGTGGGTCGCGACCAAGGTGGTCGTGGTCGGCGGGTTCGCGGCCGTGGTCGTTCGGATCGGCGCCCACAGGCTCCCGGTGACGGCGTGGCTCCTGTGGCTGGTCGCCGTAGTCGGGTTCGTGGCGCCGCTCGGGTGGCTCGAACTGCTGGCGGCCGGCGGGGGGTAATCGCATCGAGTCCCGACAGGTCGGCGGCCGCGCCGGAGCGTCCCCGCTGCGGCCGGCGGGTCATACTGTCGGCGATAGTCCCGTGACGGATTTCGACACCCCGGGGGGTGTGGAAAATCTTCACGTAGTTGTAGCCGACAATATCAGTCCCGCAACCCCAGCACGGAGCGCTCCTTCCCGCCGGATTCGATCATCACGTCCGAGTTCGCGCGGAGCCACTCGGGCACGGCGGCGACGTGGTGGGCGTGCGCCTGTGGCCGGGCGTCGGCGTCGCCGTAGAGCAACGCCGGCTCGGAGTAGTGGGTGATCGGGCGCACGTCGCCCTAGGTGTCGCGGGCCGCCGCGAACCCCTCCCGGTAGGAGTGCCCGCGGGCCGTGAAACCGTGGTGGTGGTAGTCGAAGGTCACCGGGATCCCGGCCGGGTCGGCGACGGCGGCGACGAGTTCGGTCACGCCCCAAAGCGAGTTCTTGTCGTCGTTCTCGACGACCAACCGGTCGCGGGCCCGCGGCGCGAGGCCGTCGACGACCGCGCGGAACCGCTTGGCGGTGGCGGCCTTGTCGCCGTAGTGCGCTCCGATGTGGACGTTGATCGCGTGCCGCGGGGAGCGTGGCAGCCCCAGCAGGTCGAGCCACCGGCCGTGATGTTCGACCGACTCGACCGACCGCTCGACGGTGTCGGTCGACTCGCTGGCCAGTTTACACCAGTGGCTGGGGTGGAAGGTTAGCCGCATCCCCGCCTCGCGGATCAGGTCGCCACAGTCGGCGGCCAGCGAGGCGATCCGGTCGTAGTTCGGGAGTTCGGACAGCTCGAACTGGGAGTTCCACGGCACGAGCGTCGAGCTACACCGGTAGAACCCGATCCCGTGCTCGCGGTTCCACTGGAGGATCGCATAGAGATCCTCGAAGTTGCGTTCGGCCAGTTCGGCGACCCGCTCGATGCCCTCCCGCTCCCACGTCGCCTTGCGGATGTCGCGGTTGCAGCGCCGCGGCGGGTCGCGCTCGCGGAGCGTCCGGTTCATCGCGGCGTAGCCCAGCATCACCCGGGCTTCGGGCGCCACGGTATAGACACGTTCGGCCGGTCTGCGGGGCTCGCCGACGCGACGGACGACGCCGGGTACGAACGCCGGCAGTTGTGAACATCCGCCGGACGTCGGTAGTTGGAACACCCGCCGAGCGTCGATACGTACGAACACCCGCGTCGAGTTTTTGTCGGGAGCGCCCCACACGTCCGATGGACGGATGCTGGAACTCTATCGGCTCCCGGGGTGTCCGTACTGTGCGAAGGTGGAGCGGAAGCTGGCGGAGTTGGGCCTCGAATACGAGTCCCACGTCGTGCTCCCGTTCCGGTTCCTCCGGTTCAGGGTGAAGTCCGTGAGCGGCCAATCGAAGGTCCCGGTGTTGGTCGATCCGGAGCACGGGATCGAGGGGATGCCCGAGAGCGACGACATCGTCGAGTATCTGGAGGAGACGTACGGCTGAGACCTCGGGGGCGACACCCCGGAGTACACCGTCGTCTGCGACGGCGACGGCACGTTCGACGACCCACGGTTCGAGGTGCGGGTCACGGCCGGGAGCCGGCCGTTGTCGCCTCAAAACGGTAGCCGGGGCTCCAGCCGCTGCACCAGGTCCCGGACCGTCTCCTGTTTGTAGTAGCCGATCGCCGAGAGCGCGACCACGACGCCGATCAGCGCCAGCCCCTCGATGAACCGGCCGGAGGCGAGTTCGCCGCCGGCGTAGACGGTGATGACGTACGCGGGGAACCGGCCGACCGCGAGGACCGCGATGAACGTCCGGAGCCGCCACTTGGTGAGGCCGCTGAGAAAGCAGATCGCGTCGTCCGGAAGGCCGGGGATGATGACGAACGCGAACAGCCCCGGGACGCCGACGGTGTCGACGAAGTCGTCGAACCGCGCGACCACGTCCTCGTGGAGGATGTCCTCGACGAACGACCGGCCGTACCGCTTCGAGAGGCTGAACGCCACCGCACTTCCGATCAGGACGCCGGTGAGGCTGTAGACGGTACCGGCGACTGGCCCGAACAGGTAGCCGGCCACCAGGGCGACCACCTGGCCGGGGATCGGCGCGACCACGACCTGCAGCGCCTGGAGGAAGACGAACACCAACGGCGCGAAGATCCCGAACTGCGCGATCCACAGCCGGAGTTCCGCGGCGTCGAACACGAAAGGCGCGTAGCGTCGGGCCGCGACGTAGAGGCCGAGGAAGGCCACGGACACGGCGACGATCAGGGCGATCCCGCGCCACCTGTCGCGTCGCGACGAGAACACGCGCATTCCCTTGGAGGGTGGCCACAGGCCGACTTGAGTGTTACGTGGCTCTCGTCGCCGGCAGCGAGCGTCGACCGCGACGCCCCGCCTCAGTCGTCGACGTGCGCCAGTTCCCCGTCGAAGGCGCGTTCGAGGATGCGTTCGAGGTCGGCGGCGTCGGTGGTTCGGGGGTTGCCGGTGAGGCTGCCGTCGTCGAGCGCCTGTTCGGCCAGCCGGCTCGTCGCGGCCCGTTCGGCGTCCGTCTCGGCCAGGGTCCCGGGGATCCGGACCGCGTCCCCGAGCCGCCGGACCGCGGCGACCGCCTTCCGTCCCTCGACGTCGGCGGGCTTCGCGCGGTCGACGTCCTCGCCGAGCGCCGCGGCGACGTCGACCATCAGATCGGGGACCTGCGGGAGGTTGTACTCCATCACGTAGGGGAGGATGATCGCGTTCACGAGGCCGTGCGGGACGCCGAAGGTGGCGCCCACCTGATGTGAGAGCGCGTGGACGGCGCCGAGCCCCGCGCCGTTGAACGCCATCCCCGCCTGCATACTCGCCCGGGCCATCTTCGTGAGCGCCTCGCGGTCCTCACCGCGGTACTCGACGGCGCGGGGCAGGTGGGCGCCGACCTTCTCGATCGAGTCGAGCGCCAGCGCCGACGTCGGGCTCTGGGCCTTGATCGAGACGTACGCCTCCACGGCGTGGGTGAGAACGTCCATTCCGGTGGCGGCCTTGACCGGCGCCGGCGCGCTCGCGGTCAGTTCCGGGTCGACCACGGCGAGGTCCGCAAGCAGGTGGGGGTCGCCGATCTCCTCTTTGATCGCGGTGTCGCTGTCGGTGACCACCGCCCAGTGGCCGACCTCGCTTCCCGTGCCCGCCGTCGTGGGGACGTAGACGCTGGGCGGCGTCGGGGTCGGGACGTTGCCGCTGCCCGCGAACTCCAGGATGTGGCCGTCGTTGGTCGCCAGGATGCTCGCGGCCTTGGCGGTGTCCATCGAGGAGCCGCCGCCGACGCCGACGATCAGGTCGCTGCCGGCCGCGGCGTAGGCGTCGGCCGCGGCGTGGACCACCTCATCGGTCGGGTCGGGTCGGACGCCGGACCACACCTCGTAGTCCAAGCCGGCCGCCGACAGCGACTCGTCGATGGGGTCGAGCACGCCCGCCGCGAGGACGCCCTCGTCGGTGACGAGAAACGGGTGTTCGGCCCCGAGTTCCGTTATATAGCTTCCGAGTTCCGATACGGCGCCCCAGCCGAACAGCATCCGGTTCGGCGCGTTCCAGGATTCGAGTGACTCTGTCATCGTACGTGTCTCCGTGCGCCGGGCGGCCGAGCCCCAGCGACCCCCACCCGGCGCGTCGTACCCGACCCGTCGTCGGTTCGCCACATCACTGTTCCGTCTCACATGGATGGGATCTTAAATGACGCCACGGGCCGCTCCGGCTCCGGGGCCCCTACTCGGAATCCAGCGGATACGTCGGCCGCCCGACGTGGTCGTAGGTGAACGCGGAGAGGTCGGGACTGCACAGCCCCGGCGCCGACACCTCCCTGACCCCGCCGGCGATCGGCTCGAACGCCGCGCGGTAGTGGACGGTGCTTTTGAGCACCAGCACCCGCTTGCGCTCGGGCGTGATCCCGTGGCTCCGGAACGCCTCGGGGTCGTACGGCTGCTGGCGGTGGGAGGCGACGATCACGTCGATCCCGTCGACCGCGAGGACCGCCGTCCGCCCGAACGACACCTCCAGCCCGGTCGACATCGGCCCCTGGTTCCGGTAGGTGCCGTCGGAGAGGAGTCGAACCGTCCCCTCGACGGCGATGGGGTCGCCGTTTTCCTCGGTGTGGCCGCCGAGGTCGACCGTGACTGTCTCACCGACCCCGGCCGCCGTCGCGGCATCGACCGCGGCCGGGTCGTGTATCGCGGCGACCGCAGCGTCCTCGACGCCCGCATCGAGCAGCGCTTCGAGGAGCACGGTCCCGTCCTGTGCGCTCCCGCCGCCGGGGTTGTCGGCGATGTCGGCGAGCACCAAGGGAGCGTCGCGGTCCCACGCCGCGGCCTCCGCGACGGCGTCGTCGACGCCCGTGTAGGTTCGATCGAACTCGTGGCGCCGCGCGTCCGCCGCCCCCGCGAGGTCGGCACACGCGGCAGCTGCCTCGCTCGCGACGGACTCGTCGGCCACGCCGACGACGCTGACCCCCGCCTCCGGCACGTCTGCGTAGGCGAACCCGCCGAGCACCGACACGTCCGGGACCGGCTCGGACTCGGCGTCGGCCGCGGTCGCGAGCAGCGACGCCATCGGCTCCGCCGCGGTCTGCAACGGCGGCAACGGCGGGAGCACCGGCGCCCGCTCGATCACCACCGTCGGTTCCAGGTTCCCTTGGAGGGTCGCCGCCATCGCGCGGGCGGCCGTCTCGCCGGTGTCGCCGATGTCGACGTGAGGGTAGGTGTCGTACCCGAACAGGCCGTCGGCGTTTGCGACCATCCGGTCGGAGACGTTTGCGTGGAGGTCCAGCGTCGCCATCACCGGGACGTCGTCGCCGACCGCCGACCGGACGGCGTCGAGGATACGGCCGTCGCCGTCGCGGTGCCGCTCGGTCACCATCGCGCCGTGGAGTCCCAAAAGCACCGCGTCGGGGTCGTGTTCCTCGATTCCGTCGAGGATCCGGTCGAGGAACGCCGAGAACGCGTCGGCGGTGACGACGCCGCCGGGGGTGGCGTTCGCGGCCACGGTCGGAACCACGTCCCAGCCCTCAGCGTCGGCCACCCGGAGGAACCCCCCGAGGTCGGTGTTGGTGCCGCGGAACTCGGGGACGATCTCCGCACCCCGAAAGAGGGAAGTCGACGCGAACGCCTCCCGGCCGGTCGACAGCGACGAGAACGTGTTCGTCTCGTGTTTCAACCGGGCGAAAAGGACGGTGTCGGTCATCGGTACGGCTCCGCCAGTTCGTCGAACTCCACGACGACGCTGTCGACCGTGGTGAACGCCTCGGCGCCTTCGAGGCCGCCTTCCCGTCCGAGTCCGCTCTCCTTGTTGCCGCCCCACGGGCTCTGCGGCATCGACACCGGGTAGGTGTTGATCGCGACGAGGCCGTGGTCCAGCCGGCGTGCGAGCCGGGTCGCGTCCAACCCCTCGGTCCAGAGGGCGGCCGCAAGGGCGTACGGCGAATCGTTGGCGACCGTGATCGCCTCGTCGGTCGACCCGACGGGGATGACCGAGAGCACGGGGCCGAAGATCTCCTCGCGGCCGACCGCCATTTCCGTATCGACGCCGTCGAGGATGGTCGGCTCGACGAACGTGCCGTCGGCGAGGGCGGGGTCGTCGGGGACGCCGCCGCCGGTCAACAGGGTCGCGCCGTCCTCCAGCGCACCGTCGACGTACCCGAGGACCTCCTCGCGGGCGCTCTCGGAGATCACCGGCCCCATATCCGTCCCGGGGTCGGCGCCGGGGCCGAGGGTGATGCGCTCGGTCTTTGAGACGAGTTTCGCCACGAGGTCGTCGTGGACGGACTCGTGGACCAGACACCGCGAGGTCGCCACGCAGTTCTGGCCCGCGTTCGAGAAGATCCCCGCGACGATCCCGCGGGCGGCGTTCTCGAGGTCCGCGTCCGGCAGCACGATCGCGGGCGACTTTCCCCCGAGTTCGACGTCGACGTGGGTGATGTGCTCGGCGGCGTCTTCGAGCACGCCGCGGCCGACGTCGGTCGACCCGGTGAACGTGATCGCGTCGACGGCGGCGTCCGTCGTGAGCGCCGCGCCGACCTCGCTGCCGGGGCCGGGAACGACGTTCGCCACGCCCGCCGGAAGCGCCTCGAGGAGGTACTCCCCGATCCACATCGTCGTCAGCGGGGCGTGCGTCGGCGGCTTCGCGACCGCCGTGTTCCCGGTGGCGAGCGCCGCGGCGATCCCCCGGGTCCCCAGGAGTAGCGGGTAGTTCCACGGGATGATGTGGGCGGTGACGCCGTAGGGGACGCGGCGGGTGTAGTTCAGGCGGTGCTCGGCGGTGGGGACCGTGTCGCCGCGGACCTTGTCGGCGACGCCCGCGTAAAACCGGAACTGCGCGGCGGTCTCGGCGACCTCTCCCTCGGCCGTCGCGAGGCACTTGCCGGTCTCCTCGGCCAGAAGCGTCGCGATGGCGTCGGCGTCGGCCTCGATCCGGTCGGCGACCGTCCGGAGCGCCCGTTCGCGGTCGGCGGGGGCGGTCCGTTCCCACCCGTCGGCCGCGCGGCTGGCGGCCGCGATCGCGTCCTCGGCGTCCGAGGCGTCGCCGCGTGCGACCCGGCCGATCCTCCCGCCCGTGGCCGGGTTCGTGACGTCGATCCCGTCGGCGGTCGATCGCGTCCCGCCGTCGATGAACAGATCGTAGGAGTACACACACCACCCTCTCGGAGCCGCCGCCTAAACCTTACCCGGGGGATGTGTGAGCTTTTAAATCCGCGACGCCGTCCGGCGGCAGGCGTCCGCCTCCGTCTCCGGACGGTCGACGCCGGGCGTCGCGGCTATAGTAGCGTTTGCAAGTCTTCGCTCACTCGATCGCACGACGGCGTGCGATCGGATGTGCAACCAGTTGCAAACGCTACTATATCGAGCCAGCAGGGCGGGGCGTGATAACTGGCCGCAAACCCACGGGCGAACTACTATACCCCGACGGCGACGTGGATGGGTCGATGACCACGCTCTCGGAGTACGACGACGTCCGCGTCGTCTGGACGGATCTCAACGGCGTCGCACGCGGCATCACGCTGCCCGGCGAGCAGGCGGCCGACGCCCGCGAGGAGGGGGTCGGCTTCGCGAACGGCGTCGTCGAACTGACGCTGGAACCCGGACTGCTCGATTCCCCGCGGTACGGCGCCGAAAGCGGGGATATGCTCGCGGTCCCGGACACCGACTCGGTGCGGCCCGTCGCGTGGGCCGACGACACGGCGGCCGTGTTCGCCGACCTGACCACCGTCGACGGGGAGCGTTTCGACCTCTGCGCCCGGAGCGCGCTCCGCGGCGTCCTCGACGACCTGGAGTCCGAGGGGTACCACGCGATGGCCGGCGTCGAAACCGAGTTCTCCCTGCTGTCGCCGGACGGCGACGGCGGGTGGGAGCCGTACAACGACCGGTGCTCCTACGACCTCGGCGCCGTCGATCAGGCGTCGGCGCTCATCGACGGCTGGACCACGGCGATGGAGGCGGCGGGCCACGACGTCCTCGGGGTCCACCAGGAGTCCCAGCCCGGCCAGTACGAGGTGAATCTCGCGTACGACGACGCCCTGACCACCGCCGACGGGATCTGCTTCTTCCGGCATATGCTCAAAGCGGTCACCCGCAGACACGGGCACAAGGCGTCGCTGATGCCGCGGCCCCATTCTGGCGAAGACGCGAACGGCCTCCACTTCCACCTCTCGCTTTGGGACCTGGAGGAATCGGAGAACGTCTTCCGGAGCGACGACGACGACGTCCGGTTCCCTGCCGGCAAACATCCCCACGGGGCGGGGCTCTCGGAGACCGGTCGCCACTTCGTCGGCGGCCTGCTCGACCATATGAAGGCGCTGACCGCGATCTGTGCGCCGACGGTCAACTCCTACAAGCGGCTCCTGCCCGGGATCTGGGCGCCGGTCAACGTCGCGTGGGGCCCCGACAACCGCTCGACGGTGCTGCGGCTCCCGCCGGAATTGGGGGCGGCAACGCGGATCGAACACCGGGTGCCGGACTCCGCGTGCAACCCCTACCTCGGGCTGGCGGCGTCGCTGGCAGCCGGACTCGACGGGGTCCGGAACGGGACCGACCCGGGCGAGCCGACCACGAAGAACGCCTACGACGAGCCCTACGAGCGGCTGCCCCGGACCCTGTGGACCGCCCTGGACCACCTAGCGGACGACGAGGTGCTACGGGAGGCGCTCGGCCCCGCGCTGGTGGACTCCTTTGTGACCCTGAAACGCGACGAGTTCGACCGCTCGATGGACCAGGTGTCGGCGTGGGAACGCGAGGAATACTTCGAGGAGTTCTAGTTCCGTCGCCGCTGTCGGGAAGGCGACGCCGGCCGGTCGAGCATCGGGGCGACCGCCTGGAGGATCTTCGCCTCCGACCGGCGGAGGTGCTCGCCGACCGTCGAGGTGTTCGCGTCGTCGAGGGCCGCCAGCTCCTCGATGTTGCACGACCGGGGGGAGTCGTAGTATCCTTCCTCGATCGCCCGGGAGAGCACTTCGAGCTGGCGGGGCGAGAGGTCCTGCACCGCCTGTTTGACGCCGGTGAGGTCGGTCAACAGCACGTCGAGGTCGGGTGAACACAGCGAATCGACGTGGACCGAGCCGATCTCGCGGAGTTCCTCGTGGGCCGTGCTGACCTGTTCGTGGCTCGACGCGAGGACGCTCCAGTGCTCCCGCCCGTTGGCCACCGTCGCCGGAATCGTCGGAAAACAGTCGTTCCGGAGGAGCACGTTCAATACGGGCTCGGTATCGGTGTCGTAATCGCCCGCCAGGCTGATGAACGCCTTCCGCCGCGTCTCGTCGTACGTGACCAGCTGGCTCGAGTTCATCACCGGGTGGGCCTGGAGCCACTCGACCAGCCCGTCGAGCCGGTCCTCGTCGATGCCGGCGGTCTCGATCATCGTGATACTGGTGCCGGTGATCCGGTAGGAGTAGATGATCGTCGCCCGGACGCCCGGGTACGACTCGGCCAGGTCCGCGGTCCAGCACCCGTTGTGTCTGATACTGAACGTGTATTCGAGCATATGTTGGCCCGTCCGTAGGTACGGCAACAAACCACAGTTGCGTACATATGCGTATCGGGGGGTGTGTATTGGGTGCTAGAGTGGATATGTATGTCCTTATATTCGAGGTGGATCCGGCGCGACGGTCACGCCTGATCGTCGGGTTCCCGGTACTCGATCACCGCCGCACCGACGACAAGCAGGATCGAGACGTAGAAGATCAACGACGCGACCGCTGGCACCACCGGCGTGAACCCCTGGGTCATCCGGCCGTGGATCCAGGTGGTGATCGTGCTCTGTGGCCCCGAGAGGTACGACACGATGTAGTAGTTGTTCCACGACAGTACGAACGCGAAGATGGCCCCGGAGATCACGCCGTCGGCGACGAGCGGCAGGAGCACCTTCCGGTAGAGCGTGACGGTGTCGGCACCGAGGTCCCGCGCCGCCTCCTCGAGGTTCGGGTCGATCCCGAGTGCGGTGATCGAGACCACGAACATCACGATCGGGGAGATCCAGACGAGTTCGCCGACGATCGACGGCACGATCCCGTAGCCGAGGTTGATCTGGCTCGCCCATATCGACATCCCGAGCCCCAGCAGGATGAGCGGGAAGAAGATCGGAAGCAACGCGACCAGTTTGAACGTCTCCCGGTACGGGAACTCATAGCGCGTGTACGCCAGCGCCGCGGCGGTCCCGATGACCGTACTCAGGATCGTCACCGGAATCGAGATCAACAGCGTGTTCTCGAACGCCCCACGGACGCTGCCGGAGGTGAGCGCCGCGTCGTACCACCCGAGGGTGAACTGGTAGTCGACGATCGAGAAGAACCGGCCGTCGTAAAAGGACGCGATCACGAGGCTCACGAGCGGGATCATCAGGAACAGCGCCACCAGGGCGACGTAGCCGTACCAGATCCACCCCGGGGAGCGGCCGTCCAGGCTCCAGGTGCGTGTCGACATGCTCAGTTCCCCCGTTCGGCGATCTCACGCAGGTCGATCGTCCGGAGGATCACGATCCCCGACACCACGGTGATGATGAGCAGTCCGACCGCCTGCGTCGACCCCAGCGGCCAGTTCTGCGAGTAGCCGAAGGAGTACTGGATGTTGCTCGCGATCGTGAAGATCGACCCGCCGCCGAGGATCTCGGCTTCGACGTTCGCACCCAGGCTCAGCACGAACACGAAAAGCGACCCGATCACGATCCCGGGCTTGCTCAGGGGCAGCAGGATCCGGCGGAACAGCGTGTAGTTGCTCGCACCCAGGTCCTTCGCCGCCTCGATCGTGGTGTCCTCGACGCTGAGAAGCGAGAGGTAGATCGGGAACAGCATGAACGGCAGGTAGATGTACGTCGTCCCCAGGATGATCGTCGAGCGCTGGTACATCAGCGACGCGTACTCCTCGACGCCGAACAGGCTCACGATGCTGTCGAGGACGCCGTTCTGCACGAGAAACAGCGCCCACCCGAACACCCGGATGTTCACGCTCGTGAAAAGCGGGATGATCAAAAGCATCAGGAAGACCAGCTTGTACCGTTCGATGCGCCGTGCGAGCGCGTACGCCGCCGGATACGACACCACGAGCGTCAGGGCCGTCGTTGTGACGCTCACCGCGACGGTGTTGACGAGGACGTCGCCGTAGACGCCCTCTCCCGAGATCATCCCGCCGACGACCTCCTGGTATGTCGCGATCGACCACTGGAGGGGGTTCGCCACGATGCTGTTGCCCGTCTGAACGGAGAAGACGACGATCGCGACCATCGGGCCGACGAACATCACCAGAAGTAGGAGGCTCATCGGGACGAGGAGGATCCACGGCGGAGCGAGCAGCTCGGCGAGCCCGCTCCAGGCGGCGTCGGACCGATCCAACCGCGTTCGGAGCCGCTGTAGCGTCGACATCGGGATCACTCCGGCACCAGGATGGATTTCGAGGCGTCCCACTGGAGGTACGCCGTGTCGCCCTTCCCGATGCCCGTCGTTCTGAACTCGTCGACCGGCACCTCCGCGACGTACTCCCCGCCGGCGTCGACCGGTTCACACTCGACCAACACCGTGTTCCCCCGGACGAGAACGTTCTCGACTGCGACCTCGAGCCCGAGGTCCGCGGTCAGTTCCGTGCCGACGGTCGTGTCGTCGTAGCGGACGACCAGGTACGCCGGCGTGTCGCGGCCGCGATCGTACGGCACCGTGGTCGTCTGATCGAGGACCGCGGCGTGGACCTCGTAGCTGCCGTCGCGTTCGGTCGCGCCGTCGAGCTCGAAGGTGTTGGCGTCGCCCATGAACTCCGCGATGAACTTGGTGCTCGGCGCCCGGTAGATGTCCTCGGGCGACCCCGTCTGGATGACGTTGCCGTTTTCGAGGACGAACAGCTTGTCGCTCATCAGAAGCGCCGACTCGAGCGAGTGGGTGACGTAGATGAACGTCATCCCCAACTCCTCGTTGAGGTCCGCAAGCTCCCGTTGGAGCCGTTTCCGGAGGACGTAGTCCAGCGACGCCAGCGGCTCGTCGAGGAGCAGGATGTCCGGCTCGTAGGCGAGCGACCGCGCCAGGGCGACGCGCTGCTTCTGCCCGCCGGAGAGCTCGGTCGCCTTCTTGTCGGCGTGGACGTCGGGATCCAGCCGCACCTGCCGGAGCAGGTCCTCGACGCGGTCGCCGACCTCGAGCCCGTTGTTCCGCATCGGGAACTCGATGTTCTCCCTGACGGTCATGTGCGGGAACAGCGCCCACGACTGAAACACCAGGCTCGTCGGCCGGTCCTGCGGCTCGACGGCGGTGATGTCGACCCCGTCGAGTTCGATCCGCCCGGCGGTGGGCTCCTGGTGGCCCGCGATCATCCGGAGAAGCGTCGTCTTCCCACACCCGCTCGGACCGACGATGGTCGCGAACTCGCCGGGTTCGATCCGGAGGTCGACGTCGTTGACCGCGACGAGCGACCCGTATTCCGCCCTGAGATTCGTTGATTGTAGCATTTGAAGTGGCTCGAAACCCTCGTCCCGCGGTTCAGATCCGCGATTTGGCTTCCCGCCAGATCGGCTCGAACTTGTCGAGATCCGGGATCCCGGTGTAGAAGACCGAGTTGTCGACGATGTCGGGGACCTCGTCGACCCGAAGCACCTCCCGCTGTTCGTCGTTCAGTTCGTCGATCGCCGTCTGGTGGGGGACGACGTTCGTCCCGCCGGAGGTCGGCCACATCAGGTTCTTGGCGGTCTCGCCCTGCTGCATATACGCGAGATAGTTGTCGGAGACCGTCGGGTGGTCACCCTTCAGCATACACGTCGTCTCCACCCAGATGACGCCACCTTCCTCCGGGACGTGGGCCTGGAAGTTGAGGCCGCCCCCGCGCCGGAGGGTGCCGTTGATCCAGCTCCCGGAGATGAACCCGATGTCGATCTCGCCGGACTTCATCGCCTGGTTCATCGACGCGAAGTCCGGCAACAGCGTCTTCGCGTTGTCGAAGAGGTCGAAGGTCGCCTGCCGCACCTGTTCGATCTCCTCGTCGGTGTGCTCCTTGTAGGGCTCGATGCCCTCCCGGAGCATGATGATCTGGACGCCCCAGAAGAACAGGTCGTAGACGCCGACGTCGTACTCGTCCATCCACGCGGCGTCGTAGCTGCTGTAGTCCGACTCGGAGACGGTGTCCTTGTTCACCACGAACGACGCCCACCCGAACCGCTGGGGTGCGCCGTACATCGTCCCGTCGAGGTCGAAGGAGTAGTCGTCCTCGTTGAGGAACGCGAAGGCGTAGTCCTCCTCTTTGGTGAACATATCGATGTACTTGTCGAACGTGTAGGGCTTCCACTCCTCGTAGTCCATCGGCCGGATCAGGCCCGCCTCCGCGAGGTTCGGGAGCCACGCCATGTCGAACGTTGCCTGGTCGAACTGCTGCCACTCCCCGGACTCCAGCCTGTTGAACGCCTTGGGGTTCGAGGTGAACAGGTCCAGTTGCGTGTCGCAGTTGAACTGGTTTCGGAAGGGGTCCTGAACGTTCGAGGCGTCGTAGCCCGTCCACGTCAGGTGGTTGATAGTCTCTCCGGTCGTGTCCTCCTCGCCGGGTTCGTAGAGCGCGCCGTCCGGCGCGGCCGGCACTTCCGCGAGTTCCTGTTCGTACCACGGTGCGTCGCCGCTCCCGCCGCCACCGCCGTCGCCGCCGGTACAGCCTGCAATCGTGGCTAGCCCGGCCGTCGCCGTGGCCGCCTTCATATACGCCCGCCGCGTGAACGGATTTTCTCGTGACATTCTGGGTTCCCCATAGCCCCGCCGCCGGACGACGAGTGTCGCCTCGCGGGCGAGCAGTATGGTATGCCAAAACAAATCGAAGAACGCTCTATCAACATTCTGCCGGCAACTGACGGTCGTTTATATACGATTCGAGTTCGAGCCCGAGTCAGTCGCCAAAATGCCATTTTTTTGCGTCGAGAGTGAAATATCTAACAATAAAACCGGCAATTAATTCGCGTATTTGCTATTGTACAATCGAGTAGTCGACGGATCGGCGGTTCGACGCCAGTCAGTGGGGAAGGTCCGTCCCGGCCCCGGCGCCGGCAGACAGGAGGGTACGTCCCGACGCCGCCGGGGAAGGTTACGTCTCGACCGTGACGCCGGTGAACTCGAAGCGTGCACCGCCGTCGGCGCCGTCGGTGACGGTGACCGTCCACCCGTGAGCCTCCGCGATCTCCCTGACGATCGTGAGCCCGAAGCCGCTGCTCCCGTCGGCGGTCGAGAAGCCCGCCTCGAAGATCCCCTCGCGGTCCGCCTCGGGGATTCCCGGTCCGTCGTCCTCGACGTAGAAGCCGCCGTCCGTCGCGCCGACGCGGACCGCGACGTCGCCGGCGCGTCCCACGGCGTCGTCGGACTGCGTCCGACTGCTCGTGGAACCGCGTTCCACGGCGTCATCGGACTCCGTCCGATTGCTCGTCGAGCCGTGCTCGACGGCGTTGCGGAACAGGTTCTCGAGGATGCTCCGGAGGCGCTGTGGGTCGGCGTGGATGGTCGGGTCGTCGACGACGTCGAGGACGGCGCCGCCGGTGTCGGCGTTCCGCCAGCTTTCCTCGGCGAGACGCCCCAGCGAGACCGACTCGGTCTCGTCGACGATCCGGCCCTCTCTGGCGAGCGTGAGCGTGTCCGTGATGAGTTCGTTCATCCGGTCGAGGGCGTTCCGGGCTGGGGGGATGTGATCGCTGTCGTACTCCTCGGCGAGCAGTTCGAGGCGGCCCTGCGCGACGTTCAACGGGTTCCGGAGGTCGTGGCTGACGATGCTCGCGAACTTGTCGAGCCGTTCGACCTCCCGCTGGAGCTGCTGTTCGTGGGCCTTCCGGTCGGTGATGTCGGTGATGGTGCCGATGTGGAACGGCGTGTCGTCGATCCGGACGTGGGTGGTCGTGGTCTCGGTTGGGATCCGCTCGCCGGTGTCGACCCGCTCGTGGACGGTCTCGTGGACGCGTGTCTCGCCGAGGTCGTAGGAGTTCCAGTACGCCTCGAACCGCTCGGCGTCGAGCTCCGGGTTGAGCTCCCAGACGTAGCTGTCGGTGAGTTCCGCGCGTGTGGTCCCCAGCATCTCCGCGTACTGCTCGTTGGCGTACCGGATCCGGCCGTCCGCGTCGTAGCTCGCAACGCCGACGCCGATGTGCTCGATTCCGTGTTCCAGCGCCGCGCGCTCCCGATCCCGTTCCTTCCGCTCGGTGACGTCCTCCTGGAACCCGAGCCAGCGTTCCACGGTCCCGTCGTCGTCGAGGAGCGGCGCGATGGTGACGTGGTTCCAGAACTCCGTGCCGTCCTTCCGGTAGTTCCGGAGTTCGACGGTCACGGGCTCGCCCTTCGCGATGGCTTCCCGCATCGCCGCCACCGGCTCCTCGCGGGTGTGTTCCCCCTGGAGGAACCGGCAGTTCGTCCCGATGATCTCCTCGGCGTCGTGGCCGGTGAGCTCCTCGAAGCGGTCGTTGACGTAGATCAGGGGGTTGTCCTCGGCGGCGGGGTCGGCGACCGTGATCCCGATCGGCGCCTCGTCGAGCACCCGGTCCTTCAGCCGGAGTTCGGCCTGCCGGCTCCGCCGGTCCGAGAGGTCACGCACCGTACAGACGAGGTCACCGCGGTCGGTCCGGGACACGACGTGATCCTCCGGGAACGTGGTCCCGTCCGCCCGGAGCCCGGAGGTCTCGCCGTGCCAGTACCCCTCGTCCTCGACGAGCGGGAGCACCTCCCCGCGGACGGTCTCGACCTCGTCGTCGGGGTAGATGAGCTCCCAGTGTTCCCCGATCATCTCCTCGGGATCGTAACCGTACAGCTCGGCGTACGCCTCGTTGACGTAGATGAACTCTCCGTCGCTGTCGAGGATGCTGATTCCCTCGCGGGCGGTCTCGATGGCCTCGAGGTGGCGCTTGCGGGACCGTTCGGCCCGGGTCCGTTCGACGGCGTTTCTGATCCGGTTCGCGAGGAGTTGGTACTGTTCGGTGCCGGACGCCTTCTGGAGGTAGTCGGTGACGCCCGCGGAGATGGCGTCGCTTGCGACCGCCTCCGAACCCTTCCCGGTGTAGAGGATGAAGGGCAGATCGGGATACTCCTCGCGGACGGCCTCCAGGAGTTCGATGCCGTCCATCCCGGGCATCTCGTAGTCGGAGACGACACAATCGAACGATCCCGTCCGGATGCGGTCGAGCCCCTCGTCGGCGCTTGTGGCGGTCGCGACGGTGATCCCGTCACCCTCCCGGGCGAGGTACGTCGCGGTCAGGTCCGCGACCTCGGCGTCGTCGTCGACGTGGAGCACCCGGATCGGGGCTGTCATACGAGGCGCGTTCGACCTTTCCGGTGAAATTTGTTGTGATCCGGGGGTGGGACATCCGGCGGTTCGGTCCGCCGAGCGGTCGATCGTCGCCCGGAGGACGGCGAGGCCCGACCGTCGACGGCGCCGCATCAGCCGTGATACCCCGTCTCGCACAAGGGTTATTCCCCCGGGCGGACTCGATACGGGTGCAATGGCAAACGGCACTGTGGACTTCTTCAACGATACGGGCGGTTACGGTTTCATCGAGACGGACGACGCTGACGAGGACGTGTTCTTCCACATGGAGGACATCGGCGGTCCTGACCTCGAAGAGGGACAGGAAGTCGAGTTCGACATCGAGCAGGCCGACAAGGGCCCGCGAGCGACGAACCTCCAGCGCCTGTAAGGCGGACCGCGGCGCCCTGCCGCGCTCCCCTCGTCACGTACCGGGCGGCGACCGAACGCGGCGTTCTTTCATCCTTCCGAGTCGAAACGCCCGTCGTGGCCGGAGATCCGGGGACGCTCCCGTCGTCGACACCCGACACGTTCTCGGCAGCGGCGTGCCAAAT
This sequence comes from Halobellus ruber, assembly GCF_014212355.1. NCBI lineage: Archaea > Methanobacteriati > Methanobacteriota > Halobacteria > Halobacteriales > Haloferacaceae > Halobellus > Halobellus ruber. Next base: position 156,572 of record NZ_JACKXD010000003.1, read on the forward strand.
CGGGGTATGACTGGAGACGGCGTCGAGATGGAGTACGTGGAAACCCACGGCGCACGGATGCCGGCGGTGGGGCTCGGAACGTGGCAACTCACGGGGACGGAGTGCTACGAGACGGTGTCGACCGCGCTGGACCTCGGCTACCGCCACGTCGACACCGCACAACTGTACGACAACGAGCGGGAGGTCGGCCGGGCGATCGAAGACGCCGACGTCGACCGCGACGAGGTGTTTCTGACCACCAAGGTCTCCCCCCGAAACGCGAGCCACGACGCCCTGATCGACTCGACGGAGGCCAGCCTCGAACGGCTCGGGGTCGACTACGTCGACCTGTTGCTCCTCCACTGGCCGAACCCGATCGTGTCGGTGGAGTCGACGATGGCCGCGATGGACCACCTCGTCGACGAGGGGAGGGTCTCTCACATCGGCGTCAGCAACTTCCCACGGGTCTTCCTCGACCGCGCCCGCGACGCGGCCGACGCGCCGATCCTCACGAACCAGGTCCAGTTTCACCCCTACAAGCCCCAGCGCGGAATGTTGGGCTACTGTCAGGAGGAGGGACTCGTCCTGACCGCCTACAGCCCGCTGGCCCGCGGCACCGTCCTCGGCGACGACACGGTCCAGCGGCTCGCCGCCGAGTACGACCGGACCCCCGCACAGGTCGTGCTCCGGTGGGCGACCCAGCACCACAACGTCGCGGTGATCCCCAAGACGACGGACCCCGACCACCTCGCGGAGAACATCGCGCTGTTCGATTTCAAACTCACCCGCTCGGAGGTCGAGGAACTCACCAAGCCGTCGCTGCTCAAATCCGGGCGGGCGATGCTGGACGGGATGCTCGGCGAACTCCGGTGACCGGGGCGATCGATCCCGCAGGGAGCCGATGACCGGCGACGACGGCGCCCAGGAGTCGGGCGACGCCGCGACGGGGCCGGCCCGCCGTCGCGTGCGCCGCGCCGCGGTCGGGTGGACGCTCGCCGTCGTGGCGGCGTCGCTCGTCGATCCGGCCGCGATCCTCGAACTGCTCGGGGCGTCGACGACGGCGGCCGGCGCGGGCGGCGCGGCCGCGTTCGCCGTCGCCCACCTGGTGGCGTACGGCGTCCTCGCGTGGCTCCTCGTGGACGGGCTGGGCCCCGACGGGTCGAACGCCGTCCTCGTGACGGTGGCCGTCGCGACGGCGGCGGGCGTCGGGGTCGAACTCCTCCAGGCGCCCGTCGCCGCCCGGACGGCGAGCGTGAACGACGCCCTCGTCAACGCGGTCGGCGCGGCCCTCGGGGCGGGGTCGCGTGCGGCGGTCGGCCGCCTGCGGCGGCGGTAGCGGCGACAGTCGGGCGTCGGTACCGGCACCCGACCGGACGCGCGGTTTTTACCCGGCTGGTGTTAACGCCAGGCCGAACTCCGATGTCGGTCACGACGCTCCACCGCCCCGCCCACCGGGACGCCCTCTCGCTTCTGGAGACGGCCTTCGAGGAGGGGCGGATGGTGACGGCGTTCGGGCGGTGTACCGTCGACTACGACGGCCGCGCGTCGTCGGATCTCGGCCCCGGCGACCGGCTGGTCGTCTGCAAGCCCGACGGCACGGTGCTCGTCCACACCGACGAGAACCGGGAGCCGGTCAACTGGCAACCGCCGGGGTGTACGCAGTACGCCAGCCTGCGCGACGGTCGGCTCCGGATCCGGAGCGAGCGGTCCTCGCCCGCCGAACGCCTCGACGTCGACTTCCGCCGGCTCGAACAGCTGACCGTCTACGAGATCCAGGACCGCAGCGACCTGGCGCTGACGGGCAGCGAGGAGGACCTCCGGAGCCGGATCCTCGACGAACCGGAGCTCGTCGAACCGGGGTTTCAGCCGACCGCGACCGAGCGGGAGACCGCCGCCGGTCCCGTCGACGTCTTCGGCGCCGACGCCGACGGCCGGCCGGTGGTAGTGGAACTGAAGCGCCGGCGGGTCGGCCCCTCGGCCGCCAGCCAGCTCCGCCGGTACGTCGAGGCCATAGACGAGGAGTTCCCCGAGGAGGGCGTGCGCGGGATCCTGGTGGCGCCGTCGGTCACAGACCGGACGGCCGCGCTGCTGGACGAGCAGGGCCTGGAGTTCGTGGCGCTGTCGCCGCCCGACGGCGACGGGGCTGCGGTCGAGCCTGATACCGACGACGCCGCGGAGTGACGCTCGTCCCGCTCAGGCCTCGCTCGCGAGGTCGACGAAGTTCGCGAGCGTCCGCTCGACTGTCACCGTCGAGAAGTCACGGTCGGCGGGGTCGGTCGGCCACCCGAAGTCCGTGTCGATCTGCGGAAGCAGCGTCTCGGTGAGTTCGGGGTGGTACTGGACGGTCCAGACGGGCGCCTCGCGGTGGCGCGTGGCGACGTGCTCGTGGTAGTCGGCGTCGGCGATCGGCCGGAGTCCGTCGCCCAACTCGACGACGTAGTCGCCGTGAACCATCGGAACGCGGGAACCGACGCCCTCGAAGAGGGGGTCGTCGCCGAACCGGACCGTCTCGATCCCCTTCCGGAGGCCGCGGTGTTCGACGCGGCCGCCGAAGGCGTCGTTGATGAGCTGGTGGCCGAAGCAGATGCCGAGCATCGGAACGCGGTCGTCGCGGAGCTCCCGGACCAGTGCCCCGAGATCGTCCATCCACGGGTAGGTGTCGGTCTCGTAGACGCCCGCGGTGCTGCCGGAGAGGACGACCGCGTCGGCGTCACGGAGGGCGTCGGGGCGGCCGCCGGTGTCGGCGTAGGGGTGGACCCGGACGGTCGCACCCGCGGCGGCGAGGTGGCGGCGGATCTCCGGGACGAAGTAGCGGTTGTCGGGGTCGACCTCGTTTTGGAGGACGAGGATCACGGCCGAACCTATGCGATGATCCGATATAAGCGTTGCAGCCGGGATACGGGCGTTCGGGGGAGGGGAAATCGCCGGAACCGACGCACGCTTCGAAGCGCTTTTACGCCGAATCTGCCTTGTCCTTCACAAGTAACTATGTCCGAAAAACCCGCCTCGATGTACCGGGAGCTCTCGAAGCCGTCCTACACCCGACGCGACTACGTCACGGGCATCCCCGGCTCGAAGATCGCACAGCACAATATGGGCAACCTCCAGTCCGATCCGCAGGACTATCCGGTCCACATCAGCCTCCGCCTGGAGGAGGAGTGTCAGGTCCGCCACGGCTCGCTGGAATCGGCGCGCCTCTCGGCGAACCGCGTGATGCTCAAGGAGGTGGGTCAGGACAACTACAAGATGGTTCTCCGGAAGTTCCCCCACCAGATCCTCCGGGAGAACAAACAGGCGACCGGCGCGGGCGCGGACCGCGTCTCCGACGGGATGCGCCAGGCGTTCGGCAAGCCGGTCGGCACCGCCGCCCGCGTCCAGGACGGCGAGCGGGTGTTCACCATCTACTGCGATCCCGAGGACGCCGACGTCGCGAAGGACGCGCTCCGTCGCGCGTACAACAAGATGTCGCCACCCTGCCGGGTCGACGTCGAGAAGGGCGAGAAGCTGCTGGTCTCGTAAGGATCGGAGCCCCCCGCACCCGCTCGCTTTTTGTCCCGCCGCCACGTCGTGTGAGTGATGCTTCGGCTCGCCGTGACCACTGCCGCCGAGACGCTCGACCGAATGCGCGACCCGCTTGCGGCCCGCGACATCGCGGTCGAGCACCTCGACACGACGGGACGAGTGGTCGACCTCTCTTCGTCCCCGGAGCGGCGCTTCGACGCGGGGTTCGTCTATCCCGCGCGGCTGATGGCGGGCGGCGTCGTCGACGGCCGTCGCGGGCTCCCGTGGGTGAACGGGCGGGCCGCAGTGGCGACCTCCCGGAACAAGGCGGGCGTGATCGCGCGGCTCTCGCGGGCCGGCCTCCCGGTCCCGGAGACGAGGGTCGTCTCGAACCCCGCTGACGACGACGCGGTCGCGGCGGCGGCCGCCGATATCGGGTTTCCGATCGTAATCAAGCCGAACTCCGCGACCCGCGGGATCGGCGTCGCGAAGGTCCACGACCGCGACTCCCTGCTCGGGGTGAGCGACTACGCGGATCTGATCCACGAGTTCCGGGCGACCGGCGACAAGTCGTATCTGCTCCAGGAGTTCCTCCCCGACGCCCGCGATTACCGGCTGATGGTGGTCGACGGGACGGTCGTCGGCGGGGTCGAGCGCCGGCGGCCCGACGGCGCGGTGAACGGAAAAAACGGCGACCCCGACGACGCGGGGGGCGGCTGGAAGCACAACGTCCACCGCGGGGCGACCGCCGTCGCGGCCGACGTCGACGACACCCTCCGCGAACTGGCGGTCGAGACGGCCGACGTGCTGGAGATCGACTACCTCGGAGTCGACCTGCTCGTCTCGGAGGGCCGGGCGGTCGTTTCCGAGACCAACGCGCGGCCGACCATCGACGACGGGAAGTACGACACCGGGTTCTGGGACCGGCTGGCGGGAGTGATCCGCAGAACCGCCGACGGGGACTGATACGGATTATCGTAACTAATTACCGGTCATCGCCGGAGACGGGGTGGGCGATGACCGGCAATTGACTACAATAATCCGTATGAGGAGTCGTCAGTCGAGGTCGATCGACGCGGAGTCGTCGATCTTATCCAGCGTGACCTGGAGGATGCCGTTGTTGAACGTCGCAGCGGCGCTGTGCTCGTCGACCCGGACCGGCAGCCGGATGCGCTCGTCGTACTCCCGGCGCTGGCCCGCGGCCGTGACGGTGAGCACCTCGCCGTCGCATTTCAGTTCGACGTCCTCCTTCCGAACGCCCGGGAGGTCGGCGACCAATCGGAGCTCCTCGCCCTCGTCGTAGACGTCGACGTGCGTCTCGGAGGCGAACCCGGCGGCGTCGTCGCTGGTCATCTCGTCCATCATCCGCTCGATCCCCTCGAAGAAGTCGTCGAACGGGTCGTCGCGGTCGTCGTTCATCGAGTAGGTGTTAGGGCGTTCCGATCAAAAGCCTTCTCCCCCCGGCAGCGTGTCGAAAGACACAGGTCGGCCGCGACCGACCGCGGACGTAGACGGGATGACAGACACTGACGACGACGCCTACGAGGAACCGCTCTTCCAGCGGGTCATCGAGTACGCCGCGGCGGCCGACACCGACGTCGTGCGGATGGTCTCGGGCCACCCCGACTGGGAGCCGCCGGCGGCGCTGCGGGAGGGGCTGAAGGAGTACGCCGACGGCGACCCCGAGAGCTTCCAGTACCCCCCGCGGGAGGGACTCCCGGAACTTCGCAGTCAGATCGCCGAGCGACGCGGGGTCGCGGAATCGCGGGTCGTCGTGACCAACGGCGCCGCGGAGGCCAACTACCTCGCGATGGCGGAGGCGCTCGACCGGAAGCCGGGGTCGGAGGTCCTCGTGACGGACCCGGTCTACCCGTACTACCCGGGCCGGACGACGATGCTCGGCGGGGAGGTGACCCGCGTCCCCGTCGCCGCGGACGGCCACGTCGACGTCGAGGCGATGCGTGATGCGGCCTCCGCGGACACCGCCGCGATCGTCGTCAACACCCCGAACAACCCGACCGGCGCGGTCTACAGCCCCGACGCGGTCGCGGCGCTGGCGGACGTCGCGGCCGACTTCGACGCCCTGCTCGTCGCCGACGAGGTGTACGACCACTTCGACCTCTCGGGCCGTTTCGAGAGCGCGCTCACGCTCGATCGCGACAACGTCGTCGTCACCACGTCGTTCTCGAAGTCGCTCGGGATCACGGGGTTCCGCGTCGGCTACGCGGTGTTTCCGGAGGACCAGATCGAGGCGGCGCTGACCAGACACACGCTTGTGAACGTCGCGGTCAGCCGCCCGGCGCAGGCGGCGGTGGCGGCCGCGCTCCGGGAGACCCCGCCGTCGTACTACGAGTCGATCCGCGACACCCTCCGCGGGCGGATCGACGACTTCACCGCCGCGCTCGACGCCGCCGGCGCCGAGTACACGACGCCCGAGGGCGCGTTCTACGTCCTCGCTCGGTTCGACGGCTTCCCGGGGACGCTTGAGAACGTCGAGCGGCTGATCGACGACGCCGGCGTCGCCGCGATGCCCGGGGCGGCGTTCGGCGAGACCTACGAGGAGTGGATCCGCTTTACGCTGTGTACCGACCGCGTCGACGAGGCTGCAGGTCGGCTGGCGGCGTACTTCGAGGGTGGGTAACGCCGCGTCCGGGACCGGCCGACCGGATTCCATCAGGTCTTTGCGTCCGTGCGGCGATCGGGGAGACGAGATGAGCAGCCGATGGCTCCCCGCCGACGAGTTCCGTTCGCTGACGACCCTCGGGAAATCGAAGATCGTCCTCGGATGGGCGGCGGTGGCGTTCGTCCTGATGCTCGGAATCGGCGGTAACCTCGGACTCGCCGTCGGAATCGTTCTCGGCGTCGTGTTCGCCACGCTCGGCGCGGTGCTGTGGATCGGCGGGTTCGGATAGCTCCGACGACTGGGTAGCCATCGCCGCGACAGTCGACGGCCACTGCCCGATGGCAGGCCGGTGCTCAGGTACGCGATGGCTGACCGAGGGTCCACCGTCGGGCGGGGACTTCCGAGGTCGTCCTCGCACGTATCCCGACGATCTCGTTTCTAACTGCACAGTACTGACGTCGACCGGGAAGTACACAAGTCCCCGCCGCCTCGCGTCCCGTATGTCAGGATCCGACGTCGAGGCCGCCGACCCCGACGACCGGAGCGTAGACGCCGACCCGGGCGAGGAGGACACCACCATCGACGTCGAACCCGTCGAGGACGCCGGCGGGACCGACGGCGAGGGCGTTCCGGAGACCGCCACGGACGCCGAGACGCTGCCGGAGGGGATCGACGCGCCCGAGTACGTCCTCTACGGCGGCAAGGGCGGCGTCGGCAAGACCACGATGGCGGCGGCGACGGCGCTGTCCTCGGCGGCCGCGGGGACCGCGACGCTCGTCGTCTCCACCGACCCCGCGCACTCGCTGTCCGACACCCTCGACTACGACGTCCCGGCGCAGCCGACGCGGATCCGCGAGGATATGCCGCTCTACGCCGCCGAGATCGACCCCGATACCGCCGTTGCCGGGCCGTTCGGCGGGGGCGCGGCCGGCGATGTCGGTGGGGACGCGGACGGGCCGGAAGCCGGCTTCGGCGGGAACGGCGGCTCCGGCGGGGTCGGCCCGGACGACGACCCCTTCGGCGCGGACGGGCCGGGCGACACGTCGCCGTTCGGTGACCTCGGGGGGATGGAGGACCTCCTCGGGGGGGCGATGGATCCGGGGGCGATGCCCGGCGCCGACGAGGCGGCGGCGATGCAGCAACTCCTGGAGTACCTCGACGACCCGCGGTTCGACCGGGTCGTCGTCGACACCGCCCCGACCGGCCACACCCTCCGACTCTTGGAACTCCCGGAGATGATGGACTCGATGCTCGGCCGGATCGCGAAGCTCCGCCAGCAGTTCTCCGGGGTGATGGAGGGCGTCAAGGGGATGTTCGGGATGGGCGGCGACGACGCCGGCGGGCCCGACCTCGAGGAACTCCGCGAGCGGATCGAGCGCCTGCGAACCGTGCTCCGTGACCCCGCGAAGACCGACTTCCGGGTCGTGATGATCCCCGAGGAGATGAGCGTCGTCGAGACCGAGCGGCTGGTCGACAGACTCGACGGCTACGGCATCCCGGTCCAGACCCTCGTCGTCAACCGGGTGATGGCGGATCCCGGCGACGCGACGGCGTCGACGGTCGACGACCGGTGGGTCGTCTCGCCGAACCCGGAGGCGTGTGAGTTCTGTCAACGCCGGTGGCAGGTCCAACAGGACGCGATCCGGCGGGCGACGGACCTGTTCCGCGGCCGGGAGGTAAAGCGGGTGCCGCTGCTCGCCGAGGAGGTCCGCGGCGAGGAAGCGTTGCGCGTCGTGGCGGCGTGTCTGGGGTAAGGGGCCGCTGGTAGGCCGTCGACCCCGCTGTAATCGGGGGTGTTAGAGAACGCTTCCCCGGGCGGGTTATAGTGGCGTTTGCAACTGGTTGCACGTCCGATCGCACGCCGTCGTGCGATCGAGTGAGCGAAGACCTGCAAACGGTACTATGATTACGTGGGAACGTTCGACACCTCGGGGTGTCGAAACCCGTCACTCGATGCGGTAGAGCGCCCGTCTGGTTCGGACGGCCGATGTTTGATGTTGAACGAGTGCTACGACGCCCTCGATTCGGTTGCCGGTCATCGCGGACCCGTGCGGGTAATCCACCGGAACAAGCCGTCTCAGAGCTTCCGGAGGTACCGATAACCCGTATCCAGCCACCGCGACGGGAGAAGGCGGGCGAGTGCGCCGACCCGCGCGGCGGTCCCCGGCTGGTAGCGCGCCTTCGGCTTCGTCGAGGAGGCCGCGTCGACGATGTCCTCGGCGACGCGCTCCGGCGGGATGGCGCCGAGTCCGCCGCCGCCGACGAGCCGGGTGTCGGAGAACAGGTCGTAGAAGGAGTCGTAGGCGCCGGAGCGGTCGATTCCGGGGATGTCGCCGTCGCCGGCGTCGCCGTCTACATCGGCACCGTCCGCGTCGTCGCCGCCATCCCCGTAGACTTCGGACTCGGCACGCTCGGTGAACGACGTCTCGACCGGCCCCGGCTCGATCAACACCACGTCGATGCCGTACTCGTCGACCTCGTTTCTGAGCGCGTCGCTCATCGCTTCCAGGGCGAACTTCGAGCCCGCGTAGATCCCGCCGCCGGGAAAGGAGAGCCGTCCCGCGGCGCTGGAGACGTTCACGACCGTTCCCTCCTCCTGGTCGCGCATCTGCGGCAGCGCCGCCCGCAGCAGCCGGTGGGGGCCGTAGAGGTTCACGTCGAACTGCCGGTGGACCTTCTCGGTCGGGACGTCCTCGACCGGACCGAACTGCGCGTATCCGGCGTTGTTGACCAGACACGAGAGGTGGCCCTCCTCGTCGACGACGCGCTCGACAACCCGCCCGACGTCGTCGGGGTCGGTGACGTCGAGCGTCGCGATCCGACAGCCCGCCTCGCCGAGCGTCTCGATGTCGGCCGGGTTGCGCGCGGTGGCGTAGACGACCCAGTCCTCCTCTAAGAACGCAAGCGCCGTCGCGCGACCGATCCCGGACGAACAGCCGGTGATCAGGACCGTCTTCGGGTGCACGCTCGGGGGAACGCCCCGGGCGGTGTTAACTGTGGGCGGTTCGGCGCGGCGGGCGGTCCCCGTCGGAGCGACGTCCGGCCGGTCGCCGCCGAGTGCCACAGTCTTAATGCCCCCGCGGCGGTGGGTCGAGTATGCGATTCGACCGATCGGCGGGCGTGTTCTGCCACCTCACCTCGCTGCCGGGCCCACACGGCATCGGCGACCTCGGCGAGGGCGCCCGGGCGTTCGTCGAGTGGCTCGCCGCCGCCGAGCAGTCCTACTGGCAGTTCTGTCCGCTGGGGCCGACCGCATCGGTCCACGGCGACTCCCCCTACCAGTCGTATTCGGCGTTCGCGGGCAACCCGCTTCTGCTCAGCCTCGACCGGCTCGTCGACGACGGCTACCTCGACGCCGGAGCGGTCGAAGGCGAAGCGGTCCCCGACTTCCCCGGCGACCGCGTCGACTACGACCGCGTCAGGGCGTACAAGACCGACCGGCTCCGGACGGCTGCAGCGCGGTTCCGCGAGGAGGCCGCCGCGGACGACCGCGCGGCGTTCGAGGCGTTCCGCGAGCGGGAGTCGGCGTGGCTCGACGACTACGCGCTGTTTATGGCGCTGCGGACGCGGTACGACGGCGCGTGGACCGACTGGCCCGAGTCGATCCGGACCCGCGACCCCGACGCCCTATCGGCCCACCGGGAGGAACTGGCTGCGGAGATCCAGTATCGGGAGTTCGTCCAGTTCGTCTTCGACCGGCAGTGGCGCGCGCTCCGGGCGTACGCCGAGGAGCGCGGCGTCGAGTTCGTCGGCGACCTCCCGATCTACGTCGCACTCGACAGCGCCGACGTGTGGGCGAGCCCCGAGGCGTTCGACCTGACCCCCGAGCACGATCCCGCGGCGGTCGCGGGGGTGCCGCCCAACCCCGGCGACGACGGCCAGCGGTGGGGAAATCCGGTCTACGACTGGGACACCCTCCGGGAGACCGGCTACGGGTGGTGGCTCGACCGGCTGGATCGCCTGCTCGACCTCGTCGACGTCGCCCGGATCGACCACTTCAAGGGGTTCGACGAGTTCTGGGCGATCCCGGCCGGCGCCGACGACCCCGCGGCCGGCGAGTGGCGCGAGGCGCCCGGCCACGACTTCTTCGAGACCGTCGAACGGGAGCTGGGCGAACTGCCGTTCATCGTGGAGGATCTGGGGTTCCTCGATCAAGGGGTCGTCGACCTCCGCGAGCGATTCGGGTTCCCGTCGATGCGGGTGCCCCACTACGCCGACTGGTGCCGGGAGGGGGATATGTACCAGCCGATGCACTACCCCGAGGGGAGCGTCGGCTACACCTCGACCCACGACACCAACACCCTCGTGGGCTACTACGAGTCGCTGTCCGACCGCCAGCGTGACTGTCTCCACTACAACGTCGGCGCCGACGGCTCGGAGATCAACTGGTCGGTGATCGAGGCGGTGTGGCGCTCCGACGCCGTGCTGGCGTTCACGACCGTCCAGGACGTGCTCGGACTCGGCGCCGAGGCGCGGTTCAACCGCCCCGGCACCGCCACCGGCAACTGGACGTGGCGGTGTACGGAGGCCGCGTTCCGCGAGGCCGACGCCGAGCGGCTCGCCCGGCTGACCGACGAGCAGATCCGGAATTAGCCGGCGCTTGCGGGGGGTCGGCCGCGGCCGGCGCGTACCTCGTGATCGAGGCGACGGTCACCCCGCCTGGCCGTCGAACACGCGGCGGAGCGGCGACGCACGGAACCTGTTCCGGCTCGTGTGCGGCGCGGTCGCCGCCGGTGGGATCGCCGGCGCCCTCACGGACCAGTCGGCCGGCGTCCTGTTCTCCCCGGGCGTTGTCGGCTTCGCGATCACCCGGAACGCGCTCTACGAGCGGATCCTCGCGCGGGTCGACGACGCCCCCGGTCGGGTGCAGTTCCCGGTGGGCGTCGCAGGTCGTCGGCGTCGGCGGTGGTCCGTCTTCGGCGGTTACCGATCGTTGGATGAATTAACCGATTCGTGCGAGGGAGACGACGGATCGCCCCGATTATTTCAACTTTTTAGCAATTCTTTCCGCAATCCGAACTACAACCAGTACCCCCGGATTCGTTCGATCCGTAATGTCAGACGACGAGATGCGACGGCGGTCGTTGCTCAAGTACCTCGGCGCCACCGGTATCAGCGCGACGCTCGCCGGCTGCGGCGGCGGCGACGGAGACGCTACCACCGAGGCGCCGACCGAGACGCCGACCGAGACAGCGACACAGACGGCGACGCCGGTCCCGACGGAGTCTTTGACGCTGCTCCACGACACCCACGTCGGCGGGCGGCTCGGGACCGCCGGCGCCGAGGACAACGAGAACATCGAGAGCTACTTCGGGCTGATGGACGACCTCGCCGAGCCGGATCGGACGTTACGGCTGGGCGCCGGCGACGACCTGGGCTCGTCGGCGCTGTCCTCGGAGTTCGAGGGCCAGCACGTCGTCGACCCCTTCGAGGCCGGCGACCTCACCCACGACACGTTCGGCAACCACGACTTCGACTTCGGACCGGACGTCCTCCGGACGCGGGTCTCCGAGACCGAGGACTTCCTGTGGGTCAGCGCCAACGTCGACGAGCCCTCCGGCGAGGCGTTCGCCGGCGCGGAGGGCGCCGAACGCTACGACATCGTCGAGATCGCCGGCGTCTCAGTGGGGATCACGGGCGTCCTGACCCCGCGGGCCAGGCAGGTGACGAGCCTCGGCGACGCCGAAGTGCGGGACCCGACAGCGGCGTTGAGCGAGGTCGTCCCGGAGATGCGCGAGGAGGGCGCCGAAGTGGTGATCGTGATGTCACACGTCGCAAACGACCTGGCGCGCAACGAGATCGCCCCCAACGTCGACGGGATCGACGTCATCGTCGGCGACGACGCCGCCGAGCAGTTCGACGAGGCGGTCGAGGTCAACGACACCGTCCTCTCCTTCGTCGGCGACGAGTACGACTTCCTGGGCGAGGTCACCCTCGAAGTCGGCGACGGGGAGATCCAGTCGTACGACCGCACCGTCTACGACGTCAGCGAGGAGGAGATCGAGCCGAACGAGGCCGTCGAGGCGGTCGCCGACTTCTACCGGCGCCAGGTCGACAGCGAGGTGATCGGCGAGAGCACGGTCCCGCTCAACTGCGTCGGCGAGGACCTCCGCACGGGGGAGACCAATATGGGCAACTTCGTCGCCGACGCGATCAGGGCCGACGTCGACTCCGACGTCGTGATCCAGAACGGCGGCGGGATCCGGACGGGCACGCTGTACCCGCCGGGCGACATCACCGACCTGCTCATCCGCCAGATCCTGCCGTTCGGCAACACGACAATCGAACTGGAGGTGAGCGGCCGGACCCTCCACGACGCCCTGGAGAACGGCGTCAGCGAGGTCGAGAGCCTCGAGGGGCGGTTCCCGCAGGTCAGCGGGATGGAGTTCGCGTGGGACCCCGACGCCGAATCGGGCGACCGGATCGACCCGGCCGATGTCACCGTCGACGGCGAGCCGCTGGACGTCGAGGCGACATACACCCTCGGGACGAACAACTTCATGGCCGACGGCGGCGACGGGTACGGGATGCTGCCGGACGCGGCGCGGACTGGCAGCGGTGAGACGTCACTCGCACAGCTCGTGATCGACCGGATCCGGGAGCGGACGCCCATCTCCCCGGAGACCGAGGGGCGGATCACCCGGCTCTGAGACGGCCGTCGCATCGACACCCGAGCGCATCGGCTCCCGACGGCGAGGTCGTGACGGACCCACGCGACCGAAACCCCAATACCCGCCCCGTCCCTCCCCGAACCAATGACAGCCGATTCCGGATCCGCACCCGGCGTCGACGCGGCCGCCGCGACGGAGTCGGGGGCGATCCCCCTCTCGGAAATCGCGGGGCCGTTCGACCTCCAGGCGACCTTAGAGAGCGGCCAGTCGTACCTGTGGGACCGCCCGGACGGGCGGATGTACGAGTCAATGGACAACCGGGGCGGCGACGCGTGGTACCACACGGTCGCGCCGCCGATCGACGGCGTCACGACGGAGCCGATCGCGGTCCGGGTGCGGCAGCGCGAGGGCCGGTTGGAGTGGGTCGCGACCGACGACCCCGTCCCGCTTTTGACTCACCTGCTCCGGCTCGACGACGACCTCGACGCGATCTACGATGCTGCGCCCGACGACGACCTGATCGAGCGGGCGATCGACGCCTATCGCGGGCTGCGGCTGGTCCGCGACCCGCCCTTCCCGTGTCTGATCTCGTTCATCTGCTCGGCACAGATGCGCGTCGCCCGGGTCCACGGGATGTCGGTCGCGCTCGCGGCGTCGTTCGGCACCGAGTACGAACTCGCCGGCGAGGCGGTGCCCGCGTTCCCCACCCCCGACCAGTTGGCCGCGCGGACCGAGGCCGAACTCCGGGACCGCAAACTCGGCTACCGCGCGCCGTACGTCAAGCGGACCGCGGAGATGGTCGCCGACGGCGAGGCCCACCCGAGCGAGGCGACGGGACTCGAGTACGAGGACGCCCGGGAGTACCTGACCCAGTTCGTCGGCGTCGGCGACAAGATCGCCGACTGCGTGCTGCTGTTCTCGCTCGGCTCCCTGGAGGCGATCCCGTTGGACACGTGGATCCGAACCGCGGTCGCGGAGTACTACCCCGACTGCGACCGCGGCGGCTACGCCGAAACCTCGCGGGCGCTCCGGGAACAGTTGGGCGGCGAGTACGCGGGGTACGCCCAGACGTACCTGTTCTACTACCTCCGGGCCCGCGGCGACGAGTGAACGTCCGGGGGACGCCACCGGCCGGCGTCAGTACCGGAGGGTCGACGACCCGCCACCGGTGGGGCTGAAGCGCCCGCGCGAGGGGTGTGGGAGTACACAGTGCTGGCCATAATACCGAATCTCATATATAAAACGTACCGTATTTTATTTTTAGAATCACTTGTTTGAGTGGCTAATTCAACAATATAGCCGTATTTCCGTTCACGTCAGTTCAGAATAATCAATAATGTTATTACTACTGCTGTCGTCCGAGACAGCGTATCGGGAACACAGCCGGTACGCAACTATGGCATACACTGACCACAGCGACGTGTACGGTGCGCTCCACGAGGAGGGTATCAACCGCGTCGTCACACACCTGCAACACAAGCGCCCGTCGTTGTTCAACTACGGGACCGCCCGCGTCGTCGCCGGAGCCTACGCCGCCGCCGAGGTACCACCACCCGAGTACGTGGATGTACGTCACGGGAGCCTCCCGCCCTGCGAGGCGATCCCGTACGCCCCCGAGGTGCGCGACCGTCGGTGGGACAACCCCCTGATGACAGAGGAGGAGCCGCTCCCGGTGGTGGGGACCGACGGGCTGGTCGGGATGGACTACGCGGTCCAGGTGACCGACCTCGGCATCGACTTCGCGCCGCCGACCGAGGAGCTATCGTTCAAAGACCAGCAGTACGCCGCCAACGCGTCGGTGTGTGCGGGGCTCGGCTGTCCCGGCGACGTCGAGCTCGACGGGGCGCTCGAAGCCATCGAACAGTTCCGGTCGTACGTCGAGCGCCGCGAGGACTTCGAGATGGACGCGGCGATGGACGACGAGGCGCTGCTCGCGGAGTTCGGGTTACCCGCGGTCCCACAGGCGGACCGCCTCCGCTGTTTCTGTCTCGACGTCAAGGTCGTCGGCACCGTGTCGATGGTCGATCGGCCGACCGTCGAGGGGCCGCTGACGGTGCCGCAGTCCCCGACGTTCGGGATCGACGACATCCGGCTGACCGACCTCGAGACGATAGAGGAGTTTCCGCTGCCGGCGGGGTTCGTCCACTCGCTGGAGTGTTACATCGAGGTGTTCCTCCGGCTGGGCGTGTTCCCGTCGCTGGCCGACACCATCGAACGAACCGTCCAGCAGGCGCTGGCGATGCAGAACCCGGTGTTGACGCTGGGCGGGCTGACCGCGACGGTCGAACTGCCCACGTCCGGGGCGGTGCCGTACAACCCCGCCATCGAGGCGGACGAACTGCGCGTGTACGTCGATCTCGACGTCGACGCGACGGGAGGTGGGCCGTGACCCACCTCACGCTGGCGGTGTCCGAGGCGGGCGTCAACGACGTGGTCGCCGCGCTGTTGGACCCGTCGGTCACCCGGATCCGGGCACAGCCGTCCACGGCCGGGGGCGCGTTCTCGGTGTCGGCCGACATCGATGGCCACCTCGAACACGGCGACCGGCTGGTCGACTTCCGGGACACCCCCGACCAGGTGAAGCTGGACGAACTCGACGTGGTGTGGGACACCTTCGACCTCGACTTCGAGCTGGACATCCCCGAGGTCTGCATCGGCGGGTTCTGCATCACGCCGGGGTGGTTCGGCGACTGCGTCCGCGCGCCCCGGAAGTGCTTCTTCGAGGCCGATCCGGACCTGTCGCTGACGCTGGATCTCGGGTGGGTTCGGTCGGAGATATCGGTACTGGCCGACCTCCTGGTCGGGTACAGCACCAACCGGACGACGGACTACCTGCAGGCCCAAGTCGACGAACACGACGCCCTGGAGGCGCTCGAAGCCGCCGGCGAGTCCGGGCCGGTCGATCCCCCGCTCGTGAACTCCTGGGACGTGAGCCTCCTGCCGGACACGTTCGACGTCGACGTCTTCGACGTGGCCGACATCGTCGGCGACCTGGTCGAGGATCTGCTCGACCGGGCCGTCGACGCGCTCGTCGGCTTCCTGCCGGACTGGGCCATCGACGTGCTGGAGGGGATCGCCGGCTCGCTCGTGGGGTTCATCCGCGACGCGCTCGACATCGGCGACGACGCCGCCGAGTGGCTCTCGGACATCATCGGGGTGAGCCTGGATGTCCCCGGAATCATCATCGAAATGCTCGACGAGTACTTCATCGACTACCCGGTGTTCCGCATCGAGGACCCGTTCCCGGTGCTGGACTGGTCGCCGCCGCTGGGCGACCCGACGATGGGCAACGAACCGCGACTCATTCCGGTCACGGTGCCCATCGAGGCACTCGACTTGGACCTCACCGAAACCGAGGTCGTTCTCACGGCGACCGTCGGAGTGTACCAATGACCACCACTACCGCACCCGGGCTGAACCGCTATCTGTTCACCGAGACGGGCGCCGACAGCGCCGCCGTGAACGTGCTCGGAACCCTCGTCCACCGGTTCCCCGACGAGGGCGACTACCTGATCAGGGTTCGTCGGGACGGCGAACTCGTCGGCTCGCGGCTCCTGGCCGTGAGCGACGACTACCACACCATCCAGGCGACTTACGACCTCGCGTCGTTCGACGACGCCGACGCCGGATCCGACCCGGAGGGCTGCTCCTGTGAGGGAGAGTTCGACTGCATCCGCGAGGACGGCGTCGCGGTCTTCCACGTCGGGAGCGGCCCCGGCGGCTACTCGATCACCGTGGATCCGGTGGGTGAGCGCCGGGAGCGCCGGGAGTTCGACAGCGACGAACTGGTCGAGGACGACCTGTTCTCGGTGCTGCTGTTGCGCCCCGGCCGGTACACCGCCCGGAACGAGGTCGACGGCGCCGAGGTGGCCGTCACGGTCCGGTACCCCGACGGCCGGATCGACGCCGCCCGGCAGGACGCCGAGCTCGTCACCGTCGACGACGAGGGATTCGACGCCGAGGCGATCGAGCTGGACCCCGCTCGGGGGGTGAGCTTCCTGATAGAGGCGCCGGCACGGATCGTGGTCGAACTCGACGCCGCCGACGAGCGCGCCGGCGACGACGTCGGCCCCACGAAGGTCGGTCGCCGGTCGCCGACGCTCACGGTCGGATCGGTGGTGCCGTTCGAGCCCGCCGATTTCTCCGAACGCGAGGTCGAGGCACAGCTCGAAAACGTCACCAGCGCCAACGACCTCCGGGCGTTGTTGGTGGCGGAGCGCCGCGGGAACGACCGGAGCACCGTCGTCGAGGCGATGCGCGGGAAGCTCCGTGACACCGTTCGGCGGAACCGATCGCCGTAGCGGTCTCGAAGGGGGTCGGGATCCGGACGACCGCCCAGCCGGCCCCCGTCTATCGCCCACGACGTTGTCACGACCGGCGAACCTTTGATGCCGCCGGCGACCGTACTTGCCCGTATGGACTGCAGAGTCGTCGTCGAGGCCGCCATTCCGGTGTACGACGTGACGACGCCCGAGGAGGCCATCCGGATCGCCATCTCGAAGACCGGCGGGATGCTCAACCCCGACCTGAGTTACGTCGAGATCTCGATGGGCTCCCGAACCTCCCCCGACGGCGAGGAGCTTCCCCCGGCGTTCATCGCGGCCGACGAGGCGCTCGTCGCCCTGGAGTTGGAGATGACCGTGTTCAACGTCGAACAGGAGGAACACGCCTCCCGAATCGCCCGGAAGGAGATCGGCCAGCGGCTGGAGAACGTCCCGCTGAAGGTACTCTCGGTCGAGGAGATCGAAGGTTCCGACGACAGCGACGACGCGGACGCGGGGACCGACACCGGAGACGAGGACCCGACCTCCGACGGGGGCGAGGACGACCTCATCCCGGAGTTCGACGAGCTGGTCGAAGACGGGTGACGGGATCGCGGCACCGCCGCCGGGAGGGGCGATCGTCGGCGGGAGCGGGTTCCGGAGGACTACCGTCGAGCGACGGTACCACGGCTAACGGGGTAAGGAGTCCGCAGAACGGCGCGTGGGAAGTCAGTCGGCGGTCGCGGCGACGCGGGTCCGTTCTTCCTCGTCGAAGGATCCGGTGATCCCGGTAATCAGTCGGAACACTGCGTCCTTGTGATCAGTTTTCGATTTGTGGATCGATGTCGGCCGGACGCCGAGTTCGTTGTACGCTTCGAGCGGTACTTCCTCTTCGTCCCACGATTCGACCTGTGTGTGTACCTCCGCAAGCAGGCCGTGAAGGTGGATGAGCTCCTGCTTTTTCATAAGCATCCGTAGTTAAGACTGGAGGGATATATTACTATCCTGAGTATCGTTAACACGCTTCTCCCGAATATCGGCCCGAAACGCCCCAATTCGACCGATTAACCGTGTTCGATGATGAAGGATCGGGAGCGCCGAGTCATACTGTTGGCTATAAGTACGTGAAGATTTTCGGCACCCCAGGGTGTCGAAATCCTTCACGCGACTATAGCCGACAGTATCACGCGCCGACCCGGGGGCCCGCAGCGACGGGCGCGGCCGGCCGTCGGGAGTCGGGAACATGAACGTTTTACACGGCGCTGTCCGTTGGGTCGCGTATGGACTACGAGGATCAACTCGATCGAGCACTCGAACGGTCGCCCGACATCGCCGAGGCCGGGGGACGCTTCGAGGTCCCGGACCCGGAGGTGCGTGCGGAGGGCAACAGGACGGTCTGGGAGAACTTCGGGGCGGTCCACGACCGGCTGGCGCGGGAGCCCGACCACGTGATGCGGTTCCTGCAGTCGGAGCTCGGCACCAGCGCACAGATCGACGACCGGGGGCGGGCGCGGTTCACCGGCGACTTCAAGCAGCGCCGGATCGCCGACGCCGTGGAGTCGTACGTCGACGGCTTTGTGACGTGCTCTGAGTGTCGCTCGCCGGACACCCAGCTTGTCGACGAGCGGGGCACGACGGTGCTGAAATGTGACGCCTGCGGGGCGATCTCGTCGATTCCGGACCTGTAAACGCCGACCGCTACTCGAACTGTTTGACCGCGTTGAGGTCGCGTTCGGTCCGCATGAACTCCGCGAGGCGGCGGGTCGCGCCGCAGGCCGAACACGTGAAGTTGTTCCGGTGGCCCGGCAGCGACGACGGCTCGTCCTGCCAGCTCTTTGAACATTCGGGACACAGCAGTCTCACGAACGCTTCGACCATACGCGTGGTCACTGTCGGTACGTCAATAAACCTTGGTGCACGGTACCGCCAAGGGGCAGGCGTCGCCTACGCCGCCACTCCGGCGTCGCTGGCCTCCAGAAGCTCCTTGTAGCGGTTCCGGATCGTGACCTCGGAGACGTCGGCGACCTCGCTGACCTGGTTCTGGGTGACCTTCTCGTTCGTGAGCAGCGCCGCGGCGTAGACCGCGGCGGCGGCGAGCCCCACCGGCGACTTCCCCGAGTGGATCGCGGCGCGCTTCGCGCTCTCCAGCAGCTCCCGCGCCCGGCGCTCGGCCTCGTCGGAGAGATCGAGGTCGGAGGCGAAGCGGGGGACGTACTGTGCGGGATCGGCGGGCTCGACCTCCAGCTTCAGCTCGCGGACCACGTAGCGGTACGTCCGCGTCAGTTCCATCTTGTCGACCCGCGAGACGCGCTCGATCTCGTCGAGCGAGCGCGGCGTGCCGGCCTGTCGGGCGGCGGCGTACAGCGCCGCGGTCGCGACGCCCTCGATGGAGCGGCCGGGGAGCAGATCCTCGTCGAGGGCGCGGCGGTAGATGACCGAGGCGGTCTCCCGGACGTTCTCCGGCAGTCCGAGCGCCGACGCCATCCGGTCGATCTCGCCGAGCGCCTGCTTGAGGTTCCGCTCCTTCGAGTCGCGGGTCCGGAACCGTTCGTTCCAGGTCCGGAGCCGCTGCATCTGCTCGCGCTGCCGCGACGACAGGGAGTTGCCGTAGGCGTCCTTGTTCTGCCACCCGATGTTGGTGGACAGCCCCTTGTCGTGCATCAGGTTCGTCGTCGGCGCACCCACGCGGGACTTCTGATCACGCTCGGCGCTGTCGAAGGCGCGCCACTCCGGCCCGCGGTCGATCGAGTCCTCGTCGACGACCAGCCCGCAGTCCGAACACACCGTCTCGCCGCGGGACTCGTCGACGACGACGTTGCCGCCGCACTCCGGGCAGACGAGCTCCTCGCGTTCCGCCTCGTGTTCGTGTTCGACGGTGTCCGTTCGTGCCGCGCTGTACCCCTCCGTTCGGTCTCTGAGTTGTGTGTCGCTCATGGTTGGAAGCGGTTTGCCCCCGCCGGAGAGAAACCGATATCCGAGACGAAATAGCCGGGGTTGACCTTACCAGCTGTAAGCGTCTCGTGTATTTAAATATTTCGCTCAAGCAATGTCATCAAAATCAATGCACGGGCGCCAATGAACGGCGTTTAGCACGTGTAAACCCGGAGCAGGACGGGAACTCCGAGGATATATATCACTTCCGCCGGCGGGGATTAGAGCCATCCCTCCTGCCGGAGGTGGACGAGCAGGATGCCGGTGACCAGTCCCATCCCCATCATTACCGCCGGGTGCGCGCAGGGCCACGACAGCCCCGGGAGGTCCGTGCCGTGCTCGCCGAAGTTCATCCCGTAGATTCCGACCACGAACGTCAGGGGGATGAAGATGGTCGCGACGACGGTGAGCCGTTTCATCACTTCGTTCGTGGACTGGGAGACGACGTTGAGATGGATATCGCGCGTGGCCCGCGTGAGGTCGCGGTAGGTCTCGGTGAGGTCGACGATCTCCACCAGGTGGTCGTAGACGTCGCGGTAGTACTTCTCTGTGGGTTCCCCCACCTCCGCGAGGTCACCCCGTGCCAACACCCCGACGGCCTCCCGCATCGGCCGGACCACTTTCCGGAACGAGAGGGGGTCCCGTCGGACCGCGTTGAGCCCCTCGTCGGGGGTCGAGAGGATCTCGTCTTCGAGGAGTTCGATGGTGTCGCCCACGCTGTCGAGCAGGTCGAAGTAGTCGTCGACGACGTGGTCGATCACGCGGTAGGCGGCGAAGTCGGGCCCCTGCTTCAGCCTCCGACCCTCCTGGTTCTCCACCGACTGCCAGACGTCGGAGACCGCCGGAACGTGGTCGTCCTCCACGGTCAGGGTCACGATCCAGTCGTCGCCCAGGAACAGCCCGGTGGGTTGGGTCCGGATCTCCTCCTCGAGGGTGGTCTCTCCACGTTCGAGCGCGGCAGTTTTCACGAGGACGAAGGCGTGAGCGGCGAACTCCTCGGTCTTCGGTCGAACGTCGTTCCGGACGTCCTCGGTCTCCAGGGGATGGAGGCCGAACGTCTCGGAGACGGCGCGTTGCTCCGCTTCCGAGGCCGAACTCACCCGGACCCACGTGGTGCCGGCGGCGTTCCGTGCGGCCTCGAGGTCGGCCTCGCCGTCGACGGCGTAGCGTTCGACGCTGTCGGCGTCGTAGACGATTGCGGAGATCACCCGCGACACCCTCCGGTGGCCCTTCGTGGCGTCATATTGACTCACCGTCCTCGCGGCCGATCGCGTACAGCGTCACACCGATCATCAGTCCGACGATGCTCGCGGCGCGACCACGCCGGTCGCGTAGCCGAGCACCGAGACGGCGGCCAGTCCGATCCCGATCCGTCGCGTGGACGCCATACCGGACGCTTCTCCGAGCGGCGACAAAACCGTTCGTCGGCGGACGGTCCCCTCCGATTGCGGGCGGGACTGCGACTACGCCTCGACCGGGTGCTCGAGGGCGCGCATCATCGAGAGGACGTTGGACTCCTCGGAGCCTTCGAGCTGTTGCGGGTAGACCCCGATCGCGACGACGAAGTCGTCACCGTTGCGGTACTTGATGACGTGGATGAAGACGTCGACCTCCTGGCCCTGGATGGTCGCGGTCGCGGAGAACTTCGTCACCGCGGTTTCGGTGCCCTGGACGGTGATGTTCCGCTCGCTCACCCGGCGGATGTCGCCCAGCCCGGAGTACTGCTGTTGGACGAACTCAACCAGCCGGGCGTTGGAGTAGCTCCCGATCGGGTTCAGCGTCTGGCCGGCGACCTCGACGGCCGGCGTCGTGACGACGTTGAACACGCCGACTTCCGCCTCGCCGAGCGGTCCGAGCTCCATACTCTTCCTGTAGTCGGCGATCCGGTTCGTCGCGATCACCCGGCGCTCCTGACTGCCGACCTCGAAGGTTCGATTGAGCGTGAGCTCGCGCGTGCCGTTGTACTCGTAGCCCGCGTCCGTCGCCGTGGAGCCGGAGGCGGCAGCCGGCTCCGCGGAGAACTCGAGCGGTTCGCTGCCGGTCAGGAACCCGATACACCCGCTGGTCAGCAATAACAGCGCGACGGCAACGACCGCGGCCCCCCGGCGATTCAGTACCATCACACCCAGTTCCCGCTCGGGCGGGATTAAAACCGCGGGTCCGAACTCACCCGAGGTACGCGACAGCGACCGTCGTCGGCCCCTTCTCGGTTCGGAGTGTGACCTCCTCGGCCAGCCGTCGACGGACGGTGTCCCGCCACTCCGCGACGGCCGCCTGATGGCGCTCCCGGTGGCGTTCGCGGGTGTAGGGCGCTTCCGAGCCTCGGAGTTCGTCCTCCGTGTCGTCGACGGTGGGGTACGCGGGCGGGTCCTCGACAAACCGCTCCGGCGGGACGTGCACCGCTGCCGCCGCGTCGGGGGCGTCCCTCCCGTCTCCCGGTTCGGTCGTTCCCTCATAGCCCGTCCCCGAGTCGCCCTCGGCGTCGACGGCACCCGCGTCGTGGAGTCGCGCCCGCATCCGTCCGGAGAATGGCGGCGTGACCCGGAGCACGATCTCGCGACCGCCGCGCGCGGCGGCTTCGAGCGCGTCAACGACATCGCTCTCGGTCACCGCCAGCGACCGGATCCGCCCGGGGTCAGCCGACGCCGGTCCGCCGTCCGGCGACGTATCGGTGTCCGAGGTGTCGTCGCTCGGCGGCCGCTCACGATCGGACTCACGAGTCCGGTCAGACGGGTCGTCGCCGGCGCGATCCCGGCGGGTCATCTCACTCTGTGCAGTCTCGCGCGGTCTCGCCGATCCCGAGTTTCCCGTCGCACTCGGGACACCGTGCGCGGAACGATCCGGGCGAGACGCGACAGCCGCACTCCTGACAGACGAACGATTGCCGGCCGCTCATCACGACCCGAGAAGTGTGCTGGAGTGTGTTAACTCTTACCGTATTTCCGGTCGATGGTCCCGACCGTCTCGGGGGACAGGGGCCACCGGCTACTTCCCGGTCGGGACCGACCGTCCGGTATGGCGCAGCATCCAGGGTTCCACTCGCTACACGACGAGGTCGCGGCGTCGCTGTCGGTCGAAGGCTCGCTTCCACCGTGGCTGACGGGGAGCCTCATCCGGAACGGCCCCGGCGCGTTCTCCTTTCCCGACGGCAGCGCCGTCGACCACTGGTTCGACGGCCTCGCGATGCTGTACCGGTTCACCTTCGACCCCGAAGGGGGCGAGGTTCACTACCGGAACCGCTTTCTCCGGACCGAGGCCTACGAGGCCGCCCGAGCCGGCGAGTTCGACGGCGGCTTCGCGACGGGCGAGACCACGCTCCGCTCCCGGCTGGCGACGTTTCTCACGAGCCCCTACGATAACACCAACATCATCGTCGAGCGGGTCGGCGAGGAGTTCCTCGCGCTGACCGAATCGCCGCGGTGGATCGCAGTCGACCCGAACAGCCTCACGATGACGGGCCACGTCACCTACGATGGGTCGGCGCCGACAGGACAGCTCTCGTGTGCACATCTCAAGCGGGATCCCGCCACGGGACGGCTCCTCAACGTCGCCACCGAGTTCGGCCGGACCAGCAAATACCACATCTACGCGATGGACGGCCCGCAGGACCGCGTCCACGTCGGGACCGTCGAGACGGACAAGCCCGCGTATATGCACAGCTTCGCGCTCACCCCGCGATACGTCGTCCTCACGGAGTTCCCGCTCCGGCTGGATCCCCGGCGGTTCCTCAAACCCGGCCGGCAGGGCCCGTTCATCGAGCAGTTCGAGTGGGAGCCCGACAGGGGAACCCGGGTGGTTGTGGTCGACCGAACCACCGGCGAGACGGTCGCAACCCCGACGGCGGAACCGATCTTCGGGTTCCACCACGTCAACGCCTTCGAGCGGGCCGGCGGCAGCGAGATCGTCTTCGATCTCGAAACGGTTCCGGACGCGACCACTATCGACTCGCTGTACCTCGACGAGCTCCGGGCGGGCGAACTCGACACGCTCGCGGGGCGGCTGGACCGGTTCACGATCTCGCTCGGCGGCGACGGGCGATACGGCCCCGGCGACGCCACAGTCGAGCGTGCGACCGTCTACGACGACGGGACAGCGCTACCGACGGTCTCGCCCGCGCGGTGGTGTCGGTCCCACCGCTACGTCTACGCGATGAGTATGGACCAGCCCGCCAGCGGGTGGGCCCACGGGGTACTGAAGATCGACGCCGAGGCCGGTGACGCGGTCGAACACCGGTCCGGCGGCGACTACTTCGGGGAGCCGATCTTCGTGCCCGACCCCGATGGCGACGCCGAGGACGACGGCGTAGTGCTGACGGTCGCGCTCGAGGACGGCGCCGACGCCTCCCGGCTGATCGTTCTCGACGGGTCGACGTTCGAGGAGCGGGCCCGAGCCACCCTGCCCCACCAGGTGCCGTTCGACTTCCACGGCCGGTACTTCCCGGGCGTTCGAGTCGCGGGATCGGAGTGAGGATCATACCGCACCGAATGGAGGGCAAACAGCCGGCACACCGCGGTCCCCGCGCCGACGTGCCGGACGACCGCTGCCCGACGCGGGGCACGCCTCAGATCACGCAGGGCGTGGTCCCGGTTTCGATGATAAACCTCAGGGCGGCTGCGACGCCCGAGCCCCCAAAGCCTAATCGGCGGCGTATGAACGATGGGATATGGTCGGCCGATCGAAGGCGTCGGGGAAGCGCCCGTGGCTCGCGGCGCTGCTCGGGACGCTCGCGACCGGACTCGGTCACATCTACCTCCGGCGCTGGAAGCGCGGCCTGGGGTGGTTCGCCGTCGCCGTCGCGATGTCGGCGCTGTTCGTGCCGCCGGAGGCCGCGCGGGCGTTGCTCTCGGGCTCCGGCGGCGACGTGGCGACCCTGGCGCCGCTGCTGGCGGTCGCGGTCGCGAGCGTAGCCGACGCGTACGTTCTCGCACGGATGAGCCACCGGGAGGCCCGCGACAGCGACGGCGAACGGCCGTCGACGGCGTCGGAGTCCGGAAGCGGCTCCGCTGTCGCAGCGGGCGGCGTCACCGGGACGGGGGCGGGGGCGACCGAGTGCCCGGAGTGCGGCAAGGAACTGGATCCGGAGCTCGACTTCTGTCCGTGGTGTACCACGCGGCTCGACGAGGAAAGCAAGCGGTAGATAGCTATGGAGGCGGGCACGGGGGACGCGGGACGAACAGCCGTGAGTCCTACAGCCGCTCTTGCGAGGAGTCGTCACGCCGGAACACGACCGTCAGCCCCAGCACGACGGCAACGAAGACCGCGCCGATCCCCAGGATCCGGACGGAAGGGGCGACGCCGAACGTTTCCCGTTCGACAGTCTCGTCGCTCCCGGCGGTGCTACCATCGCCGCCAGCGTCACTCCCGTCGCCTTCCTCGGTGTTCTCGCCGGAGTCGTCACCGTCGTCGGGTCGGGGACGTCCTCGAACGTCAGGTTGACCTCCTGGATGTCGGCGGTGTCCGTTGCCGTGCCGTCCTCGTAGTCGATCTCGACCGCTCCGTTCAGGTCGAGGTCACCGGCGCTCTCCACCTCGGCGACGAGGATCGTGGTCTCGCTGGTGACGACGCCGAGCTTCGAGTCGACCTCGATCACGGCCACGTCGAAGGCCGCGGGCTCGCTGACGGTCACCACCGACGCGTTCGGGTCGCCGTCGGTCCCCGCCGTGATCTCTGGTTGCCCGCGGAGCGAGCCGCGTGTGGTTCGGACTGTCGGCTATCGTCGCGTGACGGATTTCGACACCCCGGGGGTGTGGAAACCCGTCACGTAGTGATAGCCGACAGTATCAGCCCGAGCGCGACCGCGAACTCCGGCGGGCGATCGACGCGGGCCGCTGGACGCTCTCGCCGAGGCGTGGCGACCGGGCGGCAAGAGCGCCGACGGAAGCGACGGTATCGAGAAACGGGACGTCGACCCCGACGACCCCGCCT
The DNA here is from genome assembly GCF_014212355.1 of Halobellus ruber. Classification (NCBI taxonomy): domain Archaea; kingdom Methanobacteriati; phylum Methanobacteriota; class Halobacteria; order Halobacteriales; family Haloferacaceae; genus Halobellus; species Halobellus ruber. The sequence goes on from NZ_JACKXD010000003.1 coordinate 182,404, forward strand.
CAGTCGTCCGCCGGCGACGCCGGTCGCGAGGATGACGACGATGCCTCGACCGCCTGGTCCACCAGCGCGTCGAAGTCGACGCCGTCAGTCCGGTAGTCGTCGCGGTGCTCCGCCGCCGCGAGCCCCTTTTCGGTGATCGCGTAGAGCCCGCTTTTCGGTGCCGGCCCTACCCGTTCGAGCAGCCCGTAGTCCGCGAGCACCGGCAGCCGGGTGTTGATGTACGACCGGTTGCGGTCGAGTTCGTGGGCCAGGTTCGCCGCGTTGTTGCGCCGGCCGTCCGCGAACGCGTCGAGGATGTCGAAGTCGGTGGGTACTGTCAGCCGCATACCAGTGGTGTCTGTGCTTCGGATATATAAATATACGCCCCCAAGTATCAATAATGATTCTATAACTGGACGTTAGGCTATCATTTCCGCGCCGTCGCCGGCTCGGATCGGCTCCCCAAGGAGAGCCCGAGTACCTGAAACGCGGCATACGGGACGATGTACCCGAAACTGAACCCCAGGAAATGCAGGAAGAGGTTCACCACGCTCCCGTCGGCCGGCGAAACGTCGGGAAACGCGACGGTCATCAGCAGCACGAACAGCAGGCTCCCGAGCGCCGCAAGCGGGGGGATCGTCGCGCCGGCGACCCCCTGCGACCGGAGACAGGAGACGAGCGGCCGGGTCAGCGCCACCGCCGCGGCCAGACTCCCGGCGCCGGCCACCACGAGCCAGTGGAGCCCCGGCTGTGCGGTGTGGTAGATCGACGCCGTGATCCGGACCGTGACGACGGCCGTGCCGACGAAAAACAGCAGCGCGAGCAGCGCCGCACGGCTCCGCTCCCACTCGGGGCGCTCGGCCTCGAAGCGGTCCGCGAGCACGTGCGGCAGATACCCGACAAAGGCGAGGTTCATCCCGGAAAACCCCATTCCGATCCGCGGACGCGGCAGGAGGACGTTCAGCCCCGACAGCGCCAGCGGAAAGGCGACGAAAACGACGGCGGCGACGGCGTAGAACCGCCGCCGCCGCCCGCTCCAGACGCTCACGGCGAGCGAGAACGGAACCACAAGCAGGTAGACGAGCAGGTTCGCCGTCAGATGCGGGAGATCGAGGTGGACGAAGTGCGAGGCGTACATCGTCACCACCGACGGCTCAGTGTAGAGCAGCGCCAGGTCGCGCCGGAGCTCCATCGGGAGGAGAAACACCCCGACGAGCATCGCCGGAATCACCGCCACGAGCGCAACATCGACCGGCCGGATCCGGCGCGATGGGGGCGCCTCCGCCGAGCGCTCCCCGCGGTGGTCGCCGTGCGACGGGGGCTGACTGCCCGGAGTTTCGGCGGAGTTCGACACGAGTACGTGTTCGATTGCGCGCGTAATGTATCCTCGCCACCGATTATCGAAGGAGATATTCAGCGGGCGAAAAGCGGTATGGAACGAAAAATACGGTGTCAAAACTGAATTCGGTCGCGGGAAGCGGATAACGCCACCCGGTGGCTGTGGGCGTCGAACGCGGCGTGTGACGGGGTGTCAGCCGACGATCGACCCGTCCCCGTATGTCGTCCGCATCGTCTCCGCAAGCACGCCGTCCCGCCGGAAGGCCACGTAGACAACCAGAAACGGTTCGTCGGCGGGACGGAGCACGAAGGTGGCCCGCGGCTGGTCGGCCTCCGGCGGCACCGACTCCGCCTCGTCGACCCGGGTCACGAGCGGCGACAGCGGCGTGACCCCGGTGCGGAACTCCTCGAAGAGGTCGCGGGCGCCCGACTGTTTCGCGAACACGTAGAGCGCGCCGTTGGGCTCGCCGTCGGTGTTCCGGGTCACCCGCGCGTTCATCCCTTCGTTGTCGGCCTCCGCGACCATCCACGCGTTCTTCGCGGCCTCGAAGATCCCGGTGACGCCGTCGTGGAACTCGAAGGCCGTGTCGGCGACGACGTCGAGCTCACGGAACCGCGGGGTGCCGTCGCGCCACACCAACGTCGCGTCCACCAGCATCCCCGCGTGGAGCCCGTCGACCGTCGCCGCCAGGTCACCCTCGTACCCCGTCGTGTCGACGTACACCGGTTCGAACGCCGCGTCGGACTCCCCGGCGTCGGGGCCGCCGCCCGGGTCGGTCCCGCCGTCGACCGTCACGAGCAGGAGTTCGGCGGGGTCGCGCGGCCGGCCGAGCACGCGGTACCGCCCCTCGGTGGTCGGGTCGGATCCGGTCATCGGCTCACCGGGAGAGCCCGCCCCCGTCCTCGTCGACGACCGACTCCACCTCGTCGGCGGTGACGACCGCGACGTCGCCGTCGACGGTGCGTGTCAGCGACGCTGCCGCGGCGCCGTACGCGAGCGCCTCGGCGACGCCGCCGCCGTGGACCCGGTGGGCGAGATACCCTCCGACGAAGGCGTCGCCGCTCCCGACGGGGTCGAACGTGTCGGCGGCGTAGGCGTCCTGTTCGAACACCTCGCCGTCGTGGACCGCAACCGACCCGTGCTCCCCGCGGGTCAGTACGACCGTCCGGAAGTCGAACTCGTGTATGAGGCCGTTGGCCATCTCGATGGCGTCGCCCTCGCGGTCCAGACAGGTGTTCACGTCGCGCTCGGCGGCGACCAGCACGTCGATGTACGGAAACAGCGACTCGTACGCTTCCCCAGCCGCCTCGGGCGACCACAGCTTCGAGCGGTAGTTGAGATCGAACGCCGTCGTCGACCCCGTCCCCCCGGCGGCTTTGAGCAGTTCCGCGGTCGTCTCCGCGAGCGTCGACGACAGCGCGGGTGTGATCCCGCTGGTGTAGAAGAGGTCCGCGCCCTCGATGGCCCCCACCGGCAACTCGGGCGGCGTCGCGGTCGTGATCGACGCCCCCTGACGGTCGTAGATCACGTCGCTCCCGCGTGGGTCGCCGCCGTGTTCGAGGTAGTAGGTGCCGAGCCGCGCCGACTCGCTGCCGTCCCACGCGACCGCCGGGCGAACCCCGTGGCTCCGGAGGGCGGCAGTGACGCGCCGGCCGAGCGGGGACTTTGGGAGCTTCGACAGCCAGGTGGTCTCGCGGCCGAGCCGCGCGGCCGCAACGGCGACGTTGCTCTCGGCGCCGCCGACCCTGACGTCGAGGTCGCGGGTCCGTTCGAGGCGCTCGCCCCGCGGCGGCGAGAGCCGCAGCATCGTCTCGCCGAAGGTCGCGATGTCGGTCATACGCCACCGTTCTCCGAGGGACCACATAAGCCCGGGTGTCGTTGCCGGGCGCCGGAGGGATCGGAACAGCAGGTGATGCGGTACGCCGGGGGCGAGTGGACGGCGGCGAACGTCACACACGGGATTGCGGGCGCCACCCACACCGCGACGCTGCCACGTACCACGCCCGTTGCCGTCGTCGCGCTCGATCCCGGCGAGACCACGACTGTCGAGATCACGTTCGAGCCGCGCGAGAGTGGATCGGTGTCGCTCGAAGGCGAGGAGGTCGGATCGGTCGACCTCTTCGCCGACAGCGGTGGTGCCGCGACGTCGACGGGGACGGACGGGAGTGTTCCGGGGTTCGGTGCGCTCGTCGCGGCGCTTGCGCTCCTCGTGGCCGCCCTCGCCTGGGGCCGGCGGTCGTGACTGACGGGGCGGGCGACTCCGAGCCACACCCCTGTTCCGGGGATATCGAGAACCGGTGTCGGGGGAACAGTCACGGACTTCGAATCTGAGGCATCGAGGTGTCAGTGGCCGGGATAATCCCGCTCGAATCGCTCGTCAATTTCGTCCGAGTCGATTTGAATGATCACCGGGCGGCCGTGGGGGCACGCGTAGGGGTTCTCACAGCCGTCGAGCGCGTTCAACAGTTCCACCACCGACCCCTCGGTCAAGGAGGTGTTGCCGGTCACCGAGGGGTAACACGCCAGGTCCGCGAGCAGTTCGTCAGCGACCGACGCCACCGCCGAGTCGCCCCCGTCGTCTACGAACGCCGACAGCACGTCGCGAAGGAGTTCGGGATCCAGTGCCGAGGCGAACACCGCGGGCACGCTCCGGACCTCGACCGTGCGGTCGGCGGCCCGTTCGGTCCGAAAGCCCAGTTCCGCGAGGGCGTCGCGGTACTCGCCGAACAGCGCCGCTTCCCGCGCGGTGAGTTCGACGTCGACCGGCTCCGCCAGCGCCTGGGTGGCGACGTCGCCGTCGAGTTCGGCTTGCAGACGCTCGTAGTTCACCCGCTCGTCGGCGGCGTGTTGATCGATCAACAGCAGTCCGAAGTCGGTTTCGGCGACGACGTAGGTGTCGTGCAACTGCCCGAGGACCCGCATCGACGGCAACGAGTCGAACTCGGGGTCGAGGCTGGCCGCGTCGCCGGTGAGATCGCGTTGGATCGTCGGGCCGACGACGCCGGTCGGCACCCCGGCGGATCGGTCCTCTTGCGGCGCGGACGCGGAGTCGGCTCCGGATCCGACGCCTGACTGTTCGGCATCGACGTGCGGCCGTCCGGGGTCGTCCCCGCGTGCGCTCGACTGGCTGCCGAGTCCCCGATCCGTCCCGGTGCCCCGCTCGGTGTCGTCCCCGCCCGAGCCGCCCGGTGACACCGTCCACGCGTCGTCGCTGTCGGGGTCGACAGTCCGGGCGTCGTCGCTGTCGGGGTCGACAGTCCGGGCGTCGCCGCCGTCGTCAGCCGGATCGTCGCCGTCCGGGGCGGAGTCGCTCCCGGAGCCGGCGTCGGGATCGGAGCGATCCGTCCCCGATGGCGGCGCGTGGCCGTCGTCCACGGCAGCCGCGTCCGCAGAGCTGGAATCGGAGGTGGGGGCGCCCTCGGCGTCGATGTCGACGCCGTCGCGACGCGATCGTCCCCCGCCCGGCGACGGCGTATCGGGGCTCCCGTGCCCGGCTCCGCCCCGGACCTCCGAGGCCGGCGATTCGGGGTCGATCTCGGTTTCGTCGGGCGCCGACCGCCCGCGCGGCGCGGCCGATCGGATCAACCCCGCCTCTAAGAGCGCCTCGCGGACCGCGGCGGTGACGGCCTGCTTGACCCCGCTTTCGTCGTCGAAGCGGACCTCCATCTTTCTGGGGTGGACGTTCACGTCGACCGCATTTGCGGGGAGAGCCACGAACAGCACCGCAAACGGGTAGCGGTCCGACGCCAACTGGCCGCCGTACGCGTCGAGGACGGCCTCACGGAGGACGCCCGCAGCGACGTACCGGCCGTTCACGAACGTCGAGAGGTACTCCCGGGTACTCCGGGTGGTCTCGGGGTGGCTGACGAGCCCCGTTACCGACTCGACCGGTGGGGAGTCGCCCTCCGCTGTCGGTGCCGACCCGCCGTCGCCCATATCGGAGCCGCGGCCGACCTCGATCATCGCCTCCGCGACCTCCCGGCCGTACACCGACAGCACCGCCGACCGGAGGTCCCCGCGGCCCTCGGTGGCGAAGACCTCCCGATCGTCGTGTTCGAGCGAGATCGCGACGTCGGGGTTCGCGAGAGCGTAGTGGGTGACCACGGTGTTGACGTGGTCGAACTCCGTCGCGGTCGTCTTCAGGAACTTCCGGCGGGCAGGGGTGTTGTAGAAGAGGTCCTCGACCGCGACGACGGTCCCCTCGGGACAGCCGGCGGTCCCGACTTCGGTCACCTCGCCGCCCTCGACGCGGAGTTCGGTCCCGGCCCCGCCGCCGCGGGGCTTGGTTCGGATCGTGAGCCGCGAGACCGCGCCGATGGTGTGGAGCGCCTCGCCGCGGAACCCCAGCGTCCCGACGCCGGCTTCGAGGTCGTCGATGGAATCGATCTTGCTCGTGGTGTGTTCCTCGACCGCGCGCTCGGCCGCCGTGCGGTCCATCCCCACGCCGTCGTCGCGGACGCGGATCCCCTCGGTGCCGCCGGCCTCGACCGCGACGGAGATCCGGTCGGCGCCGGCGTCGAGGCTGTTTTCGACCAGTTCCTTCACCACGGAGGCGGGGCGTTCGACCACCTCGCCCGCCGCGATCTGCCGGACGGTCCGGTCGTCGAGTTCGCGGATCGTGGGCGTCGACGCCGGGTCGTCGGCATCGGCGGCGCTGCCGTCGCCGCCTGGGGCGTCGCCGTCGCCGCTCACGGGTCGTACACCCCCGTTGCCGCCGACACCGCCTGTTCCTGTGGGTCGCTCAACCGCTCGGTCGCCCGCCCGGGCGGGAGCCACACGTGGTCGGTGTGTTCGTGGCTGAGTTCCACCGGATCGACGCCGGAACGGGGATCGATCCTCTCGTCGTCGAGCACACACCAGTAGTAGACCGCGAAGCGACCCTCGTCGGCCTCGTTCCGCCACGACACCGCGTGGACGGGGCGGCCCACGTCGGGGTCGAGCCCGGTCTCCTCAACGATCTCCCGCTGGACGCCCTCGAGTGCCCCCTCGTCGGGTGCGAGCCGTCCCCCCGGAAGCTCCCACCCGCCGTCGGTCGCGCGCCGCACCACGAGCACGTCGCCGCAGGGGGCGAAGACGACCCCCCGGAGGCTGATCGTGGCTTCGAGGTGGACGTCGGTCACGCGCGCCCCCCTCGGTGCGGGGCCGTCGGTCGGTGATCCGCGCGCCCGCTCCCGTCGGGACCGCGGGCCGGTCGTTCGGCGAGACACATCCGTTAACTGTGTGTCGTCGGTGAGTCCCTAATCAGTACCGGTGGCGTTCCGGCTCGCCGGCTCCGCAGTCACTCCCCGTCGAGTTCCGCCTGCCACTCGGCGACCCGCGCCATCAGCTCCACCGGCGGGGTCTCGTCGACGTCGAGCTCGCGGAGTTCCGCGAGCACCGACTCGGCGGCGGGGTCGGGCGCACGGTCCGGGTCGGGTCCGCCGGGGTCGCCGGCGTCGGGTGGGGTTTCGGCCCCGTCAGCCGACGCTTCCCCGCCGTCCGCAGTGGCGTCGGTCCGAAACCCGCCGGCGTCGAGGTCGAAGACGACCTGGTGGGTGTCGCCGGCGTCGGTTCCGCCCCCGCCCTCGCTCCCCCGGACATCGATCGCCTCGTCGCCGCGGAGCCGTTCCAGCACGTCGTCGGCCCGGGAGACAACCGGGTCGGGGACGCCCGCGAGGTCGGCGACGTGGACCCCGTAGGACCGGTCTGTCGCCCCCGGTTCGATCGTGCGGAGGAACGTGACGTCGTCGCCCGAGTCGTTGACCGCGACGTGGACGTTTTCGACGCGGTCGAGGTGGTCCGCCAACGCGGTGAGTTCGTGATAGTGGGTCGCAAACAGCGTCTTCGCGCGCACCTCGTTGATCGAGACGACGATCTACTGGTGTCGGTTCATTTGTGATCTTCCTCGTTAGGACTACATCGAGAATAACGGCTACGTCTCCTCTCGGAGCTGTCTGAGGAGCGTATCGAACAGCCGCTGCTCGATCTCGTCGAGGGATATGTTCGCGATCCGCCGGTCGTGATCATCGGCCGCAAACGGATACGGGGCAAATTCCTGTGTAGAAGCTTCGTCACTGGTCCGTCGATCGGACTCACCGCTCTGTAGATACGAGTACACCGCGTACGCAGCATCTGAGAGGGTGTCCGGATCGACGTCGCTCAGGATCGTTTCAGCGTTCTCGTCTCCGGCTTCGGACAGTCTGTGGAACGCAGCGACGGCCACGTCGGCAATTCGAGCATATTCCCCGTCAATTTCTCTCTCGGTTTCTCTCAGCAAGTAGAATAGATTGTATCCAACGTTCAGACGACCGCTAATCGTTTCTACACCGGCGCATCGAACCGTTACCGATGGTTTCTCACTCGCGTTGTCACTGAGATAGTTCCACGCCCATCCGACAGCATCCTCTGAAAGACCGGCGTTCGCGGCTATTCCGAGTGCAGTTACGCAGCATTCGATCGCCCTCGACCGTTCTTCGGCTCCTTCGAGCGCAGTAGTGAGCGCCCCCATATCGTTGATGACGTTCTCGATGGAGCCCGCATTGAGCCAGAGGCGAACCGATGTTTCGAACCTCTTGATTGCAGGAGCGTACTCGGATCCGCTCAGTAGGGTGAATCCAAGGTTTGCGTGAGCCTCGGCGTAGTCAGGGTCGGCCTCAATCGCCTGCTCAAACCGGCGTTTTGCCTCGTCTGTCTCACCCTCCTGTTTCAGCAGGACACCGAGATTTGAGTACGCCTCGGCGTAGTCAGGGTCGGCCTCAATCGCCTCTTTGTACCGGCGTTTTGCCTCGTCTGTCTCACCCTCCTCGTCGAGCAGGACACCGAGGTTAAATAGCGTTACTTCATCCTCCTCGTCGATATGATCGAGAATGTAGTTGTAGTGCGTTCTCGCTATATTGACTGCCCATTCGATATCCTCCGCACGTTTTGCGAGGTTCCCGTGAATAACTCGTCGAGTCGGAGGAGAGACGTATCGAAAGTACTGTTCCTGGCTCTCGATCAAAAACGTCGAAAGCCTATCCAGGAGGAACTCATCCGATTCGGCCTCCACTGCCGCCTGCTTCACGTCGTGCATTCCGTAGGTGGTTTCCCCGTCGGCTTCCGCCTCGAAGAGCCAGTATTCGTTGAGAACCTTTTGAAACGGTTGATCGAAATCGGCTTCGGGGCCATCGAATACCTCCGAATACACGCCACGAAGCAGCGACTTGGGGAATACGCTCCCCGGAGCGAGTTCGCCGAGTGTTTTCATCGAGCGAAGCGCCCTCCGTGGCTCCTTGGCGGTCCGTTGATACCCCTTCTCCCAAATCTCGACGGCAGTCTCCGGGAGCGCTTCGACGTCCTCCTCGGTTAGCTCCTCCCCGGCGTTTTCAAGCACCGAGGTGACGAACAACGGCGTCGGCTCCGAATCTAGCGTCTTTTTAAGAAAAGCTCGTCTCGATTCGTCACTCACGGTGACCTCGTACGCATCCACTGCCTTCTGGATTAGCTGTACAAGAGGTTCAATATCGAGATACGCCAGTTCGACTGGGGTAACGCCGCGCCACAGTCCGTCGTCGACATCCGGATCGCCGGGTATCTGATCCTTTTGTTTGATTCGGCCGGTTGCAAGGATATGCAGTTCGTGCTCCGGAGCCAACAGGTCGCGAAGTTCCTCGACCACCCTCCGCACGACCGTGTTATCCTCTTCGGGATTAGCCTTGTGGATGTCATCCCACACGAGAAGCACGTCGCCCTCGAATCGCTCCGTGACGAACGCGCTGGCTTGCTCCGGGTTCTGGAACACGCTGCGTGGATAAACGATGTGATCGATGCCTTCGTGTGAGCGCACGAGTTCTACGAGCGACCGGGTCTTTCCTGATCCGCCCGGCCCGAGTAGCAGCAGACTCTCGTCGTCCGCGACGTCCTTCAGTTCCGGTCGGTCGACATACTCGGTCCGGACGTTTTCGGACGAGTGTGGATTCTCCTGTCGCACCTTCTCGGCAACCCGTTGTTTTCCCGCTTCGTTGCCAGGATGCAGGTCGTACGCTCGTCGGGAGAACCGCCGGTGCAGGTCATCCAATTTCCGCTGCACGTCCGACAGACGGTCGTGCAGCTTTATCGCGGATGAAATGAGGAACTGCTCTGCAATTGAGTCACCGAACACTTCAGGGCACTCTTCTATCGCGTTACGGTATGCTCTTGCGACCGCAGCCATCAGATCTGTTTCCAGTTGCGGAGTGTCTGCGATGTCAAAGCCAGCAGCACGGGCGATTGCCGCGCTGATCTCCTCTACGGCCTCTTGCTCACTACTGAACAGTATCTGATCGACGCCATCCACCTCTGCCGCTTCTTCGAGCCCGTAGAGTTCGCGGACAACCGAATCCCATCGTTCGACGACACCAGCAATCTCTCCGGTGTCTCGTTGCGAGTCGATTTCGGCGACTTGGTTCTGTAGTTCGCCGATGAATATTGTTTCCACGTCGTCGAGTTCCGCCGAGAACTCTGCCTCCCGAAACGTGTCGCGGAGGGCATCACGGGTTATGTTTTCAATTCGGAGCAGCCCCGCGGCTATGAGATTTGCTCCTACACCGAACGCGACTTCCTCTGCACCCATCCACGTGCCGTGTTTTGTTCAACCAAATGAAAAGGTTTTGATCAGGCATATTATATTACGTCGGGAAGGGTCTTCAGCAAACGACTTTACCGGCTCTGGTAAACGTATCGCTTGGAGCTGTATATATTCGGGAAATTGATAATTCGGCTCCGATAGACTTGCCAATGTCGGAGTAGTAGATTCAGAGTGGCTGCCGACTGATCCGCGCTCGCCGAGGCCTCCTCTGAGCCGACACATATAATCGATTATCATCACCGCTATACACTCCATATTCATCGGATATGAACACCCTCTATTAGCTCCCGTCGAGCCTTTGCTTCCACTCCTGCACGCGGCTCATCAGTTCCAGCGGTGAGATATCGTTCACATCGGTTGCGCGTATCTCATCAACTACGGCCTCGATTTCGGGGTCGAATCCTCCACCGTTACTGGCGGTTTCCGCTGTCGTCTCTGAGTCGTCGCCGGTCTTGAGCTGTCCGCTCCCGAGATCGAATACGACTTGCTCTGTTCCCTTCGATCCGCCTCGTACGTCGATTGCCTTGTCCTGTTGAAGTAATTCGAGAACCTCGCGTGCTCGACTGGTAACCGGGTCTGGCACGCCTGCCAACTCCGCAACGTAGATCCCATAGGACCGATCTGCAGGTCCCTTCTTTACCGTCCGCAGGAACGTTACTTCACCGTCGTTTTCTTCACCGGCTATGTGAACGTTCGCTGCCCGCGAGAGGCGTTCGGCAAGTTCCGTGAGTTCGTGATAGTGGGTTGCGAACAGCGTTTTGGGGCCGCCGCCCCCATCTACCAGTAGATTGTTACCTTGGTGCAGGTACTCGGTTGCGGCCCACGCGATCGAGATGCCGTCGTAGGTGGCGGTCCCGCGGCCGACCTCGTCTAGGATCACCAGCGACTCCTCGGTCGCCGAGTGGAGGATGTTAGAGAGCTCCTGCATCTCCACCATGAACGTCGACCGGCCCTGTGCGAGTTCGTCGAGCGCGCCCACGCGGGTGTAGATCCCGTCGACGACGCCGACGGTGGCCGAGCGGGCGGGCACGAAGCTCCCGATCTGGGCGAGGAGCGTGATCAGCGCGGCCTGGCGGAGGTAGGTGGATTTCCCGCTCATGTTCGGGCCGGTGACGATGAGAAAGCCCGGGTCGGCGTCGCCTGCCGCGCCACCGTCACCGCCGCCCGCGCCACCCAACCGGAGGTCGTTGGGGACGAACTCGGTGGTCCGCTCGACGACGGGGTGGCGGCCGGCCTCGATGCGGAGCGGCCCCGGTTCGACCAGGTCGGGCCGGACCCAGTCGTTGCCGGCGGCGTGGGTTGCAAGCGACGCGAGAGCGTCGACCTCCGCCAGGGCGCGGCCGACGTCCTGGAGGAGTGCCGCGCGGTCGGCGACCCGCTCGCGGAGGGCACAGAACAGGTCGTACTCCAGGTCGCCGCGGGCCTCCTCCAAGCGGAGGATCTCCCGCTCGCGCTCCTCGAGTTCCTCGGTCACGAACCGTTTGGAGTTCTTCAGCGTCTTGATCTCGCGGTAGTGCTCGGGCACCCCGTCGGCGGCGGACTTTCCCACTTGGATGTAGTAGCCGTCGGTCTTGTTCCGGTCGACCGTGACGTGGTTGAGGCCGTGTTTCCGGGCCTCCCGCTCGGCGAGGGTATCGATCCACTCGCGGGCCTCGCGGTGTTGTTCCAGCAGCTCGTCGAGGTCCTCGTCGTATCCCTCCCGAAAGAGCCCGCCCTGCGTCACCGTCTTCGGGGGGTCCTCGGCGAGGGCGCCTTCGAGTTCGTCGCGCAGGCGGGCCGCGGCGTCGCGGTCCGGGCGGTCGACCACGGCCGCGAGTGGCGATCCCGAGAGCCGGGACCCCGCGATCGCGTCGGCGACGGCCGGGAGGATCGCGAGGGTGTCGCGGACCGCAAGCAGGTCGGCGGCGTCGGCGCTTTCCGAGGCCGCCCGCGCCGCCAGGCGTTCGAGGTCGTAGCCGCCGTCGAGCGCCTCCCGGACGCGCTCGCGGGCCAGCGCCGCCGACGCAAGCGCCTCGACGGAATCGAGCCTGCGGGTGAGCTCGGAGCGGTCCCGGCGCGGGCGGGTCACCCACTCCCGGAGCAGCCGTCCGCCCGGGCTGGTGACGGTGTGGTCGATCGTCCCCAGCAGGGTGTCGCCGGACTCGCCCTGCATCGGTTCGACCAGTTCGAGGTTGCGCTGGGTGGTGGCGTCGAGGTCGAGGTGGTCGTCGGTCTCGAAGGTTCGGAGCCGCGTCATCGACGGCAACACGCCGGCACCGGTCTCCTCGACGTACGCCAGCACCGCGCCCGCCGCCCGGACCGCGGCGTCGGTGTCGAGGCCGACGCTCGACAGCGTCTCCGCGCCGAACTGGGCTTCAAGTCGGTGGGCCGCCCGTCCGGGGGCGAACGCGTCGGCCTCGAACAGCGAGACGGTGGCGTCGGTCTCCTCCCGGAGTCGCCGGACGACGGCGTCGTCGTCGCGGACCGCGGGGCCGGGGAGGATCTCCACGGGCCCGAACCGGTACAGCTCCGAGAGCGCCTCGTCGGCGTCGGCGGCGGTGGCGACCAGGAACTGGCCGGTGGTCGCGTCCGCCAGCGCCACTCCGATTCGATCGCCGTCGGCCGAGCCATCGGCTATGGCCGCGGTGTACCGCGCGTCGGCGTCGTCGGTTTCGAGCAGGGTTCCGGGGGTGACGACCCGCGTTACCTCGCGGTAGTGGTCCCCACCGTCCTCGAACTGGTCGGCGACGGCGACGCGGTAGCCCCGCTCGACGAGCGCCTTCAGATACGGGGTGAGGTCGTCGACCGGGACGCCCGCCATCGGGTACGACGACCCGTGTGAGGACTTCTGTGAGACCTGCAGGTCCAGTTCGTCGGCGACGAGTTCGGCGTCCTCGGCGAAGAACTCGTAGAAGTCGCCGCACTGCATCGTCAGGACGTCGGCGTCGGTGTCGGACTTCAGAGAGAGGAACTCCTCGACGATCCCCTGGGAGGCCATATCCGCACCTGGACGGGCGGCGGATAAAACGCTACGGTGTGGACGGCGACATCGAGTTCGCCGCGATCGTTTATATACGATGACGCGGCCACCGTCGCCGTGACGTAACGTCCGCCCCGCGTCGGTCAGCGGTTGCCCGGCACGTCGATGCGGGGAGCGAACGCAGGTGCCGGCTGTTCGCCCACAACTATGGAGCGGCGCGACCCGGTCTATCGGTCCACCTCGCCCATAATCGTGTCGAGGCTCCCGAGCGTGGCGATCAGGTCGGGGATGTAGCCACCGCGGGTCATCTCCGGGAACGCCTGGAGGTGCGAAAAGGAGGGGCCGCGGATCTTGAACCGGGCCGGCGTCTCGGTGCCGTCCGCACGGATGTAGATCCCGAGTTCGCCCTTGGCGGCCTCGACCGCCCGATAGACCTCCGTGTCGTCGTCGGGCTTGAGCGTGCGGGGGACGTTCGCCTGGATATCCCGCTCGCTTTCGGGCCAGTCTTCGAGCAACTCGACACACTGCTCGACGATCCGCGCGGACTGCTCGATCTCGCGCAGTCGGACGAGGAGCCGCGCGAAGTTGTCGCCGTCGGATTGAGTGATCACGTCCCACTCGAGTTCGTCGTAGTAGCCGTAGGGATCGTCGCGACGGAGGTCGTAGTCGACCCCGGAACCGCGGGCGACGGGGCCGGTACAGCCGTAGGCTTTCGCCGTCTCCGCCGGGAGTACGCCCGTGTCGACCGTCCGGATCTGGAGAACCTCGTTACCGGTGAGGAGGTCGTGGTACTCCGCCAGTCGCTCCGGCAGGTCGTCGACGAAGTCGTAGACCTGCTCGAAGAACTCCTCGCGGGGCTCGGGGAGGTCCCAGACCACGCCGCCGAGCCGAAAGTAGTTGAACATCAGCCGTTGGCCGGTGAGGTCTTCGAGGATGTTCTGGACCCGCTCGCGGTCCCTGATCGCGTACATAAAGGTCGCGGTGAAGTCGCCGATGACATCGAGCGCGTACGCGCCGACGGCCAGGAAGTGCGAGAGCATCCGCGAGAGCTCCGCCGCCATCGTCCGAACGATCTGTGCGTATTCTGGCACGTCGATGTCGGCCAGCAGCTCGGCCGTGCGGGCGTAGGCCCACTCGTTCAGGAGGCCCGCGCCGCCCCAGTCCCAGCGGTCGGGGTACGGCATAATCTGGTGGCGGTAGGTCTTCGTCTGGCACATCTGCTCCTCACAGCGGTGGATGTAGCCGATGTCGGGCTCGACATCGACGACCTGCTCGCCGTCGAGCGTCACCTCCAGGTGAAGGACACCGTGGGTCGCGGGGTGGTGCGGCCCGATGTTCAAATGTAGGGTGTCACCGGCGCGGTCATCGTCCTGGATCGGATTGGCGTTCTCGGTGTAGGGAACGATCTGCGGCCGGTCCTTGTCGTACCCCTTCGAGAGCGGGTGTCCCTGCCACGTCTCCGGCAGCAGGAGCCGCCGCAGGTCCGGGTGATCCTCGTACTCGATGCCGATCAGGTCGTAGGCCTCGCGCTCGTGCCATCCGGCGGTCGGGAAGACCGGCGCCGCCGACTCGCTCGTCGGCTCCCCGAGCGGCGTGGGCACGACGACGCTCAGCTCGGTCGTGGGATCGTCGTACCGCTTGAGGTGGTAGATCGTCTCGTATCGGTCCGCGTACTGCTGGGCGGTGACACACGAGAGGTGATCGAACCCCGCTTTCTCGCGGAGGAACCCGAGAACGTCTCGGACGGCGTCAGCGCGGACGACGACACCCGGGGCGTGGCGGTGATCATCGCGGCGGATCGAGAACTGCTGTTCGAGTCCGTCGATCGCGGCCTCGGCGGAGCGGTGGACCCGCGCGTCGGCCGGGACCGATTCGTCAACGGTCGTGGAGGGCGGTCGCATACGCACGTGTTCGCGGGGACATCGCCTGGAACTACTGCCGTAGCTGTGAGGGTGATTTATAATCGTAGCGCGTCAGGGCAGGCCTGATGCGCTCGGTCCGGCTCCGGCTCGCTCCCTCGCCGACGTACGTCCACCCGATGCACGCGTTCGTGGCCGATACGCCCGGGTTCCGGGAGACGCGACTGCGACACTGGAACCCGTCGGTGGGCGACCGAAACACGCTCGTGTTCTTCGTCGACGGCGACGACGAGGCCGCCTACACCGAGGCCTTGGCGGAGCAGCCGTCGATCGTCGAGTACGAGACCGCGGCGGCGGAGGGCCGCCGTGGGTTCCACCTGGCGCTCACCGAAAACCAGCGATCCGCCGACGCACGGCTCACAGCGTCGTTCCTCGACACGGGTGTCGTTGTCGTGCCGCCGGTCATCTACCGGGCGGACCGTACGATCGACGTCTCGCTCGTCGGGGCGAACGACGAACTGACCACGGCGCTCGACGGCTTGCCCGACGGGATCGACGTGA
This sequence comes from Halobellus ruber, assembly GCF_014212355.1. Taxonomy (NCBI): domain Archaea; kingdom Methanobacteriati; phylum Methanobacteriota; class Halobacteria; order Halobacteriales; family Haloferacaceae; genus Halobellus; species Halobellus ruber. The sequence goes on from NZ_JACKXD010000003.1 coordinate 197,685, forward strand.
CCGTTCGGCGTGTGCGTCCCTACGACGGACGGCTATCCGACCCGACAGCCGCGCTCACACCGCGGCAGTTGGCGGCGCTGGAAGTCGCGGTCGAGACCGGATACTACGCGGACCCGCGAGAGACGACGCTCGATGCGGTCGCGGAAGAACTCGACTGTTCGGTCGGGACCGCGGCCGAGCACCTTCGGAAGGCAGAGGCGGCGGTGCTCCGGCGGTGCGTTAGATCGGTGCCGCGCGGGCGGCGGGCGTGAGCCCTCGAAGATCAGTCGGCGCTGACCGCACACGCCGAGGTGTACTCGATGCCCTCGATCGAGTCGACGTGGTCGTCGCCGCAGATCGGGCACTCGGGGTTCTGCGGGTACTCGGCGGTCTCGAAACTCAGATCCATCGCGTCGTAAAACAACAGTCGACCGACGAGCGGGTCGCCGGCGTCGAGGAGGAGCTTCACGGCCTCGGTGGCCTGAAGACAGCCCACTGTTCCGGGGAGAACGCCCAACACGCCCGTGGCCGCACAGTCGGGGACGGTCCCGGGTTCGGGTGCCTCGGGGAACAGACACCGATAGCACGGGCCCTCCGGAACGAGCGTCGTCACCTGCCCCTCGAACTTGTAGATCGCGCCGTGGGCGATCGGGACCCCTTCCAGCCGGCAGAAGTCGTTGAGGAGATACCGCGTGGGGAAGTTGTCGGAGGCGTCGACCACGACGTCGTGCCCGGGGACGATGTCGGCGACGTTCCCCTTTTCCAGTCGCGTCCGGTGCGTTACCACGTCGACGTCGGGGTTCAGATCGGCGACGAACGCCGCGGCGCTGTCGACCTTCGGCCGATCGACGTCGGCGTCGGCGTGGACGATCTGCCGCTGGAGGTTGCTCCGCTCGACGACGTCGTTGTCGACGATCGTGAGGTGACCGACCCCGGCCGCGGCGAGATACTGGATCACGGGCGAGCCGAGCCCGCCCGCCCCGACGACGAGCGCCCGCGAGTCGAGCAGCCGCTTTTGTCCATCCGGGCCGACCTCGTCCATTATGATGTGTCTGGAGTACCGATCCAGCTGGGTGGCGTCGAGCGAGAGTGACATATCCGTAGTCGGTTCCGGACCGGGTTAACTTTTCGCGAGCCGTCGGGGTCAGTCGGGTCGATCCCGTCGCGGAAGGCGTCATCCAACGCCGGCTTGATCCACTCCCGCTCGGCTTAGCCGAACTCGCGTTGCTCCTGCGCGGCCGGTCTGACCCACCGGCGTTCGGCTGTGGCTGTCATACGGGATAGCGATCCTGAGTGATCGGAGGCACCGCTGTTCGGAGCCAGTGCCGCCGGCTCACCGGAGAAACGAGCGGGTCGGAACGTGGCCTACTCGGCGCAGCAGGCTTCCGCCTCGTCGGCGTCGCCCTCGGCCGGGTGGGTCTTCGGCGCGTCGTCGGTGAGTTGATACAGGTTCTGTCGGGCGTCGGCGAAGTAGACGTCCTCGTCGACGACGTCGATCCCCTCGAGCCGTTCGAGCGCGTAGCGGACCGTCCGAGCCGACAGCATCGACTCCTGGACGATCCCCTTCTGTGTCAGCGGGCCGTTGTATTCGAGCACCTTGAATACCAACTTCGCGCTCGGCGGAAGGTCGCCGAGACTCTCCTGTTCTGCCTCTGCCATCGTGGAAATTCATTATCCGGACGGTGATAAACCTTCGTGAGTCGGGGCGAGCACGTCCGCCGGAGGAGGACCCGGGACGGCCGGCGGTTACGCCGCTTCGAGTTCGATCGACGGCCGGAAGGGGACCGCGCCGGCCTCGTCGTCGGCCTCGACGTCGACGACGATCTCGGCGTCGAACTCGGCGCCGAGGAAGTCCGCGGCGTCCCGGTAGACCGCCGCCTCGTCGAGGTCCGACAGCGCGGCGAGTTCGTCGGCGTCACGCGCTCGTGCGAACTCGATCAGTTCCGACACCAGATCGTTGACCGCGTCGCCCCGGTCCCGGAGGTCGGGGTCACTCATCACCTCGCTCATCACCGCGCCCTGGTCTGTGCCGACCGCGGCGACGGTGCCGAACACGCCGTGCTTCCAGTCGGCCGCAACCGTCACCCGGATCCGGTCGGGGTCGGCCTCCGGAACGTCATCGTCGGCGTTCCGGAGGGACTGCTGGATCCCCTGGATGTCGTCGACCAGCCGCTCGACCTGCGTCTCGGCGGCCTCGACCCCCCGATCGAGGAACGCGTCGTCGGCCTCGGGCCACGGCGCGTCCTCCGCGGGCGTCCCCGTCAGCCGCTCGTGGAGTTCGTTCGCGAGGAACGGGACGAACGGCGCGAGCAGCCGCAGCCGGGTTTCGAGAACCTCCCGTAGCGTCCACCGCGCGCTTGGCGCCGAGAGGTCCGCGCGTCGACGGTACCACCGCAGATCCTCCTCGAAGTCGTAAAAGGCGGCCTGGCTCGCAGTCCGGGTTTCGGAGCCGTCAAGCGCCTCGGTCACGTCGGCGACGGTGCGCTGGAGCCGCGACAGCAGCCACCGGTCGGCGGTGGACGGCTCCGGCCGCTCGTCGGGACCGGGGTCGTCGATGATAGCCGCCGCACGGTTCCAGAACCGCTCCAACTGCGCCCGTACCGACTCGACCTGTTCGGTCCGCCAGTCGTAGTCCTGCCACGGCTCCGCGGAGTTCAAGAGGAAGAAGCGGACCGTGTCCGCGCCGTACTCCTCGATCGCGGCGTCGGGCAGGACGACGTGGCCCTTCGACGACGACATCTTCTCGCCTTCGAGCAGCCCCATCCCCATTATCACGATCCCCGCGGGCCACTCCTCGGGATCGAACAGCTCCGCGTGGTGCAGCAGGTAGAACGTGAGGTGATTCGAGATGAGGTCGTTCGCGGAGAACCGGTAGGTCACCGGGTACCAGTACTGCCACTCCGCGCGGAGGTCCAGCGCCCGCTCGTCGGGGTCTTCGACCGCATCCTCGCCGTAGAACAGCGCGTCGAAGAACTCCCGGTCAAGGTCCTCGATCGGGATCTCACCCAGCCGGTGGGCGATGGTGTAGTACGCCATATAGATCGTCGAGTCCGACAGCGGCTCGATCACGAACTCGTCGTCCCACGGCAGCCGGGTCCCCAGCCCGTAGTTCCGGATACAGGGCCACTCGTTCAGCCAGTCGATGGTGTGGTCGTACTCCCCGCGGGTGTTCTCGGGGATTGCCTCCATCCGGGAGACGGCGTCGTGGGCCTTCGCCTTCCAGGCCTCGTCGTTGTACCGCAGGAACCACGTGTCCTGTTCGGCGACCACGACGTCGCCGCCGCACCGGCAGACGACCTCCTCGGAGAACTCCCGCATCGAATCGAACGCCCCCGACTCCCGGTGGGCGTCGCGGAACCGCCCGCGAACCGCCTCGACGACCTCGCCGGCGAACTCGCCGTACTCCTCGTTCAACCGCCCGGAATGGAACTCGCTGTTGTAGAGTTCGCGGGTGACCGCCTCCAGGTCGGGGTCGGTGCTGGATTCGATTCCCGCCGCTTCGACCGCGGTCTTCGCGGGAATCTCGCCGTAGCCCTCGACCGAGAGGATCGGCACCGGCTCGATTTCGTCGACGGCGGCGGGGTCGATCCCATATGCCGACAGGCGGTCGTCGTCGGCCTTCGCCTCCTGGAGCGCGAGGTAGTCGTCGGGTGAGTGCGCCGGCACCGACATCACCACGCCGGTGGCGTTGTCGGCGTCGACGAAGTCGGCGGGCAACACCAGCACGTCGTCGCCGGTCACGGGGTTCTCGACCCGCCGGCCGACCAGGTGGTCGCCGGCCACGGTGCGCTTCGGGGTGACCTCCCGGCCCTGGAGTTGGAGCTTCTCGACGGCGGGCGCGGAGACGAACCACTCCTCGCCGTCGACGTCGGCGAGCACGTAGCTGGCGTCGGGGTCGATGTAGGCGTTGGTGACGCCGCGGACGGTCTCGGGCCGAAGCGTCGCCATCGGGACCACGGTGTCGCCGTGGCCGAACCGGATCAGGGTGTACTCCTGGAACTCCGCTTCCTCGCCTTCAAGGAGGTCGTGGGTGGTGACGGGCTGCTCCTCGTTGGTGCAGTACTTCACGGGGTGGAGGCCCTTCTCCAGGAGGCCCCGCTCTTTCAGCGTCTCGTACTGCCAGGTGATGAACTTCGAGTAGCGGTCGTCGTTGGTGGTGAACTCCCGGCGCCAGTCGATCGAGAGGCCGAGATCGCGCATCCCCTTCTTGTAATGGTTCTCGATGAAGTGCCGGGCGTACCCCATCGGGGTCTCCAGCTCTTCGAGGGTGTCCTCGGCGACGTTGTAGGTGTCGCGGAGGACCGACAGCTGGTCCTCCTCGCCCTTCTTCAGCCGCTCGACCGCGCCGATGATCGGCGTACCGGTGACGTGCCACGCGATCGGGAAGAGGACGTTGTCGCCCTGCTGGCGCCGGTACCGGGCGTAGACGTCCGGGACGGTGTAGGTCCGGGCGTGGCCGATGTGCATCCCGCCGCTGGGGTACGGGTACGGGACGGTGATGAACGTGGGGTCGTCGTCGCCGCCCGCCGCGTCGGCGGGGTCGGCCTCGTAGCGGCCCTCCTCGGCCCACCGCTCCCGCCAGCGGGCTTCGAGCGCTTGCGGGTCGTAGTCGCTCATACCTGTCCCCTGGCGACGCCGCGGTAAAATATCTCCTAACTCGGGGCGGGCGAAATCCCGCCGAGACGCAAACGTAAAGCCGCCGGCCGACGGCTCGCCGGTATGCACGCGGACGCGGTCGTCCTCGACATCGACGGGGTGTTGATCGACGTGGCCGACTCCTACCGGCGCGCGATCGTCGAGTCCGTCGAGCGGCTGTACGGCCGGACGGTCGACCGCGCCGACGTCCAGTATTTCAAGGACGCCGGCGGGTTCAACAACGACTGGGACGTGACCGACGCGGTCGCGCTGTACGTCCTCGCCGACGAGCGCGACCCGCTGGACCTCCCGGCGTTCGCCGAGCGGATCCGCGAGGCAGGTGGCGGTCTCGCCGCCGCCAAGTCGGTCCTCGAAGACGACCTCTCTTCCGACGACCTCGCGGCCGTCCGCGACGCGTGGGATTCGGAGGCGCTCCGCGACGCGTTCCAGGCGCTGTATCTCGGCACCGACCTGTATCGGGAGTTGGAGGGCGGCGACCCGCCGTTCGACGCGCCCGGCTACATCCACGACGAGCCGGTCCTGGTCGACCCCGACACGCTCGACCGGTTGACGTCGGGCGCAGCGGTGGGCGTCCTCACCGGCCGGCCCGCCGCCGAGGCCGACATCGCGCTGGACCGCGTCGACCTCGACGTCCCCGACCGCCACCGGTTCACGATGGACGACTGGGCGGCGGGCAAGCCCGACCCCGCGGCACTTGTCACGCTGGCCGAACGGTTCGACGCGGCGGCGGTCGCGTTCGCGGGCGACACCCTCGACGACGTGCGGACGGCGGTCAACGCCGCCGCCGAGGACCCCGACCGGGACTACCACGGGATCGGCGTGCTCACCGGCGGGCTGACCGGGGAATCGGGACGCGAGGCGTTCGAATCGGTCGGTGCCGACGCGGTCGTCGAGACGGTCAACGACCTTCCCGGGGTCGTGTTCGGGGGCGAGGAGACGTGACCGCCGTGGGTGGCGACGGACACCCTTATTCCTCGGCTCGCCAAACGACGACCGATGGACCTGCTCCGCGTCGAACGCCTCGGGTGGGCGACCGTCTTCGCCGCCGTGGTGGCGCTCGTGGTCGCGTACGCGCTGTTTCCGGCCGGGACCGGCGTCCCGCGGCCGGTCGTCGCGGCGGTCGTCTTCGCCCTCGTCGGACCGGTGGCCGCTCGGCTCGCCCGGAACGCGGCGTCGCCGAGTGCGAAACTCGGCGATCAGACGATCCAGTTCGTGGTCTTCTTCGTCGTCGCGGCCGGCGGGCAGGTCGGGCTGGCGACGCTGGGGTACGAGGGGTTCGGCCCCCGGCTGGCCGCGTTCGCCGCCGGGTGGCTGGTCGCGGCCCGGGCGAAGCGGCTGAACCCACGGCGGCGCGGGGAGCGCCCGGCGTGAACGGGGTGGCGGGATGACCGACGTCCGGCGGAACTTCCTCCGGTTCGCGACGGTCGTCGTCGTGGCCGACGCCGTGGGGCTGGGCGCGTGGTCACTCCTCCCGGTGGGGACTGGGATCCGGACCGGCGTCCTCTTCGGGACGCTCGTGGTCGCGCCGCTGCTCGGATTCCTGCTCGTGTACGCACCGTCGGCGTCGCGAGCGGGCGGGTGACGCGGTGATCCCGGAGACACCGGCAGGGGTACCCGGTCACGCAACCCTTTAGCGGCGCGCAGCCACACCGACACGTATGCGAATCGCACTTCTGGGCGGGACGGGCGACATCGGCGAGGGGCTCGCGCTCCGGTGGGGGTATCACTCCGGCCACGACGTCGTGATCGGCTCCCGCGACCCCGACGCCGCACACGCCGCGGCCGACGACTACGAGGCGACGTTGGAATCGCACGGCAGCGACGCGAAGATCACCGGCTTCGAGAACGCGATGGCGGCCGACCGCGCCGACGTGATCGTGCTCGCGGTCCCGCCGTACCACGTCGCCGACACCGTCGAGGCCGTCGCCGACAACGTGGGCGCCGGCGACATCCTCGTCACCCCTGCCGCGGGGCTCACCCGCGACGAGGACGGCTTCCACTACCACCCGCCGAGCGCCGGCAGCGTCACGGCCCTCGTTGCCGACGCTGCGCCCGACGAGGTCCCGGTCGTCGGCGCGTTCCACTCGCTCGCGGCCGGCCGGCTCGCCGACCTCAACGCCGACCTCGACGTCGACACCCTGCTGCTCGCCGACGACGAGGACGCGAAGGACACGGTCGCGGGGCTGGCGGCGGACATCGACGGGATCCGCCCGCTCGACGCCGGCGGGCTGGCGAACGCCGCGGAGGTGGAGTCGCTGACGCCGCTGCTCATCAACGTCGCCCAGCGGAACGACGGCCTGTCGGACCTCGGCGTGCGGTTCCGATAGCCGAACGTTCCTGCACCCGCGCGGACAGCGGTGCCGCGCGGCAACGACCGATGGGACGCTGTGCGGCCGTCGCTCGCAGTACCGGAGTTCGGGTGCGAAGGGTTGCGAGCACCGTTGCACCCGGAGTGGGCGACGGTCGTGTGGCGCGCAATTGATAATAAACTTTTATTATGTTTGGGTGCCGTCGTTCAGCCGATGATGGCGCTGGTACGTCTCGGATAGCACTCCGACGGTGGCACAGCCTCCAGACTGCCGCACACCAACCATCCGATGACGACACACGACAACGCCGACCCAGACGAACAGGACGAAACTGATTACCCGGACTCGACCGAGGCCGGCTCTCCAACGCGTGACGGCCGTTCGGTGCCGTTGATGCCCCGTCACGGCCCTCGGCCCGGACACCTGACCTGACCGCAATGGAACGCCGCCACGTTCGGGCGGCTATGCGGACGGGACGTCGTCGCCGTCGAACCCGGCATCGTGGACGAAGCGACAGATCCCCGGTAGACGCTCAAAACCGATCCCGGAGCTCCGTACGGAGGTCATCCAGCGAGGCCTCTTCCATCGCGAGCACTACGAGCAGGTGATAGACCAGATCCGCGCTTTCCGCCAGCAACTCCTCGCGGTCGTCGTCTTTCGCCGCCAGGATCGTCTCGGTCGTCTCCTCGCCGAGCTTCTCCAAGACGGCGTTTTCGCCCTTCTCGTGGGTAAACAGCGACGCGGTGTAGGAGCCCTCCGGGAGCGTCTCCTTCCGATCCTCGATCGTGTCGAACAGCTCGTCCAGCACCTCCGGCGGGGGAGTGTCTGCGTCCATACCACCAGATGCCGCGGTCGGCGGAAGAATCGACCGATTCGGGCGGGCCCGGCGGCGGGCCCGCCCGACCGCCGCCCGTCAGGATGATACGCCTTCGGTCTGGATCGGACCGTATGGTACTGGTGCAGGCGCTGTCGTACACGGCGCTGGCGGTCGTGGCCGCCCTGGTCGGCGGCGTGGTCGCCGTCTACCGGCCGCCCGGCCCGCAGATGGAGAGCAACGTCCAACACTTCGCGGCCGGGGTCGTCACTGCCGCCGTCGCCGCGGAGTTGCTGCCGGAGGTCCACGAGCGGGCGCCGCAGGTCGTCGTCCTCGGGTTCGCCATCGGGGTCGTGACGATGCTCGGGATCCACCGACTGAGCAAAACGATCGAGAAGCGCGACGTGGGCGGCCAGTTCGCGGGCGCGGCCGGCCTACTCATCACCGTCGGGATCGATATGCTCATCGACGGGGTGTTGATCGGGGTCACCTTCCTCGACAACCCCGACACCGGCGTCATCATCGCGGTGGCGCTGGCGATCGAGGTGCTGTTTCTCGGCGTCGCCGGCGTCGTCGCGCTCCCGCAGGGGATGGGCGTGCTCCGGAAGCTCTCGGTTCCGGCCGTGTTCGGGCTGCTGCTCGCGTCGGGCGTGACCGGCGGCGTGCTTCTGCTTGAGGGGGTGACCGGCGCCCCGATCGCGGTCATCCTCGCGTTCGGCTCGGCGGCGCTGCTGTATCTCGTCACCGAGGAACTCCTCGTGAAGGCCGGGAAGGTGCCCGAGACGCCGGTGTCGACGACGCTGTTTTTCGTCGGCTTTCTCTCGATCTTCCTGCTCGATATGTTCCACTGAGGTGCGGTAGCCCCGGGTTTTTGATCCGGCCGACTACGCCGGGTGGACGGTGATCCGCTGTTTCCGGTCGATCGCGGCTTCGAGTTCGTCGGCGATGGCGCTGCCGCGGGAGACCTGGACCTCGCCGCCGCGACCCACCGTCGCCGTAAAGAGGTACTCGCCGTCGGCGCGGACCTCCACGGTCTCGCCGACGTGTTCGTCCAGCCGGATCGCCACGTGGCGGGAGGTGACCTCCGGGGTGACGGTGATGCCGTCGTCGCCGCCGCTCGGAGCGCCGCCCCCGCCGGGACTGCCGGAACCGCCGCCGTGGCCGCCGGGTCGCTCGTCGTGCGTCCGGACGTCGATGTCGATGCCGAGCCGGTCCTCGACGTCGGAGATGCGGCCGCCGCCCTTCCCGATCACGCTGGAGATGTCGTCGTCGTCGACGTAGACGATCGCGGTGTTTTGCCCCTGTAGCTCCACGTCGACGTGGCCGCGGGCGATCGATTTGATCTCGCGTTCGACCTCCTGGCGGGCCAGCCGGCTGACGCCGCTTTCCTCCTCTTGAGTGTCGCCGATCGGCACCGTGATGACCTGGCGGTTGAACGTGTAAATCTCGTACTCCGGCTTTCCGGTCTCGAAGTCCGCGACCTGTATCACCGGCCGCGCGAGGTCCTCCGCCGTGAGACCCTCGGGGACCTTCACCTCGGTCGTGACGTCGTAGACGGTGTCGACGCGGCCGTCCTCGATATAGACGACGGTGTCGACGACCTGGGGGATCATCCCGAGTTCGACCCGGCCCACCAGCCGCTGGAGCGCGTCGATCGCGCGGGTGGCGTGGACGACGCCGACCATCCCGACGCCCGCCAGGCGCATATCCGCGAACACCCCGAAGTCCTTCGTCTTCCGGACCTCGTCGTAGATGGTGTAGTCCGGGCGGACCAAGAGGAGCGAGTCGGCGGTCTTCTCCATATCCCCGCCGAGGGCGGTGTACTGGGTGATGTCGGCGCCGACCTGGAGGTCACGGGGTTTCTCCATCGTCTTCACCGCGTAGTCGCTGTCGGTCAGGAACTCCGCGACCGCCTGCGCGAACGTCGACTTCCCGGCGCCGGGCGACCCCGAGATGAGAACCCCGCGCTGGCGCTCCTTCAGGCGGTCCTTCAGTTCGTCGGCGAACTCGTAGTCCTCCAGGTCGGTCTTGACGATCGGCCGGACGGCGGTGATCTCGATCCCGTCGGCGAAGGGCGGCCGGGCGACCGCGATCCGGTAGTCCCGGAACTGCACGATGCTCATTCCGGGCTCTGAGAGTTCGAGAAAGCCGTCGGGGCTGCTCCGGGCGGTCTCCTCGATGTCGTCGGCCCACTCCTTCATCGTGGCCTCGTCGGTCACCTCGTCGTCGATCGTCTGGTAGCTCATCTCGCCGATGGCGCCGCGTTTGGCCTTCGGTCGCGTGCCGGTCTTGAGGTGGACCGACATCGTGCGCTCGTCGAAGAAGTCCTCGATGACGAGCCCGCCGGAGCCTCTGACTCTGGGTTCGACGTAGTCGACGTCGAGGCCCTTCGCCTTCGCAACCTCGGATTGGACCACGTCGCTGGTAAGCAGCGTCGCGCCCTCCTCCTCGGCGACCGACCGAATCAGCGCGTCGATGTCGCCCTCGTGGGCGCCGCTCGACTCGCTGGGTTTCGTCCGCCGGCCGACGTACCGGACCTCCACGGCCCCCGCGTCTGCGAGGTCGGCGAGCCGCTGGAGCTCCTCGAGCCCCTCCCACCCGGCGTCGAGGCCGTCGTTGGCCTGGGATTCGAGCTCGCCGACGACCGCCTCCGGAACCGACACCGTCGCAACGTCGCCCGACTCGACCCGCTCGGACACGCGACCGTCGATGACCGCGCTCGTGTCCGGTACGATATGCATACCCGGAGGTTCGGTCGTCGGACTGATAAGGCTATAGACTCGGCGCCTGGGGCGGCGGCAGCGGTCCTCCGTGGCGCGAGTGACGCCGGCCCTGACGGTCGAGGGACCGCCTACTCCCCGGCCGATCGGTTCTGGAACCACTCCGCGAACTTCGCCAGCGCGCGGCCGCGGTGGGAGACCGCGTTCTTCTCGGCGGGACTCATCTCCGCGAGCGTCCGCCCGTCGTGTTCGAAGATGGGGTCGTAGCCGAACCCGCCGTCGCCGCGGGGTTCGACCAGCCGGCCCCGGACCGACCCGTAGAACAGCTTCACCGGGAGGGCGTCGTCGGCCGCGGGGTCGTTGCCGTCACCGTCGGCGTCCTCTGCACCCGCGGCCGCCGCGGCGCTGCGGTCCGCGCGGTCGACCGGGTCCGGCGTCGCCGCGAACGCGTCGCCGTCGCAGTACGCCAGCACGCAACGGAACGCCGCCCGCTGCGGGGCGTCGAGTTCGCTCGCCGCGAGGCGCTGGACGGTCTCGATCCCCAGCGTATGCTCGACGTAGGCGGTGTACGGGCCGGGAAAGCCGTCGAAGCCGTCGACGAACAGCCCGGAGTCGTCGACCACGACTGGTTCGCCGGCGTGGCGGTATGCCTCCCGGGCGCCGTGGGCCGCGATCGGCCCCAACTCCGAGGCCTGGACCTCGGTGTAGTCGTAGTCCAGCTGTTCGACGCCGTCGAGGTACTCCCGGGCCTCCCGGACCTTCCCCGAGTTGGTCGTGACGTAGCGGAGCATCCGCGAGGATCTGCGACGGCGCCGGAGAAAGCCCCGTCGGTTCCGCGTCGGGACGGGAGCCCTGAGAACGGGGCGTCAGCATCGCGTCGGCGCCGCGCCGGCCGCGGCTCAGTCGACGACGACTTCGACCGGATCGTCCTCGTCGCCGTCGTCGGGCTCCGCCTCCGCGTCGCCGGCGCCGTTCTCCTGCCACAGAAGCACACCTACGACCGCGAGCACAACCCACGACCGCCAACTGGCGAGGTTGAGCGTGTAGCCGATACCGAACGGCTTCCGGACGAGCATCCCGTTGCCGGGCTGCCAGTGGGAGGACAGCAGCCGACCGATCGAGGGGCGCTCGAAGTTGTACGGGATGCCGAGGATCTCGCCTTGCTTCGGTTTGTCTGCCATACCCGACGGTACGCCAGGCAGGAGTAAATCGTTTGTCACTGCGGGCCGACCCCCGGAATCGGCGGCCGGAGCGGGGAGGGGTGGACGGCGATCGACGGCGGACGCAGAGCGGAAGGGAGCGACGACCGCCGCACCCTACCCCTGATACCGGCCGCGGCCCTCGATCTCCCGCAGTCGAGCCAGGACGTCGTCGTCGCCGGCTTCGGCGTAGCCCGCCTCGAACGCCGACAGCAACGGCTCGGGATCGGTCGCCGTCCCCGCCACGCTCCCCCGGAAGACGTGGAGGTCCATCGCGTGGTCCTCGACGTGGTCGGTGTAGTAGCCGAGTCCGAAGTCGATGAGGAACACCTCGTCGTCGCCGTCGCCGATCCGGACGTTCCGGGTGGTCGGGTCGCCGTGGACGAACCCCGCGCCGTGGATCGTCGCGAGATGGCGGCCGACCGCCCGACACCGGTCCGGCGTCACCCCGGCGGCGAGGTCGTCGGAACCGACCCGCCGGAGTTCGAGGGTGCCGGGTTCGGGGTCGACGTCGGCGACGACGGGCGTCGGCACCCCGACCCGGCGTGCGGCGCTCGTGAGCCGGGCTTCCGCGCGGGTCCGTTCGCCGCGGAGCCGGTCGTCCAGGTCGGGATGGCGGTACGCCTTCGGCACGCGGCGCTTCACGACGCGGTCGCCCTCGATCGTCACGGTCGCCTCCGCGCCGCGGATCGTCCCCGCGGCCGCGGGGTCGCGGGCCACCGACCGCTCGCCCTCCCGCCAGGTCACCGCCACCTCGTCGGGGCGGAAGTTCGGGTCGACGGCCGACTCTTCGACGGCGATCGTATCGCCCGCGGCGTACATCTTCGCGCCCAGCACCGCGATCATCCCGGCGTTGTCCCGGAGAAAGCGGGGTTCGGGCGCGTGGAAGTCGGCGCCGCGCTGCTCGCACATCGATCGGAGCATCTCCCGGAGGCGGTCGTTCTGGGCGACGCCGCCGCCTAAAACCAGTTCGTCGGTTCCCGTCAGCGACAGCGCGCGCTCGGAAACCTCCGTCAGCATCGCAAAGACCGTCTCCTGGAGTCCGGCACAGACGTCCGCGACCGGCACGCCCTCGTCGACAGCATCCTTCGCGGCCGACGTGAGCCCCGAAAACGAGAAGTCCATCCCCTTGACCACGTACGGGAGGTCGTGGTACTCGCCATCGCGAGCGCACGTCTCGACCTTCGGGCCGCCCGGGTGGGACCATCCGAGGTGGCGCGTGAACTTGTCGATCGCGTTCCCGACGCCGGTGTCCATCGTCTCGCCGAGCACCCGATACCGGCCGTCGTGGTAGCCGAGCAGGTGGGCGTTGGCGCCCGAGGCGTTCAGACAGACCGGCGAATCGAACCCCGAGCGGTGCCGGCCGATCTCCAAGTGGGCGACCATGTGGTTGACGCCGACGAGCGGCACCGACAGCGTCTGCGAGAGGGCCCGCGCTGCGGTGCCGACCACCCGGAGACAGGGACCGAGGCCGGGGCCCCGGGAGAACGCGACGGCATCGATGTCCGGGGCGTCACTCTCGCCACTCTCGGCGGCAACGTCCAAGATCGCGGCGACGACCTCGGGGACGGCGTTCCCCATATGCTCGGCGGCCTCGCGGGGGTGGATCCCGCCGCTGTCGGGTTCGTAGGCGTCGGTCTCGACGTTGACCTCGTCGGTTCGGGCGTCGTACAGCGCCGCACTCGCGGCCCACGCGGTGCCCTCGAGTCCGACGATTCGCATCGAGAAGGAGCCGGTTCAGGCCTCTTCGGCGTCGGCGTCGGCTTCGATCTTGTTCCGGTCGAGCATATGCTCCTGCTCGATGTCGCGGGCGAAGTCCGGCGACTCGTAGACCTTCGCGTAGCCCACCGTCTTGCGCATCCCGAACTTGGTGTCGAGGTCGTGGACGACGACCTCGTCTGCGTCCTTGTTCAGTTTCGCCGCGAGGCTGTCGCGCACGGAGAGCCGCGAGGGGGTCGCCTCCTCGTGGGCGATCTCGAAGCGGACGTCGGACCGATGCAGCATCGGGTTGTCGTCCTCGGAGATGATGTCGATTTCCATCGTTCAGTTACTCTACCTTCCACCGGAAAGGAGTAAAAGGATTTCGTTCGAGGGAACACGGCCGTCCGGATGACTCGTCGGCGTCGGCCCTCGCGGCCGGCTCCGTCGCCCGCAACGTGGCGACGACGCTCCCGAGGAGTCCGATCACGCCGACCACAAGCGACGTGAGGACGATCGTTCCGGACTGCCCGTAGCCGCTCGCTTCGATCTGCACCGCCCACAGCATCAACACGGTACTGAACAGGAGGACGTCTCTCGGCAGGGACACACGCCGGATCGGCGCCGGAACGGGATTAAATCCCGCGGCTCCGTGCGCCGACTACGCGTCGACGCCGAGCGCTGCCAGTGCCCCGGCGACGTCGCCGTCCATCCGTTCGAGCAGCGACCGCATCTCTGCCTTCGTGTCCGGCGTGACCGCCACGCGGACCATCCCCTCGCCGGGCTGACCGTAGACGACCGTCGCCCCGAGCGGCGCGACGAGCACTGCGGGAAGCGTCGCGAGGTCCTCCTCGCCGTCGACCACGATCGTGACGGGGTCCGACTCCGAGTCGTGGTCGTCGACGGCGTCGGCAAGCGCGGAGAGCAGCGGCTCCCCGAGCGTCCCCGGAGCGTTTTCGACGTCGCGGCGGCGCTCGGGGTCCGACAGCGCCGCCCGGACCTCGTCGTCGACGGCCTCGCGTTCGGTCCGGCCGTCGATCACCGCGACCGCGGGCCGGAAGCCGGCCTCCCGGAGGTGGTAGGCCACGACGTCGCCGACCGCGATCACGGGGCGGCCGGCGTCAGAGAGCAGCGCGCCGGCGTCGGTGTAGACCGGGCCGAGCGGCTCTTTGAACGACTCGCGGAGGTCCGACGGCAGCGAGAGCATCGGGTCAGCGGACTTTCAGCGCGTAGCCGCCGGGCTCGGCGACGTTCATCTCCTCGGCGATCTCCGACCGTTCGGGGTGGGTGATGACGACGTACCCCGCCCAGTCCTCGGTGAGGCTGCTGGAGCCGCAGTTCTCACACGCCTGCGAGTCGCCGTGGTTGATGTAGTGGCACTCCCGGCAGGCGATGCGGGACTCGGCCATCTACCCACCCTCCGCCTCGGTGGGGGCGGCTGCGGACTGCCGTTCGTCCTCCAGCCACCCGTGTTTTCCGAGCCCCGGCTGTTTGGCGGTCAGCCCGATCTTCGAGTCGCGAGGGTTGCGCTCGTCGATGCTCTTCGTGACCACCCGGACCCGGACCGAGTCGCCGACGCTCAGGGTGCGGTTGGACTCGGTGGAGGCCAACTGTTGGTTCTCCTCGTCGTAGGCCAGATACTCGTTGGAGATCTGGGAGACGTGGAGCAGGCCGTCGACCGGTCCGATACCGACGAAGGCGCCGAACTCCACGACCTCGACGACCTCCCCGTCGACGACCTCCTGCATCGAGGGGTCGAAGGTGATGGCATCGAACTCCGCCTCGTAGTAGACGCCGGCGCGACCGGGCAGCACCGTCCCCTCGCCGACATCTCGGACGGAGACGACGCTGACGACGCTGCCAACCTCCTCGTCCATCCGGCCTTCGAGTTTGTCCTGCAGGAGCCGCTTGACCCGCTGTGGCGTCACGTCCGCGAGGTGCCGCGGGGGCACCTCTACCGTGTCTGTGAGTCGTACCCGTTTGTACATACGTTATGGTTCTGTTATCTCCAATGTGGTTCGGCCCCTTAAACCGATTACGCGAACGCCGCGTTCGAGCAACCGGTCGCGGAGCGGCCTGTCGTTGGTGACGGCGTAGTCGGCCGCGGCGTCGCCGGCCGCGAGTTCGACCACCGCGTCGTCGGCGTACGACGCCTCGGTGTCGACCGCCCGGCACCGCGCGGCGAGGTCGCGGCCGACCGCGGCGGCGGTCGCCGCCTCGCCGTTGCCCGCCTCGCTGAGTTTCTCCAACTCCGCGAGGACTGCTCGGGGAACGACGAGGTCGGCGTCGCCGACGAGCCGGTCGAGTTCGTCGAACACCCGGACGCCGAGTTCGACCGGCATCATCAGCGCGTTGGTGTCGAGGATCACCGTCGGGGCGTCCTCGGACATCGTGCCGTCCGCCGAAACCGTCGCGTCGGTCGACGTCGCGGCGCGTCCGCCGGCGTCCGCGTCACGATCGGTCACTGTGCTCCGTGACACGGACGGGAGGGCTCACTGGAGCGTCCCGATCCCGATGAGCCGCCACCGCGCGCCGACCCGGCGGTTGATGGCGATCTGTGCGCCCGACTCCGCACACACCGGGCGTTTCAGTTTGACCTCCGCCTCGTCGCCGCGGGCGCTGGTGACGGACCCGACGGTGGTGGCGGTGCCGACGGTGAGCATCAGGGGCTCGCCGGTCGAGATCTCCTCGACGGACCCCTCGTCCTCGCCGACGATCCGGTCCAGGAGTTCGACGCTCATGGTGAACCCCTCGCGGGTCGGCGGGAGCGTCCCGGGTTCGCCCGCGACCTGGCCGGCGAGGGCGTCGCCCTTCGTGAGGCTGGGGTCGAGCCCGGTCCCGATGCCGCAGAGCCCGCCGGGGCGGACCTCCTCGACGCTCCGGCCGCCGGCCTGCAGCGACCGGATCTCGGTGGTGATCGGGCGCCACTCCGAGGACCCGCCCTCCTCGACCTCCCGGCCGGGGCGGAGTTCGAGCTCCTCGCCGGTTTCGAGTTTGCCCTGGACGACCGACCCGCCGACGACGCCGCCGGCGAGGTTCTCCCAGGTCGTGCCCGGGCGGTTGATGTCGAACGACCGGGCGGCGAACAGCTGTGGGTCCTCGGTCTCGTCGCGCTCGGGGGTCGGGATCTCCCGCTCGACGGCGTCGATCAGGAGGTCGATGTTGACTTCCTGCTGGGCGCTGACGGGCACGATCGGCGCCCCCTCGGCGACGGTGCCGGAGACGAACTCCTCGATCTGCTCGTAGGAGTCGACCGCCCGCTCGCGGTCGACGAGGTCGATCTTGTTCTGGGCGATGACGATGTTGTCGATCCCGATGATGTCAAGCGCCATCAGGTGCTCCTCGGTTTGGGCCTGCGGGACGTCCTCGGTGGCGGAGACGACGAGGACCGCCCCGTCCATGATCGCGGCGCCCGAGAGCATCGTCGCCATCAGCGTCTCGTGGCCCGGCGCGTCGACGAAGGAGACGGTCCGGAGCCGTTCGGTCCCCTCGCCGTCGGGGCCGGTCTCCTCGACCGTGTAACACTCCGGCGGGTCGACGCCGGGGATCGTTCGGAACGTGGCGTCGGCATAGCCCAGTCGGATGGAGATTCCGCGCTTCATCTCCTCGGAGTGCTGGTCCGTCCACGACCCCGACAACGCCTGGACGAGCGTCGTCTTGCCGTGGTCGACGTGGCCGACGAGTCCGATGTTCACCTCCGGTTGCTGTGTTTGTTGTGTCACCATTGACCTCCTAGAGAGAATCTTGGGGAATCTTTCGCCGCGAGCGAGTGATAAACTTGCTGTTCTCGGGGCGCGACGGGGTCGCGGAGCGTCCTGCCGGAGGCCGGCGCGGGCGCCAGCGGACCGGCGGGGCGTCTCCCCGCCTCATACGGATTATTGTAACGAATTACCGATCATCGGCGATCCCGCGTGAGCGATGACCGGTAACTGACCACAGTACTCCGTATCACTCCGAGAGCGCACGCACCAGGCTCGCCGCCACCGACCGGGCCTTCTCCGCAACGGCAGGCGGGACGTTCCCGGCGTCGACTGCCGCGTCGAGTTCGTCGTCGTCGACCCGTTCGACCGTGCCGTCGGGGCGTTTCACCACGTCGACGTGGAGGTCGACGTACCGGATCGAATCCGGGAAACACTCCACGGGCGTACAGACGTTGACGTAGGTGCCCTTCGACTCCCCCTCCTCGCTCCGGTAGACGGTGGGGTACCACCACCGCCCCTCCCGGACTTTCGTGGTTGCGGTGTCGCCGGCCGCGCGGTCGGTGCCCAGGCCGTCGTAAGTCCCGCTGCCGGACATCGTGCGGGTGATCTCGATCGTGCCGTCGGCCGCCCAGTCGGTGACCTCGCCACGGCCCAGCGGGAACGCCCGGCCGTCCGGCTTCCCGTGGGTGATCGCGACGGTGTCGCCCTCCCGCGGCCCGAACTGCCGGGTCACGACGTCGAACGGGAACTCGCCGGCGTCGGCGTCGGCCGCGCCGTCGTCGCCGTCGGAGCCATCCCGGTCGGAACTGCCGCCCAGCGCCGACCCACACAGCGCCTCCGCGAGGTCGACGCCGGCGCTTGCGGCCTCGCTTGCAGCCTTCGTGCGGTGGTGGCCGGGCATCGTCGGCGTCACCCGGCGGCGGGCGTCGTCGAGCGCACCGCGGGACTCCCGGCCGAACCACACCCACCGGCCGGTCGCCGGGGCGGCCACGCGCCGGGGCGCCGAGTCGGGGTCGGCGTCCGAAGCGTCGCCCGCGTCCGTGCCGAGTGTGGCGTCCAGCGCCGCCGCCCGGCCGGCCGCGCCGTCGAGGGCGGCTGCAAGCGCGTCCATCCCGGCGCGGGTGGCGGCGTGGGACCACTCGATGCCCCACCCGTCGGGCACGTCGACGCCGACGAGGTCGGTCATCCCCGCGAGCTCCCGGCCGGCGGCGTCGTCGCGGGTGTCGACCGTGACGCCCTCCCGACCCCGTATCAGGGTCGCAAAGCCGCTCGCGGCGCGGATCCCGGTGCCGAGGTCCGCGCGGCGGTCGGCCCACGGCGGCGCGCTCTCCCGCACCTGGACGCGGACCGCGTCGCCGGATTCGAGGTACGCGTCGGTGGCGTCGTAGGGGAGAAACCCCTCCACGTCGCCGAGGTTACAGACCGCCCCGGAGCCGCGCGTGTCGGTCACGCGGGCGTCGAACACCGCGCCGGTCGGAGTGGGGTCGTCCCATAGGAAGGTGTCGCGGCCGACGTCCGAGAGGACCGACCCGACCGTCGCGACCGCGTCGTCGCCGCCGTGGACGCCGACGCCCTGTCTGTCGTCGGTGGTCGCGACCGTCGCGTCGTGGGGGTCGTCGCCGAAGTCGGCGTCGAACCGCTCGCGGATCGGCTCGGAGGCGCCCACGACGTCGTTGCCGGCGTCGAGGAGTAGCCGGGTGACGGCGGTGGCGTAGATCCCGCGGACGCGGACGTTCGGGACCCCGCCGTCGGCCGCGTCGGGGGGATCGCCCGTCCCCGCGCCGCTCATCGGAGGGCGTCCCCGTCGGCCGCAAACCGCACCCGGTCGTGGACCGTCGGGCCGAGCGAGAGTTCGACGACCTCCTCGGAGAGCACCCGGCCGCCCTCGACGGGGACGCCCCACGTCCCGAACCGGAGGTAGCCGCGGAGGTCGCTGCCGTGGGTGAAGAGGTCGAGATACTCGACGGCGTGTTCGTTGATCCCGCCGGCCGAGTGGGCCATCTCCATATCCGAGTAGATCACGTCGCGATCGAAGAAGTCCTGCAAGCGGTCGGCGTCGCGCTCGACGGCCGCGGCGACGGCGTCGGACGCCTCCCGGATCGCCGCGTCGTCGAGGCCGACGTCCCGGAGCGCCGCCTGGGTTCGCTGGTCGAAATGCATCGTGGGCGGGCGTACGGGCCGGCGGGGTTTGAATCCCGTCAGTCGCGTCGGCGCCGAGAACCGTCCCAACCTCCCGACGGCAGGCAACCGGCGACTGCTGTCCCGGAATCGGCGTCGGCGACGACAGCGTCCGGGACGGTTCCCCGCGGTGATCTCCGAACGTATGACAAAGTTTCAAGCATACGCCCGGCCCAAACGGAGCATATCGTGACAACCCACGGCTTCCTGCAGTCCCCAGGGCTGCTCGCCTGGAGTCTCTTCTGGCTCTATCTGCTGCTGCTGTGTCTGGGCGGGTACAGTCTCTCGCGGACGTTCAAGCGGAAGGGTATCGTCATCGGGCACCTCGACGACCTGTTCCGGTTTCTGACCGACCTCCGCGTCTGGAGCATCCGCTACCGGAAGACGTACACCGTCATCATCACCGGAGTGTTGGCGGTGGTGTTCCTGGTCGCCGTCTACTGGGCGGAGACGCTACACACGTCGTTGTACGGGACCGAACAGGCGTTCACCGGACTCGTCGACTACGCGCTCTGGATCGCGGTCTTCGTCGTAACCGGCCTCCAACAGGGGGCCTACCCGAACAGCCTGGTCGCGCTCGTCCTCTCGGGGGTGTTTCCGGTAGTCGTCATCGGGTCCGTGTTCACGATCGTGCGGTTCACCTCCGAGCGGGCCCACGAGACGCTCATTACGCAGATGGCCGAGGGGAACATCGGCTCCCACCGGGTCATCGTGTTCAACTATCGGGAGATGTACGACGAGTTCATCGAGGTGCTGTTGGACCAGTCGGACGCCTTCGTCGTGTTGTTCGCAAAGGAGAATCACCTCCAGGACGCAAGGAGCTTCGTCGAGGGGCTCGATGAGACCGACACCCGCGACTACCGGACGGCCATCGAACAGCTGTCCTACTCCGAGGATCTCCTGTTCGAGCAGTACGACGTCCTCGAAAGCGAGGAACTGTACATCTTCCCGGACACCGAGGGGGAGACCGACTACGCCAACCTCCGGCTGGTGACGCAACTCAACCAGCACATCGACGACATCGAGAACAACCCCAACCGAACGGCCGACCCGCCGAGTACGGTGTGGCTGTCGGACAGCCGCAAGCTCACGGGGGTCTCCCACAGCCTCAAACCGACGGAGTTCCGCGACCACCTCCACGCGGTGAGCTTCCAGGACGACGTCCGGGACCTCATCCGGCTGAACGTCGGCGACCCGCTCCGGGAGTTGGAGGAGTACTTCAACCTCACCGACGCCGCCGACGTGCCGGCGTGGGTCGACGGGTACGGGCTCGAAAACTACACCTTCGACGCCGCGCCGCTCACCGAGTCGGAGCTGACCGCTCTTGAGGACGTCCGGACGTTCCGGGAGCGCCGGTTCGACCGGCGGGACGCCGTCACCCAGACGGAGTTGGCCGAGCGGAAGCGAGCCGCCTTAGAGGAGATCCGGCTCCGGCTCGCCGGGACGATCGCCGAGCGACCGACGTCCGAAATCGGGGTGTTGTACGGGCTGCTGACCGACGTGTCCGGGTCGAGCATCCCGATCGACTTCTCCTCGGCGTATCTCAACCAGCAGATGGAGACCGCGACGGCGACCGTCCAACTGACCAAACGCGGCGACGACGCGCTCGACGGGACGGAGGCCGAGCCCTCCGGCGGCGACATATTTATGATCAATTACAACGCCCGCGCCGAGGCGTTCGTCCTCTCGTTTGGCGATCACGCCGCGGAGGCGGACCGCCACCTGACGGTGTACACCTCGAGCAACCAGGTGACGCCCCAGGCGGAGGGCGATATCAACTACGCGGAGTACCGCTCGACACAACACCTACTGGAGATGCTGTTCTCCGAGACGGCGGACAGTCCGCGGCAGGTGAAACCGGGCGACAAGATCCTGCTGTTCCTGGACCACACGAGCGCCGACCCCAGCGTGGAGCTCCTCCGGATCCTGGACGCGATCGACAACCGACTGGACCGGCCGACGACCGACATCGATCACAACGACGTGCTCCTCGGAGTCGAGGCCGATCCGGGGTCGAGCAACGAGGAGTACCGGTATCTGGCCGTGGACAAGGTGCTGCAGACCAAACAGACCCAGCGGCTGTTCCTCCACAACCTCGTGCAGTTCCGGACGAGTCGGCCGGCGCAGGAGCTGATCCAGGAGGGCAGGTGGGACCGCCGGGAGGCGGTCGACTGGGCGGTCGAGAGCGCGTTCTACCTGCGGGAGTTCAGGGTCGATGACCTCGCCACGCTCGAGGAGATGGAGACGACGACCGACCGGGTGGCGGACACGGAGTTGCGCGATATCGTCGACGAACAGCGCGAGTACGGCCGCCACGACATCATCCCGTTCACGACGCTGACGCTCGATCGAACCCCCGACGCCAGCGCTCCGCTGTCGGTTCGGCTCGACGAACCGACCCGTGACCACCGGATCACCGACGACAATACCTCCTGTCGTTCCCACGGATCTGAGCGAGCCACGAACCGGGGCGGAGCGACCGGATCGGGACGGGTGCGCCGACCGCGGCGTGTCCCGGCGCCACTGAAGTCAGTACGGCCCGATCAACACCGACAGCAACACCCAAAGGAACACGAGGAACAGGCCGATCGAGAGGCCGGTGAACACGAAGTGGAGGATGCCGTACCGGACGAGGTCACCCCGACCCGGGAACGACATCTCCTCGACGAGTTCCGGGAACGTGTCCCGCTGGCGACGCCGCTGGATGCGCAGTTGGTTGAACCAGATGAGCCCCGCGAGGGCACCGACCTGGGTCACGTAGGTTCCGATGTTGAGGCCGGCCAGCGAGGCCTGAATGAGGATGGTTCGGGTCACCGACGATGCGAACTCGACCTGCGACAGCACCGTCGCCACCAGCGCCGCGGCGGGGAGGTCGTTGAAGATGTTGACCATAACGCCCGAGCCGAACACACCCACGACCGCCGACCGTACCGGCGAGCTGCCGAAGAAGGACTGTACGGCGGGGATGATTGTCGTCTCGACGAACGGCGTCCCGCCGAACGCCTCGGCGAACACGAAGAACGTCATCCCGAAGAAGAACACCCCGTAGGGAAGTCGCTTGAGCGGCTCTGTGACCGGCTCCTCGTGGACATCCGCGCGCTGCCAGTAGAGCAGCGCGATGAGGATGCTGGGGATGGCACACCAGTACAGCGACAGCCGAACGAACGTCACCACCGCGACGAGGACGACGAACGTCGCAAAGATGAGGATCCAGTTGCGCATCTGAGTGGTAAAGTACGGCTCGGGGACCTGGTCGGGCATCGAGTACTCCGGCTGGATGTGCAGGTCGTCGAACAGGCCCGTGCGCTCGCTCTCGGTCGCCCGGATGATGAGCGTGATGAGCAGGAACGACGACCCGAACGCGACGACCGCGGGCAGGATCATCAGCGCGAGGTAATCGAAGAAGTTGATGCCCAACTCCTCGGCGAGGATGATGTTCGTCGGCGACCCGATCAGCAGCCCCATCGACAGCGTGTTCGCGGCGACGAACTGCGACAGGAGGATCGGTTTGGTGTTTCTGATGCCGGCCTGGAAGCAGATCTCCACGATGACTGGCGTCAACACGAGCACGACGATGTCGTTTGTCGTGAACAGCGTGACCGCCGACGTCATCGTGAACATATACAGCACCAACCGCGTCGAGTTGCCCTCGCAGATGGCGACGATCTTGTACGCGAGATAGCTGAAGAAGCCGGACACGCCGAGACCTTCGGACATAATCCCGAACGAGAAGATGAGGACGATGATGTCCAGTTTCTCGGCGAAGGCGGTCCGGACCGCCGACGTACCGACGATCGAGAGCCCCACCGCGACCGCGAACGCGACGACGGGCACCCACCAGTCGCGGTCGATGTTGAACCGCTGCCGAACCCGCCGTTCGAAGGCGGTCCGCCTGTCGGTCACGATGAGCAGTACCGACACCACGGTCAGTCCGAGGATGAGAGCCGGGGTCGGGAGTCCAAAGACCATACGATCACGACCTACCCGCCGTCGACGGCCGCACCACACCACCGCCCCGACCGGCGAACTGTCCTGTCACTGTTTGTTCTGCCGTGGTGGATCATATATAACCTGTGGAGATCACGAGGGCACGCGGTGTTCGGATGGGCGATGGCCGGTCGGGGATCCACCGTCGGGTGGGCTCGGAGGAGGCCGACGGGGGCTTCCGGTCTCCGCTTCCCCCGAGTCGTGACGACTCCGTGCTTATCCGAACTGTACTCCGAGGACGGGGCCGAAAGCATTAGGCGGCGGGGGCGTAACCCGCTCGCAATGAGCCAGCCGCGGGATCCGATCGAGGAGGCGGCGGACGACTCGATGGACCTCTACGAGGTCGCTACCTGGGAGGCCCGGAGCCGACTCGACAGGGTCGCCGAGATCCTCTGGTGGGCGGCCGCCGGCTCCGCCCGGCTGGCCGTCATCGGGGTCGCCTTCCTCCTCCTCGTCGGGATCGGCGGGTTCGCGGCGATCACCGACCCCGAGATCGGACTACTCACAGTGCTTTCGGCCGTACCGGCGGTCGGGCTCGCGGCGTACGTCTACTCCACCGACGTCACCTCGAGCGAGCCGGTGTCGCTTCTCGTTGCGACGTTCCTGCTCGGCGTGCTGACCGCGAACTTCGCGGCGCTGCTCAACACCGCCCTCCGGCCGTTCTTCGGCGGGCTCGGCGGGATCGGGATGATACTGTTCTTCTTCATCGTCGTCGGGCCGGCAGAGGAGGGCGTAAAGCTGCTCGCAGTCCGGCTGTACGCCTACACCGACGACCGGTTCGGCGCCGTCCTCGACGGCGCGGTCTACGGCGCGATGGCGGGGCTGGGCTTTGCGGTCATCGAGAACGCGCTGTACATCACCCGCCAGCTGCCCGCGACCGAACTCGACCTCGGACTGGGGCTGATCGGGGCGGGCGGCGGGATCACTGCGATCCGGGCGCTGGCCGGTCCGGGACACGTCATCTACTCCGCGATCGCGGGCTACTACCTCGGGCTCGCGAAGTTCAACCCGGGGCGTCGGGGACCGATCGTGGTGAAGGGGATCCTGATCGCGGCGTTCGTCCACGCGACGTACAACGCCACGGTCGGGATCGGGTCGGGGGTGATCGGGCTGATCACCGGCCTCTCGGGGTTCGCGCCGTTCCTGATCTACGTGGTCATCTACGACGGGATCCTGGCGCTGTTCTTACTCGGGAAGATCCAGCAGTACCGCGACAGCTACCGGGAGGCCCACCGGCCGGCGCCGACCGAGTCCGACTTCGAGTCGGAGTTGACCGAGTTCGAGTGAGCGAGGCCGCCGAAGCGACTCACAGAGATGCGAGGAAAGCCCACGGCTTTAGCCGTGGGAGGAATCCGACTCGCCGGCGACGCGGTCGGCGTAGCCCTCGATCATCCGCTCTGCGTACTTCGCGATCACGTCGACCTCGACGTGGACCGGGTCGCCGACGGACTTCTCCGAGAGGTTGGTGAGGTCGTAGGTGGTGGGGATGATCGCAACCGCGAACCGGTCGGCGCCGCGCTCCGCGACGGTGAGGCTGATGCCGTCGATCGCGATCGACCCCTTCGAGACGACGTACCGCTCGACGTCCTCGGGGAGGTCGAACTCGAAGAGCCAGTCGTCGCCGACCCGCTCGATCCCGGTGATCTCGGTTGTGGTGTCGACGTGGCCCTGGACGAGGTGGCCGTCGAACCGGCCGTCGGCCGCGAGCGCGCGCTCTAAGTTCACGGCGTCGCCCGCCGCGACCGAGCCGAGATAGGTCTTCTCGATTGTCTCGGCCGCGAGGAACACCTCGAACTCGGGGGTCGGCTCCGTCCGGAACGCCTCGACGGTGAGACACGCGCCGCTGACGGCGATCGACTGGCCGTGGTGGAGGTCGTCGTAGGAGACCGCAGCGTCCGCGACGCTCGCGTCGGTGTCGTCGTCGGCATCGGACGCCGCCGCCGTTCCCGCGGCGTCGACCGCGATGCGGAGCCGGCGGCCGCCTTCGTCCTCGGTCGCCTCGACCACGGTGCCCGTGGTCTCGATGATTCCGGTGAACACACGCCCAGTTGGGGGACGGCGCCGAAAAGCGTCCCGGAACCGGGGCGGTCGTGGCGGCGGAGGACGGACGGGCCCGTCCGTTCGACGGGGACGGTCCCCCGTCCGAGGACTGTCGCGGGGCGAAGCTATTTGCGCTTCGTCACAATCGTACAGGTATGGAGCGAAACGGTCTCGGGGAACTCCTCCACGAGTGGCACCGGCAGTTCATCGGGCCGGTGACCGACAGTCGAACGGTGTACGCGGGCTTTGCGCTCTTCTTCGCGGGCGTGGGCCTGATCGTCGTCTCGATCGCGACCTTCCTCTGGAGCACCACCACCGACCCGACGGGGAGGTTCAAGTTCGTCCTCTGGGAGCTGGCGGTCCTGACCGGAGCCTCAGGGATCCCGGCAGTTCTGTTGGGCGTGACGGTGCTTTTGCCCGTCTCGCGTCGGGTCGATGCGGCGGGAACTATCGGCGTCGTGGTCTGTATCGCGGGAACAGCGTGGTTCTCACAGGTGTATCCGGCGGCGTGGTACCCCAACGCGAGCGCCGTCGTCGGCGTGTACGCGCTCGGCGCGGTCGTCGTCGTCGCGACCGCCGGCACCGCACTCTCCAGTTACCACGCCGAACTGACGGGGCGGCGGGTCGCACGGGAACAGCTCGACGACGACGGGACTGCTGGCGGCGACGCGGACGGCTCGTCGAGCGGCGAGACAGTCACCGACGAGCAGGTCCAGGCCGACATCGAGGAGGCGATGTCGGGCGCGGAGGTCAACTGGGGCGGCGTCGAGCGCGACTCGGGGCGGTCGATCACGATCCGCTCCTCGGAGGGCGACGAGTTCGAGGCCCCTGACCCCGACACGGTCGAAGCGACCGAGTCCCGCGGCGAGAGCGTCGACGACGCGGTCGCGGGGCTCCAGGGGCTCCGCGGCGAGGGGCCGAAGACCGAGAGCAGTTCCTCCGGAACCGACGAGCAGGCCGACGCCCTGGCGGAGCTTCGAGCGACCCGCGAGCAGTCCGAATCGACGGACGACGACGGGGGAATCGTCGATACCGTCCGGTCGCTGTTCCGGTAACCGACTGCGTACCGGCCGCCGAGGCGGGGACCGTGGGCCCGGCGCGCTGCTGTCATCGCGTTCACAGATGGCACTGAACATTTTTATCCACGCCTTCTGAGGGTGACGTATGGCCCGAGGACTAGACGTCGGTACGATGAACATCATCTCCTCCCGCCCCGAGGGGGATGGAACCACCTTCGTACAGCAGCGGAACTCGTTCGTCGAGATCGAGTACAGCGATATGGCCGAGCAGATGCTGTCCCGGAGCGAAGTCCTCCACATCCGGAAGGACGACAAGGTGTACGTCGTCGGCGACGACGCCCTGAACTTTGCGAACATCTTCAACAAGGAGACCCGGCGCCCGATGGAGCAGGGGATCCTCTCCAGCGAGGAGGCCTCGGCGATCCCGATGATCAAGCTCATCACCGAACAGGTGGTCGGCGCGCCGGAGGAGCCGGGCGAGAAGATCTTCTTCTCGTCGCCGGCGGACCCCGTCGACTCGGAGCTCTCGACGCTGTACCACCAGAAGACGCTGGAGTCGATGCTGTCGGACACCGGGTTCGATCCCGAACCCATCAACGAGGGGATGGGGGTGATCTACAGCGAGCTCTCGGACAACAACTTCACCGGGCTGGGCGTCTCCTTCGGCGCCGGGATGACGAACATCTGCCTGGCGTACTACGCCGTCCCGGTGATGAAGTTCTCGATCGCCCGCGGCGGCGACTGGATCGACCGCCAGGCCGCCCAGGCCACCGGCACCCCGGTCGACAAAGTCACCTCGATCAAGGAGGACGACTTCAAGCTGGATTTCACCACCGACGTCGGCGGCGTGGAGGGCGCGCTGTCGATCTACTACGAGAACCTGCTGGACTACGTGATCGAGATGATCGCCCAGGAGGTCGACGAGGAGGACGTCGAGGAGGGCCTCGACGTCCCCGTCGTGGTGACCGGCGGGACATCGAGCCCCGATGGGTTCGAGGAGCTGTTCGCCCAGCACCTCGAGGACACCACGATCCCGTTCTCCATTAGCGACGTCCGAAGCGTCGACGACCCGCTGTACAGCGTCGCCCGCGGGGCCCTGGTCGCGGCCCGTTCCGAGGAGGAGTCGGGTGGCGGCAACAGCAGCGCGGCCGCAGAGCAGGCCGCCGAGGACTGACGCGGATCGGGTCGTCGGTCCACGCGCTCCCCCGAGGAAGGGGTCGCCCGGCTGCTCGCGACGACGGCCGGGAACGCCGGGCGCTCCGCCGCGGCGTGATCACGCCTCCTCGGCGTCAGCCGGGCGGTCGGACTCGGTCTCTGAAGCCGTCGTTTCGGTACCGTCCTCCGTACCCGCCTCGTCGTCGTCCGTCGACCCGTCGCCGCGATCCGCGTCGGCGGCGTCCGTCGCCCCCTCCGGATCCGGATCGCCCGCGGGAGGTGACTCGGCGTCGGCCTCCGACTCGGACGCCTCTCCCGCGTCGTCGGGGGCCGGCGCCCGCTCGCCCGCGACGTCCCCGTTCGACTCGCCGTCCGTCTCCGCGTTGGCCCTCCGGAACCGTCGGAGCGCGTCGTCCCACGTCTCCTCGCCGTCCGAGACCCGGGTGTGGTCGGACTCGACGTCGGCGAACCGACACTGCTCGCAGTAGACCGACTGAACCTCCCCGTTCAGGGAGATCCGGGTGAGTCGGGTGCCGCATCGAGGGCAGTCCATACGCACCGTTTCGGAGACGGTGGTAATTGGTGTAACGCCCGTGCGGCGCCTCCGGTCGCGGCACCGCGCGCTGCTGTGGGAGTGCCGGCGGATCGAATCGACCGTCTCCGACGACGCGAAACGGTCTTGCCGCTGGTGCCCGTACAACCGGCAATGATGGCCACCACACACGCCCTCGCGGGCGTCGCCCTCGCCGTGCTCGTCGGGACCATCTTTCCCGGGAGCGCGGCCGGCACCTCGCTGGCCCCCGTCGCGGCGGCCGCGGTCGGCGGGTTCTTCCCGGACTTCGACCTGTATGCGGGCCACCGGCGGACGCTACACTTCCCGGTGTACTTCAACGTCGCCGCCGCGGTCGCGTCGGTCGGCGCAGTCGCCGCCGCGGTCATTGCCCCGAGCCTCGCCCTCGCCGCCGCGTCGGCGGCGCTGTTTCTGGCCGCCGCGGGCGTCCACTCCGCGATGGACGCGGTCGGCGGCGGGCTCGAGTTGCGGCCCTGGCGTGAGGAGTCCGACCGCGCGGTCTACAGCCACCACCACGGCCGGTGGATCCGACCGCGGCGGTGGGTGCGATACGACGGCGCCCCCGAGGACCTGCTCGTCGCCGTCGCGTTCGCGGCACCCGTGGTGTACGCGGTCGACGGCGCCGTCGAGACGGGCGTCCTCCTCGCGGTCGGGGTCTCCGCAGTGTACGTCGTCGTCCGCAAGCCGATGGTGATCGCCACACAGGAAGTCGTCGACGCGCTCCCGGAGCGTATCGTCGACCGCTTGCCCGGGCGGTTCGTGGACGACTTCCGGTGACGATGCCAGCGGGTTGCGGCGTGAAACAGGCTCAAGACGCTCGATGCCCTCTGCTCCAATATGGCGACGGATCCCGACGACGGAGGGTCGACCGCGCCCTGCGACAAGTGTGAGGAGTCGATCCCGACGGACGCGGATCGGTGCCCGGTCTGTGGCTACCGCCCGGCGGGCTACAGCCCCGAACTGTTGCGCGTCGGGGAGGCCTTCTTCGCGCTCGCGGCAGCGGTCTCGCTCGTGATCCTCGTCACCGGCGTGGCCGGAGTCGTCCCCGAACCCCCCGTGCTCCCCGCCGGCGCGTTCTCGAAGATGGCGATCATTATGCCGTATACGACCGGGATCTCCGGCTTCTTCGCGTACTACATCCACGGGAAACGGCAGACGAAGCCGACCGACAGCAGCGCGTTCGGCTGACCGCAAGGCGGGGCCCGCCGCCACAGCGGTCCCCCGGAGCACCCTGTGGATTACGCCGACCCGGCGCGGTTCGTGATCGGGATCCCGACCAACACGACCGCAGCGCCGAGCACCGTCACGTCGTCCGCGGGTCCGATCCGCCGAACCACCCCCTGATCGCACTCATCGGACCGAGAGACGGCAGTAGCGCCGCTCGGGACTCGAACGCGACGCCGAACCCGATTCCGAGAACCGCTGCCGCGGGTGCGCCGGGGCAGAAGTGCCCGATTCAGTCGTGTGGTCGCCGGCACACTCCGAGAGGTCGGCCGCGCGTATGACCGCGTTGGGGCGCCTGATAGCTCGGCGCCCGAGGCGGAGCCACCACGGATCCGGTCGACACGTGCCGTCGGCCACACAGTACGGCACGGCTCACGCGTTCCGTGCCGCGTCGACGAGCTCGATCGGGTGCGGGGGCTCCTCGCCGTCCAGTTCCTCGTGTGCGGCAAGCTGGGACCGGCAGGACGCCCCCGGGGCCACGACGCGGTCGCCCGTCGAAGCGTCCACCTGGTCGAACAGCAGGTCGCGGATCGCGACGCTCATCGAGACGTGCTCCGCCTCGTACCCGAAGCTTCCGGCCATCCCGCAACACGTCGAGTCGAGCGGATCGACCGCGTACCCCGCCCGCCGGAGGACGCCCACGGCGTGGTGGTCCTTCCGCGTGGCCTTCTGGTGGCAGTGGCCGTGGTACGTCAGGTGGCCGTCCGCTCGCCCGAACTCGATCCGTCGGTCGAGGTCGTGGACGTCGAGGTACTCACACACTCCGTAGGCATTGTGTGCGACGGCCTCGGCGTCGGCGCTCGTGAGAAGATCCAAGTAGTCGTTCTGGTACATCACCGCATCCGAGGGCTCGATGGTGACGACGTCCCAGCCGTTCCGGACGCGCGGCGCGAGGGCGGAAACGTTCGCCGCTGCGGTCGCCTGTGCGCGGTCTAGCATACTCTTCGAGAACGCCGGGCGACCGCTGTCGGTAACCCCGTTCGGGAGGCGAACGTGGACGCCGGCGGCCTCCAACACGCGCACCGCCGCCGCGCCGACGTCCGGGTGACTGTAGTTCGTGTACGGATCGGGGACCAGCAGCGCCCTGCGGTGTGCCTCGTCGGCCGGGACCGCCGACCCGCCGCGGTCGGTCATCCAGTCGACGAACGTGCGCCGGCTGAACGACGGCAGGTCCCGTTCGGCGGCGATCCCGAGCGTCCGCTCCATCAGCCACCCGACCCCCGGGACATCCATCGCCCAGTTCGAGACGGGCGCAAACAGGCTTCCGGCGCGGAGCACGGATTCGACGTTGGCGAACAGCCGGTCCCGGAGGCCGATCCCCTCGCGTTGGTGGTGTTCGTGGACCACCTCGGCTTTCAGCTTCGCGAGGTCGACCCCGCTGGGACAGTCGTTCTTACACCCCTTACAGCCGATACAGAGGTCTAATATCTCCGTCATGAACTCCTCGTCGGTCGGGTCGGCGGGGAGGTCGCCGCTCATCGCCGCCCGGAGGGCGTTCGCACGGCCGCGCGTGCTGGTGATCTCCTCGTCTGCCGCCCGGTAAGTCGGACACATCACGCCGCCGGTGGTCTCCTGGTGACCGGTACACCCCGCACACCCGTGGCACAGTTCGACCATCCCCTGGAACCCGTTGTCGTTGTCCCACTCGAGGACGGGGTCGAATCCGGCGTCGAACTCGTAGCCGGGGTCGTACCGCAGGTCGTCGGTGGCGTCGTGGTCGCCGCAGACGGTCCCCGGGTTGAGCAGCCACCCCGGGTCGAACGCGGACTTCAGGTCCCGGAACGTCTCCCACAGCGCGTCGCCGTACAGCTTCCGGTTCCACTGGGTGCGCGCCCGGCCGTCGCCGTGCTCGCCGGAGACCGACCCCCCGTACTCGACGACCAGGTCGGTGATCGCCTCCGAGAGCTCGTACATCGTGTCGAGTTCGTCGTCGGACTTGAGGTTCAGGAGCGGTCGGATGTGGAGAACGCCGGGCCCCGCGTGGGCGTAGTAGGCCGCGAACGTGTCGTGGGCCTCGAACAGCTCCTGGAGGTCCGCGACGTACGACGGCAGCGCCTCGGGGGGCACGGCGGTGTCCTCGACGAAGGGCCAGTGCTTGTCGTCACCCGTGTTCGACAACAGGATGGGGAGCCCGGCCTTTCGCATCTTCCAGAACCGCGCCTGCCGGTCGTCGTCGTACGCCTCCAACGCGTCGACCGCGTGGATCGGGGCGTCCGTCGCGGTCCGGCCCCCGGCCGTTGCGTCGGCGTCCGGCAGCCGGTCGGCGAGGAGTTCCTCGGCCTTCCGGCGGCCGGCCTCGGGGGTGTCGGCGTAGAACTCGACCAGAAGCGTCGCGTCGGTGCCCTCCGGCAGCGTCGCCACGAGGTCGGCGAACTCCGGCGTGTCACGCGCCATATCGAGCAGGACGTCGTCCATCACCTCCACGGCCGCGGGGTCGTGTTCCAGGATCGGAGCGACGTCCCGCATCGCCGACACCACGCCGTCGTAGGTGAGCATCACGACCGCCGTCTCCGGCGGGATCGGCTCCAGCGAAACCGTCGCCTCGGTGACGATGGCGAGCGTTCCCTCGCTTCCGGCCAGCAGTCGGGCCAGGTTCACCGCCCCCCGTTCCCTGGCGTCGTCGATCAGCATATCAAGGTTGTACCCGGAGACGTTGCGCTTCAGCGGCGGATACCGCGCCTCGATCTCCGCGGCCTCCTCGTGGAGGATCCGACCCACCTCGGCGTACACCTGCGCCTCGATCGGGGAGCCGGCCTCGCGCGCCGCCACCGCCCGGTCGTGGAGGTCGTCGACGTCGACCCACCCGAACGTCGTGCGGGTGCCGTCCGCGAGCACCACCTCACAGGATTCGATGTACGCGTCGGTCTTGCCGTACTTCAACGAGTGGGCGCCGGTGGTGTTGTTGCCGATGGCGCCGCCGAGGACGCTCTTGTCGCCCCACGCGGGGTCGGGGGCGAACTTGAGTCCGTACGGTTCGACCGCGTCGTTCAACCGGGCGATGGTGACGCCCGGGCGCGCCCGGGCCGTCCCGGCGTCGGGGTCGACGTCGGTAACCTCGTTCATATACCGTTTGAAATCGAGAACGACCGCCTCGTTGACCGCCTGCCCCGCCAGGCTGGTGCCGCCGCCGCGCGGGAGCACCGGGACGTCCTCCGCCGCACAGTACGTCATCACCGCCTCGACGTCGGCGGTCGACCGCGGCGCAACCACGCCGACCGGGCGCTCCCGGTAGGCGCTGGCGTCGGTCGCGAACAGTTCCCTCGTGTACGAGTCGAACCGCACGTCGCCGTCGACCCGGTCGTCGAGTGTTTCGACCAGTTCCGCCGCCTCGACGTCGTCGCTGCAGTAGTCGTAGGCGGCCCTCCGGTCGGAAGCCGGGTCTCCCCGGGACGTGGCTCGATCGTCGTTCGTCGTGTCTGATGTTGTCATCTGGTTGAACGTGTCGGGGGTCGAACCGGCACCGTCACCGAGTCCCCGGGCTCGACGCCGTGTCAGAAGCCGTTCGGAACCACCACGTACGCGAGCAGCAAGGTCAGTATACCGGTCGCAACGCCGTAGTAGGCGACCGGAATCAGTTCGAGTCTGATGACGCGGCCCTCCTCGCCGATGAGCCCGACCACCGTGAGCGCCGCAACCACGTTGTGAATCGCGATCAGGTTGCCGATGGCGCCGCCGACCGCCTGGCCGGCGACGATGACCTGCGTCGGCGCGCCGATCTGTTGGGCAGCCTGGTACTGGAACAGCCCGAACAGGATGTCGCTCACCGTGTTCGACCCGGCGATGAACGCGCCGAACGCACCGATGAATCCGGAGAAGAACGGGAACGCAGCGCCGGTCGCGCCGGCGGTCAGCTCCGACAGCAGACCGAGCATCCCGCTCGACAGCGGCGCCGTCTCCAACACCACGGCGCTGCCGGTGCGCTGCATAATCATCACCGTCGCGACGGCAAACCACAGCGCGACCACCGCGGGCGCGATGTTACGGATCGCCTCCGACCACGAGGCCTTGATCTCGTCGGAACTCATCCCGTGCAGCGCGTACGTGATCACCGCGACGAGCACGAACAGGCTCCCCGGCAGGTAGAACAGTTCGATCCCCTCGGAGAAGGGGGTGCCGAGGATGTTCTCCCAGACGAGAACGCCCGTGCTCGCCAGGAACGACTGGAGCGGGCCGACGACCCGCGTCACCACGAGCAGCGCCGCAACCAGGACGTACGGGAGCCACGCCGTCGCGAGCGACATCCCCTCGCCGCGACCCGTTCCGGTAGTGACCGTTCCGCCGTCGGCGGCGACGGTCCGGTCGCCGCGGGCCCCGCCGACGCCCTGGCCGGGTTCGATGGAGCCGACCCAGTGGTCCGGCCACTGGGACTGCGGCCCGAAGTCCCAGTCGTCGTCGGGCAGGAAATACCCCGCGCGTAGCGTCGCCGTGACGACCAGGAGGCCGACCATCGCCCCGAGGAGGGCGGGGAACGTCGGACCGAGAAGCACCGCCGTCGCGACGTACGGGATCGCGAACGCCGCCCACGCGAACAGCGCAAGCGGGAGGATCTCGATCGCCGGCCGGATCGACCGCTCCTCCCCGAAGAAGCGGGTCATCATCGCGACGCCGATGAACGGGATGGCGATGCCGACTACGGCGTGGATGAGGGCCGCCCAGACGCCGATCTGGGCGACGTAGGCGCCGACGCTCTCGAACCCGCCCTGTGTGACCACCTCCCGGGCGGCACTGGTCCCCTCGGCGAACACGACATCGCGCAGCCCGATGATCAGGGGCGTTCCCACCGCGCCGAAGGTGATCGCCAGGATGTTTCCCGTCAGGGCCACGACGACGGCCGCCAGCGGCGGGAAGCCGAGGCCGACCAACAGCGGACCGACGATGGCGGCGGGAGTGCCGAACCCGGCAGCCCCCTCGATGAACGACCCCATCAGGAACACCAGCAGGATCACCTGCACCCGGCGGTCGTCGCTGATCTGTGAGAACCCGGCGTTGATCACGTTGAACGCGCCGGACTGCTTGAGCGTGTACAACAGAAGGATCGCCCCGAAGACGATCACTAGGATCCGAGTAGCGGTCATCGCGCCGCGGATCGACGCGGCGGCGATAAGCGTCGGCGACATGTTCCACCCGACGAACGCGGCGACCGCCGCGAGCGCCCACGCGATCGGCATCGTCCGGGTGGCGGGTTGATAGAGCACGACCATCAGGACCGCGATGGCGACAAGCGGCAGCAGTGCCAACCCGACTGACGTCGCGCTAACCATACGTCTCCCCGCGGCGTCCCCGTCGGCACTCGCCTGCGGTACTGGCGTCGATCGTCCGGACGCGGGTGAAGACCCGCTTTCCGACCATCGGCTGCATACGGGGCCACCCTATGTAACGAAATATATTAAACGTAGTTCCTGCCGGTGGTCCGCAAGCGGGGGGTCCGACCGGGGCGTGCGGTGCTGTCGGCCGCTCCCCGGAGCGGGACCGCAGCCCGCGACCGGTCGTTCCGGACTGCGATGGCGGGGGTTATCCGCGCGCCGCACGCCTCCGATCACGATCGGACTCCCCTCGCGTCGTGGTCCGCGCGGTCACGGGTCCGCCTCCCGGCCGACCGACAGCAGCACGTCGGTCATCATCCCGCCGGCCGTGGCGAGGGCGTTGCACACGTTACAGACGACCCAGACGCCGATCGCTCCGAGTCCGGCAACGGCGAGAGCCTCCGGTAGGGTGGAGACGACGAGCCCGCCGATCCGGTAGCTGACGTTCGGGTCGTCGTACACTGCGGGCGCGGCGAGCATCGCCACGACCATCGTGCTGCCGGTGACGGTGATCACGAACGCCGCCAGCCCGTAGAGGAACTTCAGGAGGACGACGGCGACGCTGGTCCACGTGGTCGGCGCCGCGAGAAACCGCCGCAACGCGGCGACGTACCCGTCGTCAGTGTCGAGCGACCGGCGCAGCGAGCGGGGATGAGCCGTCTCGCGGCCCAGCAACCGCTCGGCGAGACGGGCTTCCAGTCGCGCGGCGGCAGTCGTCGCGATGAGGGTTCCGACCAGTATGGGGATGCCGACGACCGTGAACGCGAGTCCCACCCCCAGCGAGGACGCCGTGGTGAACACGACGAAGTACGCCAGCCCGAGCGGGAACGCGAGCAACAGGTACACGAGTCGTTTGTACGTCGATGCGCGGATCGGCGCGGTGACGAACCGGTGGAGGGCGTCACGGGGAATCGCTTCGGTCATGCGCTACGGGTGTACCGACGGCCGGAGGTAGCATATAACCGCGAACAGGGCTGTTCGATCGGCAAACCTGCGAAAGTTTTATGTTCAGTGATCGAACGTCCGGTAGATAGCGAGTAGCCCGACGGCGTGCGACAGCGTCGCCCACAGCAGGGCCTGCGCGTCCGGCAGCGACAACAGCGGGGCGAGCAGCTCCACGACCACGGGCGGGACGACCGCGATGGCCACGATGCCGACGCCCAGCCCACGCATCACCGGACTGTCGTTGCGCCGGTATCCGCGGAGGGCGAGCGACGCGACGACCACGCCGAGGAGAGTTGTCAGAGCGACGCTGACCGTCGCGACCGTCTCCAACGCGCTCATCGGCCCCCCCAGTAAATCACGCCGAGGATGACGAGGAGTCCGGCTGCCTCGACCGTCGTCGTCGACAACACCCGTACCGGCGGGGCCACCGCGAGGACGTTGCCCGCAACGAGCCGGATGAACATCGGTGCCGGGGCGAGCAGGAACATCCCGACGGCCAGCAGCAGTATCGGCTTCGACCGCGACCGCACGTACCCCCGCAGGAATCGGTAGGTGACGAGCACGGCGAGTACGGTCGCGACGAGAAAGGTCGCGAGCGCCGCGACCGTGGTTACCGTCGCGCCGCCCTCCACGGTCACCTGTAGCAACGTGTGAGTGCGTGTCATCCGGTGAACTCCTCGTAGAGCCGTGTGAAACGGTCGGCGGGCGGTTCGCGCCTGTCGACGGCGACCTCGATCCCCGCGTTCGTGAACTCCACTTCGACCCGCTCGACCCGAGCGGAGTACGTCTTGTAGTGGTGGCCGTCCGGGTCCAGTTCCTGGTGATCGACGAGCAGGTCGCGGTCCTCCAGCCGGTCGACGAGGCGGTACACCGTCGAGTCGTCCGCCCCACAGCGGTCACTCAGCGCCGCGACCGACCGGGACTCCTCCCTCGTTTCGACCAGAATCGTCCGGACGTTCTCGTCGTCGAGGAGCGACAGCAGCTCCTCGTCCCGCTCGCCGGCCGAGTCCATCGTCCCGGCGTTGTGGCGGTGCCCGTATTAATTTCAGCCCCGTCTGCCGACGTTTTTAGCCGATGGCCGTCCAACCCGTGTCCGTGATCCCGTCGCTGCCCTCCCTGCAATCCCTCGCTGCCGCGCCGGTACGGGCCCGGACCTACCGCCACCTCCTCTATCTCGGATTGATGTTTCCCCTCGGGATCGTATATTTCGTCGTCCTCGTGGTCGGGTTCTCGATCTCCGCGTCGCTGGTCGTTCTGCTCGTCGGACTCCCGCTGCTGGCCCTGACGCTGCTGCTCGTGCGCGGCTTTGCGGCGGTCGAGCGCCGGCTCGCGAACCGCCTGCTCGATGCCGACATCGCCACACCGGCGTATCCGTTCCGGAGCGGCAGCGTGTCCGAACGCGTTCGGGCGCTCCTGGTGAACCGGCGGACTTGGCTCGAATGTGGCTACCTCCTGTCGAAGTTCCCGGCCGGCATCGGCGCGTTCGTCCTCCTCGTCACCGGCCTGACGACGTCGCTGGCGTTCATCGCCACGCCGGCGTACTACGACACCCCGGGCGGACGTGTCGGCGTCTTCCTGGCCGACCCCCTCACCGTCTCGCCGTCGCTGTCGGTGCCGTGGGGCGACGTCCTGGTCGGAATCGAGTTCGCCGTCACGGTCAGCGACTGGGCCGTCGATTCGTTGGGCGACGCGCTCGCGTTTTCGGTTCTCGGGGCCGTCTCGTTGCTCGTCACGTTGAACCTCACCAACCTCGCGGCCTGGCTGTTCCGCCGGTACACGCAGGCTCTTCTCGGCGATCCGGCGGCGGCCCGGATCTCGGAGTCCTGACCGGCGTCCGGCTGAAGGGCCCCGTCGCACGACCGACTGCTCGGCGCCTACGTCGGCGTTCCGGGGTCGGAGTTCGATAGGGTGCCGGCCCGGATCGACCCACTCAACGGTCCCGACCTCGCGTATCGACGCCCGGCGGGGCCTGCTACCGGCAGCGGCCGGCTGCAATCAAATCCCCTCCGCTCGGCAGGATTATTACCGGGATGGCGACAACCTCCAGGCGTGAATCCGCACAAGTCCCTCCTCGTCGCAGTACTGCTCGGCGCCGCGGTCGGCGGTGTCGTCCACGCGTTCCTGCTTCCGGACTGGTTCTTCGCGGCCGGCATCGCAACGATCTACGCCGGGGTGGTATACTTTTACGCCACCTACGGGATCACGCTGCTCGGAGAACACGTCACGTTCAGGGACGGGCCCGACAGACTCGGCCACGCGGTCGGTCTGTTCGGCTTGAGCACGACCCCGCTGGCACTCGTCGAGTACGTGTCCCTTCGAACCCCCGAGACCGTCGGTGTGCTCGTATGGACGACGGGAACGATCACCTATCTCCTCCTCGTCTCGTCCGCGCGGACCCAGCGGCGGCAGTGAGCGTCGGCGGGCGTCACGTCGCCCACCGAAAGCGGCGAAGTTCGCCCGTGTGGTCGGGCGCGCGTAGTGCGCGAGAAGGATCCCGGCACGACCCGTCGCGAACGGATCTATCGAACGACACAGTGGCACACATACGCATATAGACGCTATAGGGCGGGGCTTCCACTGGAAGTCGCGTCACGCCCGAACTGTCGGAGCGGTCGTCGGCAGCGCTGCCGTTCGGAGTTCCGTGGGCTTCCGACTGGAGAACACGAGCGGCACGGAGACGGGGTGACTCCGAAGCGACGCCGGCCGCCAGCCTGCCACGGGCGATACCGTCACGCGGCCGAGGCGCCGGTTCGGGGCTCGGATCGGTCCTGTGCGGTCCGGAGCTGCGTGAACGCTTCGGCGAGGATGCCGAGCAGGAGCAGCGAGAACGGCAGCGTGAGCGTCCCGGACGCGAGCGTCGCGAGCGCCGGCCCAAACGACGCGGTGAAGACAGCGCTTGCGACCGCCGACAGCACGCCCGGAACGACGGTGATGCCGACGAGGACGATCACCAGCAGGCCGAACAATCGGAGCCAGTTCCCCCGCGTCACGCTCCAGCTACTCCGGAACGCGGCGATGAAACTCTGGTCTTCGGCCGCGATGTAGAGCAGCGTGAAGATGAACGCGACGTAAGCGATGATCCCCGGCACGACGAACAGCACCGAGCCGACGAAGATGAGCAGGCCGAACGCGAGCGACCCGACGATCGAGTTGACGAGCACGTACGGGATGTTGCGCGTGTAGAACTCGGTCGGAATCGTCCGCGCGTGGCCCCCGACGAACGTCCGGATCGCAACCACCGTGAGATACTGCAACAGCACCAACGTGATCACCGCTCCGCCGGCTGAAACGGCAATCGGAAGTCCGACGGTCGGGAGAGCGGAGGCGCCGCTCGGGGCGGCGGACTGCCCGACTGCCGCCACAACTGCACTGTAAAACAGGACCTGCCAGGCCGCACCGACGAGCACGTACGCCAGCGCTAACAGCAGGCCGTTTCGGTTGAGACACCGACCGATACCGCCGGTCAGCGACGTTCGGATCTGGAGGGACATTTCGTCTCAGTTCCGTCTTACACGGCTGGGAACATAGGCACGCTGGATGATTCAACGCGGATTTTACCCTTCGGAGCGGCTTCGGCTCGCGTTCGGCGCGCACCTGCTGAACTACTGCGTCGACATCGAACGAGGGTCGCCCGGAGTCGGGGCGAGCGGCGTTCGCTGGGGTCCTTCCGGCTCCCCCGGAGGGCCGCTCCGGGGTACTCCGGCCGAGACACCCGAGAAGACTGATATCGGCGTGTGAGTCTCCGGTAGTGTCTCAACCCCACGGCACGCGGGGTCGTACGTGCTCTCCAGAGTACGGAATGGCCTGTTCCGTGAGCCGTCCGGGCGGCCACAGACGCTCGTGATGTTCGGCGGGGCGGTCGTCCTCTCCGGCCTCGCCGGCTACGGGTACGTGGTCGGTGGAACCAGGTTGGTCTGGACGGTGGCGATGGCGGTCGGGTTCGCGCTTTCCGGCGTCGCCGAAGCGTTGCCTGCGGGACGACGACGGGCAGCGGGTGGGCTACGGATCGCCGCGATCGTCCTGATGCTGAGCCTGATCGGCGTGGTGGCTTTCGCACCCGAGTACGTCGTTTGATGATGGATAGCATACCGTAATGTCGAGAGCCCCGTGGTGGTTCGGTGTCGTTCTCTGTCCGGTAGTGCCGGCGTTGTCGCTTCTCTCCGGGGCTGCGTCCCGGACGTTCGTCGCGGTATCGGGGTCGGGAGCCGACCTGAACGTCGGAGTCGGTGTCGCGTCGTTCATCCTGGGGGTGATCTCGTTTTGGGGTGGGATACTCGTCGGGGTGATCGTCCTCGTCTGTTTGCTCGGAGACGTTCGGGCGCTCAGGCGGGCGCCGGGGTGGTCCCCAAGCATCGCCTGGCCACTGGCCGGGATCGTCCATCTCGCCGGCGTCGTCCTTCCGGCGGCGTTCGCGCTCTCGGTCCCGCTTCTCTCGTACTACCTGTACGGACGGCGCGAGCACATCTCGACGGGCTGACGCTCGCTACGTGCCGCGGTCAGTCGGTATCACAACGAGCGTGGGGTGCGTCCGATGGGTGACCCGTTACCCGATCGCGTCCCCGCCCCCATCCGGATCGTCGCTCCGTCGCCACCGCACGCCGGCGAGGAGACCGATCGGAACGCATCCGGCGGCAAGCGCGAGGAGGAAAATCTCCATAACTCCGGAGGCGGCAGTCGAAATCTGCAGGAAGCTGTACGCCAACCAGAACGATCCCACACAGATCGTCACGTAGAACCGACGGCGGGAGCGGGTACCGGCGCGATACTTGTAGACGGTCGCGACGAGGACGACCGCCCACGCGGCTCCGACGGCGGCCCCGAGTACCCAGTCCGGGACGTCGAGGATCGACTGGAGCATTGCCGGAGGAGTGGTCCGAGGATCAAACAAGGTTCTGAATGCTCCAACTACCGTTTCACTCACCCCCGCTTTCGCACCTCGGCCGCTCGTGCTGTCGGCGGCGTCCCGCCACAACAGGCACGCGGACAGGACGGACGACGGCGTCCTGACGGATCTCGGGGCTACCGCAGACTCGTCTTCGACGTCGTCGACGCGGCTGGCGACGGGCTACAGGTCGCACACCCGGTGGAAGCCGCCGGCTCCCGTGGAGTGTGAACTGTGCGGTACAATTATTACGGAGTAATCGAAACGTTCGCGATGGTGGTATGTATGACCACACCAGAGGCGGACGGCGGGCGGTTCCAGGCGTTCGACCGGAATAACACCCGATCAACCCAGCTTTGGTGGTGTCTCGAAGGGATCGTCGGGGCGGGCGTCGCCGGACTCGTCGTTCTGGTTTCGTACTCGGCGGTGACCGATCTGACGGCGGCGCTCGGGCTGCTGTCCTCGACGGCGATCGCGTTCCTCGTGCTCCTCGCGTGGGTCTCGGTGTGGAGCATCATCGCAGCCACGCGGGACCACCTAAGGACGGCTCCGGAAGCGCGGCGCGGTTGATGACCCGTCTGGGGGAACTGTGCGGGACGACGGGGTCGTCGGCCTCGCGAAACTCCCGGCACCCGGCTGGCGAGTGCGCCGTGCCGACCGGCGGTTCGGGACGCGGACTCGGTGCTGTCCCCGTTCAACTCC
Organism: Halobellus ruber; assembly: GCF_014212355.1. NCBI lineage: Archaea > Methanobacteriati > Methanobacteriota > Halobacteria > Halobacteriales > Haloferacaceae > Halobellus > Halobellus ruber. The sequence continues at coordinate 238,767 of NZ_JACKXD010000003.1, forward strand.
CGATGAGAGCGACTGCCCCTGCCATACCGAGAAACAGCAGGCCGAATCCGGCAGCCGCGGCCGGAACCGACGTTTGAAGTAACGCCCCCCCCAGCGAAGGCTCCGGCGCCGCCGATCGCAGCACCGGCCCGGCTTCCCGCGGAGTCCCCACGCGATCGGGCAAGCCACTCCTGACGGTGTGCAACTATCAGGGACGTCACGACCGCATAGAGCGGGAACAGTGAGGCCCTAATCAGCGTGTCTGCCGTAGTCGCAACCGCGAGTGAACCCGTAACGACCGATCCAACGGCTACTGACACGGCGTACCGGAGAGCGGGGGGCATACTCCGGTGTGGGGTAACGCCGGAAAAAGACTCTGACGATCGGATACACGGCCCGGGAACGGTCGTCCGGAGCGAGGAACGGGTGGGGGCTGACTCCGTTCGGGACGGCCCTCCTGGAGCGCGGTCCGCGATAGGAGTTTCCGCGACTGCGCCCGTTTGCCCGTGTGTATCCGGGATCGTGGAATTCACATCCACCCGATACCGCTCGCTATCACCCCACCGCGGTGGACTGATTCGACGCGACCGGGGTCTTCCGTGCGAGTTCGTAGAGCCGATGGCATCCGGGGTTCGGTCCGGTCGATCCCGCGCTACAGTGGGCGATTCGCCCGTTCAGGTAGACTGCAACGCGCTTGCCGGTCACCCCGCCGGGCGCATCGATCTCCAGCCGATACGCGATCTCTCCCTTGCAGGACGTCGTGCCGTTCGACGGCTCGATCGTTCGGACGACCGCTCGGTACGTGACGATGTCCGCGTTTTCGGGTGACGTCCGCGCGACCTTCGCCGTGAGTTCGGCGTCCGGCGACGCGGTTTCGACGACTCCCCGGTAGACGTTGGTGCCGCCTGCGCCGCTCTTCGAGGCCGCAAACGACCGGATCTCGCCGCGGCACCCACGGTCGGTGACGGCCAGTGAGTCGACCTCCGGGGTCGGCTCCGGCGGGTCCGGCTCGAACGGCCCGGCGTCGGTGGCGTACGCAGCACCCACGAACAGGGCCGACGTGGCGATGACTGCAACGAGGACCTGTCGCTGCACACCGCAGGCTGTCGGAAGAGGAATAAGAGTCTTGTGTGTGGTTTTCGGACGGTGGACACTGCCTGAACGCGCCCCCGAACGTCGCGGATTCGGCCGCACGAAGGTGGCTCAAATCTAATTTTAATGCTTCAAGCGTTCTAATATGGCTCCGTGACGACGTGGACGTGATGGCCGTTGTCGCCGCGTTCAACGACGGAGCCGCTGCCTCAAAGAGACAGTCGGTGCTACTCGTTGCCGGGCTGGTTCCCGGGGCCGGCAGCCAGCTCCGACACGTCGACGACCTCGTCGGGTCGCCGGTGCTCTCGGCGGGGGCGTCAGTGGCGTGGCTGGTCGCTTTCCCGTTCGTGCTCGGAACTGCCCGCGACGCGGTCGAGGGACCGGGCGTTTCACCCGCTCGGATCGTCACCAGCGCCCGGACGCATTACCTCCGGCCGGTTCTGGCAACCGTACTGTTCGTGGGTATCGTCCTCGGGGCCGGCAGACTGCTCGGAGTTGCCGGACTCGTGTTCGGGATCGGAACGACCGCACTCACAGCGGCACACGAACTGCTCGCCGTCGCTGCCGGCATCGGCTCTATGCTCGTGTGGCTGGCGTCCGTACTCGTCGTCTGTCTGTTCGTGCAGTTTTACGACGCCGCGACCGTCGTCGAGGACCACGGCGTGACGGGGGCGTTCCGGAGCAGCGCCCGACTCGTCCGTGCGAATCTCACAAGCGTCGTCGGGGTCTCGGAAATCTGGCTCGTCCTATCGAACGCCTTCCGCATCCCCGAGTTCGTGCGCAGAACGGTACTGATCGGTCGCACCCCCCCAGACGCTCCCGGCTGCCGTTCCGCTCGCGGTCGGCGTTGGCCCGTCGGCGGCGGGCGTCGCGTACTTCTACACGCGGCGTACTATCTGCGACTGATCGCTACCACGGCCCCTTTGGGGCGAGGAGGATGATCGCTCACTAACAACTACGTACGACCACCGCGAAGGGCCACTGCTCGCACCGGAACGGAACTGACCCGAACGACGCATCCCCGCATTCGACACACGATGCCACGACTCCTCCCGACACAGACGGACGCGACGATCGAACGAAGCGACTCCCCGACCGTCCTGAGTCTCGACGACGACGACACCAGGGACGTGATCGAAGCGCTGTCCTCCGAAACGGCCTACGGGATCTTCCGTCTGCTCAACGAGACGCCGGCGACGCCGGCACGGATCGCCGAACAGCTCGATCAGAGCATACAGAACGTTCACTACCACCTGTCAAACCTCGAATCGGCCGGCGTGATCGAGGTCACGGACACGTGCTACTCCGAAAAGGGGCGTGAGATGAGCGTGTACGTCGTGTCCGAGGATCCGACGCTGCTGTTTCTCGGCACGGAGGACGACCGGCCGAGTCTCAAGCGCGCGTTCAGATCCTTCGCCTCGCTGCTCGGCCCCCCGTCGATCCTGCTTGCGGCCGGCGAAGCAGTGTCGCAGCTACTCACTGGCGAATGACCGACCGACCCGAGTTCCCGAGCCGGCAGGCGAATTCCGTCGAGAACGCACCGACGAGCAGCGCGGCACCCACGATCAAAGCCCGGGACGACCTCGAGGGGTGCGGCTGTCTCGACTGTCGGAACGTCGGGACTGTCAGCGTCAATCGGACCGTGCTCGACATGCTCGTGTGGTCCGTTCGGCTGTTTCGATCCCACCGGTCGATCGTCGTCTTCGCGGGCGTGGTCATCCTCGGCAAGCGACTCCTCGGAACCGGACTGGTTACCGCGCTCCCGACGCCTGTAGTCGGGACGATGGAAGCCGTAACCGGGTTCGTCTTCGTCGTCCTGATCCGCGCTTACGTGGGAACGATCGCCGCCAGCGAACTCACCGACACCCCTGTCACGGTGTGCGGCGGGCTACGTCGAAGCGTTGCCAGAGCGCCGGCGCTGGTCGGCGTCGTTGCGCTCGTAGTTCTTGCAGCGATGCTGATTCCGTTCGTCCTGTCGCTTCCGGTCGTTCTCCTGGCCGGGGGCCTCGCTGCTATGTCGCTCGAGACGGTCGGATTCCCCGTCATCGCGGCGGTCGGGGGGGTCGTGTTCGCAGTCCCGTTTCTGCTCCTCGTCTTCAAGCTGTGGTTCGCGCCCGAAGCGTGCGTCATCGGTCAGTACGGCCCGCTCGAATCGCTCCGGGTGAGTTGGCGGATCACGGGGAACTACCACAGTAGATTCGTCCTCATCGTCCTCATCGCCGTCGGGAGCGCGATCAGCCTCTCCCTTCCGGCGTCACTCCCGGAACTGACGACAGGACTGTCACCGGCACCGCCGGTGTTGGACGCCATTTCCTCGAGCGTCGGTGACTTCGTCTCCGTTCTGTGGGCGAGTGCGTACGCACACATCTACGTCCAAAGCGTCGTCTCGTAGTGTCCCGTCTCACTCGTGGCTACGCGGGAACATCGGCTCGGACGCTCCACGCAGATCACCACCGCGCACCGTCTACTGTGCTCCCTCATCGTCCTGAGTTGGTCCTTCGCTTCGTGGCTCCCACCGAGGGTGTTCCACGTGAGCCAGTGTAGCGTACACATACCGGACCGTCACACGGACGACCGCCGTCGTCAGCACGTGGATCAGTCGAACGCGTAGCGTCGGTACCGTCGGATCGCGTAGCGGTACGCCCCGTATGATACGCCTACGATCAGTGTCACGTACGCTCCGAAGCCGACGAGAAAGACGAGAGTGAGTACGAGGTTTCCGGCGACGGCGAACCACGTCACCACGAGCCCGAGCCCCGTTCCGCCACCGACGACGAACAGATACCCGATCATCACGAGCGTCGACGGCACGACCGTTTCGGTCCCCCAGAACTCGCGCTCCTCGTATATCGGGTACGCCGCGCCGATGCCGGGCGCGAACGTCGCCGCGGCAACGCAGGTCCCGACTCCGACACCTGCGAAGGCCAGGGCTCGCGGCACTGCCGTTCCGAGGCCGACCGACGCGAGCGGAGCGAGAACGGCGATCGGGAGACCGACGGCAGCACCGGCCACCACCCGCCCGCGGACGAGGGCCCGTGGTTCGGTCGTGGTGAGCAGCAGTAACGGGAGCTGCGGGCGGTCGTCCCCGAGCGGGTTCAATCCGAACGCCGCTCCCGCGAGAACCGTCCCGAGGCCGACCCCCGTGGCCGCGACGAGAACCCCGATCGCGTCACCGGACGATTGCACGATGGTCGTTCCGACCGGGCCGATAAAGAAGACGATCACCAGCAGGTGGCTCAGTTCCCGTGGGCGCCGACGAGCGCGGACGAGGACGCCCCACGCGATCCGCCCCGCCTCGGTCCACGCGAACGGCCGCGGTGCGGTGAACCCGCCGCTCGAGGTGCGCCCCCGTTTCGACGTGGGTCGAGTCGGGGCGTCGGTAAACCAGAGGGTAGAGGCCTGCTTTGTGGCGACCGCGAGTCCGATCGGTGTCAGCGCGAGCGCGACACCGAGCACGGCGACCGATCCGACCGACACCGGCCGTACGAGGGGTGTTCCGGCGAAGGCGAGCGAAACGTACGCTACAAGCGGGTCGAACGTCGCCGCCGAGAGCAGCCACCGCATCCAGCGATCCGGCTCAACGATGTACGTCCCGACGAACTGCGAGGCCGCCGCGACGCCGACCATCGCGAGAACACCCACCAGCTTCAGGACCCGACGGACGGCGGGGAGACATCGGAGGAATCGCAGGGTACCGAGTCCGGCGGCGTACCCCCAGACGGCTGCACAACAGACGAGCGGTAGTGCGACGAGGCCGCCCGTCAGGACGAGTGACGGTGCTCCGGCCCCCAGTGCGAACGCGACGGCGAGCGCACCGATCGGCACGCCGAACCACAGGGACAGCCGCCCGATCTCCGCAGCCATAAGGCCGAGAACCACCGCACGCGGGTGGACTGTCGTCAGGACGAGATCCTCGGCTTCGACGCTCCCGATCCGTTCCAGTGTCCTCAGCATCGCCACTAACCCGAGCACGAGTGGGAACGCGCTTGCACCGGCCTCGAAGAACGGAATCGCGGTCACGGAGCGCGTAGTCCGACCGAGCAGGTACGCAGTCGGGAGCGACAGCAGCAAACTCCCGCCGAAGAACAACAACACAACCCCCAGTCCGATGAGCCGGCGCGTGGTTCCGAGATACCCCCGGAGGCTCCGAACGAACTCCGCACGGCCGATTCGGAGGCCGTACCGAACGTCGCGTTGTAGACTCATTCTCCGGTGTGGGGTGCGTCGCTTCGGTGGTCGCTTGTGACTGCGAGGAACGCGTCCTCCAACGAGTCGCTCGCACCCGTCTCCGCCCGGTTCTGTACCTCTTCCGGGGTTCCCTCCGCGACGAGCCTCCCGTCGAACAACACGCCGACCGCATCGGCAATAGCTTCGACGACTGGCAGTATGTGAGTCGAGAGGAAGACTGTGGTCCCCCGATCGGCAAAGGCCGTGATGGATCTCCGAATGGCCCGGGCAGCGCGTGGGTCGAGTCCCGAGGTGGGCTCGTCGAGAAACAGGACGTCCGGATCGTGCAGGACGCTCTGGACGAACGCGGTTTTCTGCCGCATCCCCTTTGAGTACGCCTCGATCCGTTTGTCGGCGTCGCCACGCAGATCGAACCGATCGAGATACCCGTCGATTCGGTCGCGGGCGACGTCCTGCGGGACGTCACGGAGATCAGCCACGTACTCCAGTTGTTCCCGTGCGCTAAACTCCTCGTAGAGCGGTGGCGTTTCGGGAAGGTAGCCGATACGTGACGCGAGCGCACGTCGATCGGTCACGTCGACACCGCGAACGCGGACGGATCCGCTCGTGGGCCCTGTCAGACCCGTAAGGAGTCGCATCGTGGTCGTCTTGCCCGCGCCGTTCGGGCCGAGAAAGCCGTAGACGGTTCCCGTCGGGATCGCGAGCGAGAGTCGTTCGACGGCGACCTCTGAGTTGTAGGTCTTCCGCAGGTCGGTCGTCCGGATGGCGATGTCGTCGTCAGTGGAGGGCATACGTCACGCCGAGGGTTGTCACACTGCCCGCCTATGCGTTTCGGAACTATCGACTCAGTTGCTCGCTGCGACACCCCCGGCGTCCGCCTCGAATCCGCGATCCACGGCTACCCGTCTCCCGGGTGCAGACGCGCGTCCGGGAGGCGAGCCGGCGCGACGGACGCGGTCGTCCCTGCCCCCGGTTCGTACTCCGCACCCGTCGACCGCGTCTCGGAGCCCCGTTCGATGTCCGCCGGGTACAGTTCGGTTCCGGTGTACTCGGGTCCGACGTACCCGTATACGAACGCGACGTTCGGCTCGTACCCGGCGCCCGGGTTCGAGGACCTCCCGCCGTCCGCCTCGATGCTCAGTTCCGTGACTGTCGCCTCAACTCCGACTGACTCCCGAACGGCCTCGGTCTGGTGGATGCGATTGTAGCCCCCGCAACTGGCGATGAGGGTGTTATACGAAGGTTCCCACAGGTGATCAAGAATCGGTCGATACAGCGCTTGGGTATGGTAATCGGTTCCAGTCGGTTCACCCCGGGCAAGCGCGGTCGGCGACGTTCAACACCCGCCAGCGCCACCGGCGCCGCCAGCACCGGCCGCACCGCCGGCACAGGAGGCGGCCGCTCCAGCACTCGCGCCAGCACAAGCCGAAGCGACGGCGGCTCCGCCACCGCCGGCGTACGCGCCCGACGACGCCATCGACTCGGCGTCAAACTGCTGCCAGTAGACGGGTGGCACGCCGTCGTCACCGTCGTCGCCAGCCTTCACGTCGGCGCGCAGGTCCGACAGGGTGTATCCCGGGTCGGTGAGGTACCTCTCCACGAGTGTCGGCTGGACGGTGATACGCCGGTAGACGACGTCCTCTTCGTTGGCGTCGGCGTATGCGAACTGCACGTCGTAATGGCGGACGTGGAACCCTTTGAAGACCGAATGAATGGCTTCGAGGATGGTTCCGACCACGTCCCAGACGGTGTCCATAGCGGGTTCGCCCGCGTCCTCAAGAACCACCGGAACGACGGGAACCAGAATATCGTCGCCATCGCGGTGCGTGTTCACCTTGTTCACTTCGTGGACTTCGGGGACGTCCGCGAGAGCATCGGGAAGCGGGTCGAACGCGTCTGCCAGTCGGTCGTCACCGGCGTTGTTCTCCTCACGATAATCCTCGGTCAAGTCCTCGAGGCCGATACTATCCAGGAAGTCCGCGGCTCTCTCGGTGAAGCTGCGGTCGTCACTGGAGGGCATCAAGCGATTATTGTACGACAGCGGTCATAAATCTGGGTGGTATCGACGTGCCTATCGTAGCGTTTGCAACTGGTTGCACATCCGATCGCACGCCGTCGTGCGATCGAGTGAGCGAAGACTTGCAGATGCTACTGTAGTTCTGATGGAACTGTCCCAGTCAACTCGGGCGTTGTATGCAGCAGTTCCCACTTCATCGGATTTAATTGTTTTATAATACACAGCCCGACAAATGGCCGATAATGACGAGGGTGGATCACATGCCTCCGACCCGGCGGTACTAGACCCGCAAGAACGACCGGCGGAGGCTTGTGCGTACGGGCACGAGAGTATTGACTGGACCTGCCCCCGGGACCCCCGGGACGACGGGGACTACTGTATCTTCCACGCCCCGGTCTCGACGAAGCAACCTGAGGAGGTTCGCGACGCATTCGTGGCCGCGCTCAAGGAACCCGGAAAGCAGGCGAAGGCCTTCATCGGGGCGCGCCTGTCGTCGTTAGACCTCTCCTTCGAGACCATCCACCCGCCGGACAACTACCCCATCGACCTGCGGTACGCGTCCATCGAGGATAGGCTTGATTGTGCATACACCAAGTTCGACTCGATACTATGGTTGGCCAACACCGAGATCGGGACCTGTAATTTCGAAGGGGCGTCGTTCCGGGACGAGGTTAACCTCGAGGACGCCTCCGTCGGCGAGTTCCGAGCGAACAAAGGGGAGTTCGTCGACGGGATCACCGCCGAGGGCCTGTCTGTAGCCAACGATAGCCTGATACGCGGCGACCTGTCGTTTCAGCGTGCACGGTTCGGCGACCGTGTCGAGTTGACAGAACTCACCGTCGACGGTGAGCTGGACCTCACCGACGCCTCGGTACAGGGCCAGTTGGCCCTCGGTTCGGCAGACGTCGACGGCGATATCGAGGCGAGACGTCTCAACTGCGAGGGGAGAGTGTGGCTCAGGGAGGCGTCGGTAGGGGGGGATCTGGAATTGTCGAAGGCATCCGTAGCCGGCGATGTGAGCTTGGGAACCGCGACGATCGTGGAGGGAGTGGATATGACAGATGTCGAGATCGACGAAGGAGTGGAGATGACGCACTGCACTGTGGGTGGGTCTCTCGAGGTCTCGGACGCGGATTTCGAGGACTCGCTGTTACTCGCGTCCGCCGAGGTCGGCGCCATTGAGGGGCGCTCCGCCACGTTCCGGGACGACGTCCACGCTACCGGCATAACGGTCAGCACAGGGGTCTCACTGGATGATGTCGACGCTTGGAGCCTCAATTTTATGAATTCGACGCTGGGAGAGACCGTGGAACTGAACGGAACCGCAGAGCGTATATACTTCGACAACACGACGCTCACCGAGCCAGGGGTCTTCGATCTCTCCGGGGTGACAGCCGAGAGCGGTCGGATAACGTTGCCCGCCGATACCCCCGTCGTCTACGACTTCACGGACGCAACGCTCGGCGACATCAAGCTCGCGACGAACGACGACGACGCCCACCTGTTCGAGCGCTTCCGCTTCGAGAACACCACGTTTGACGGCTTTGACTTTGGCCCCTACAGTGACGACCTCGCCGCCGTCGACTGGCGTATCGATACCCTCACTGACGCCGTCGATATCGACGACGGGATTTCCGACGGAGAGATCGTTTCAGAGATGGAGGACGTCGCGGCTCTGATCGAGGAGGCAAACGAGCACGAAACGGAGAGCATATCCGAAATGTTCGCAGCCACTATAGATGCGTCGCCGGTCGAGTTTGACGTCGAACTCGAGGACATAGAGACGACAGATGACTTGCAGGAGACCCTCCACGAATTTGCCGAACGAGCCGAAGAGGAGCTAGAAGGCGAAAAGCCCGGAGGACCGACCGCCGGCGAACTGGAGAACACCTACCTCAAGGCCAAGAACGGTGCCGACCGGACCGGGGCAGACGAGATGGCAGCGCGATTCTTCATCCGAGAAATGAAGTTTCGCCGCCAACGCCACGCGAACGAGTTCCGGACGGGTGATTCCATCCACGGACGCCTCAAGAGCGGGTGGGATTGGGTGACCAACCTGACGCTGGACGTCGTCGCAGGATATGGTGAGCGGCCGCGGAACGTAGTCGGCGTCTCCATCGGTCTCGTCTTCGCATTCGGCGGTATCTACCAATTGATGAATGCGCTCCCGAGCGGCAGCGGAACGCGGGACTACGTCCTGTTCAGCCTGCAGAATTTCGTGGCCTTCCTCATCGGGAGCAACCCGCGAGGGACGCTCGCTGTCCGGTACGTGAGTGCTACAGAGGCGTTCCTCGGGGCCTTCCTCATTGCACTGTTCGTATTCACGCTGACTCGATCGTTGAATCGCTGATACTGTCGGCATCCCGGTGGCGTCGTCGGGTAGCAGTGTGACCTGGCGGCGACGGAAGTTGTTGATCGAGTCGATGGCGTCTACAACCGGAATCAGGACGGGGTTCGTGCTGTCCCAGTGCGAAAGTACGTCTGCTTTGACCTCCTCCCACCCCTGAAGGGGGTGGGATTCCTCGCGCGGTGGGCAACCCCGATGGGTCGCCGGGCACCCGGAGGCAAGATTCCCACTATGATAGTGGTACTCCGGTTTGTGGGTTCCGCTTCAGCCCCTGAACGGGGGTCGTGGTGTTGCTTTGCCCCCTTGCGGAGGTATCCGCTCACGACAACCCACTACCGTGTCGCCACGGTAGTGTGGTTCCGCCGTCGTGTTCTCTCGGGCGGCCAGCAGGCCGGGCCATCGGCCTCACCGCCGTTTCAGTCTCGTCGTAGCGGTGGCAAGTGCGGGCGGGCTCGCTTTTTGATTGTGGTGGAGACACCCATCCAACTCCAAGTTTCCCGACTTGCTTACCTCGATAATCTTTCTCCGACAAATAAAACATCGGGGTTGCAGCCGAGTTCAGGGTGGTGGTTTACCGTGCCGTGCTGTCGCTCACACCCACCCCTGAAGGGGTTGGCTTCCGCTCGCTACGTGTCATAGCAGGCAGCGTTTGGGTCCGGCATTGCACCGCCAGGGGCCGTTCAGTGATACTGTTGGCTACAACTACGTGGAGACCTTCGACACCCCGGAGTGTCGAAATCCGTCACGGGACGATAGCCGACAGTATCAGTACCCGTTCGTGTGCCGACGGCAGGAACCGTTCGCGCCCGCAGGGCAGTGGAATGAATCGGTGTCGACGGCGTCGGTGGCCGGTTGGCCCGACACACGTTTGATGCTCGCATCGCAAAGGAGGAGTGGAGGCGCAATGGACTGGGCGGATCCTGACGTTCTCGAAGCGCGGGTGCGTGGGTTCGGTAGCGAGAGCCTCGCGGCGTTCGTGGCTGACCTCTGGGCCGCTCGGGGATTCGAGACTGATCGTGACGGAGCGGTCGTTACCGCACGCCGTGACGAGCAGACTCGCGTGGTGTACGTCCTCACGGGGCGTGGTGGGACGCCGCCTGTCGAGACGGCGCGTCCCGTGGACGTGGTTGTTGCGTCGGGGCGTCCACGAGCGGGAGAGACGCTGGCTGCGGAGTTGAACGCACGGGTCGTCGACGCCGCTGGGCTGACCGGGATGCTTCGCTACGCTATCGAGCGTGACGTGGCTGCGGACCTGTGTGAGCGGCATTTCGGCGCGGCACCCGAAGCGGTGACGGCCCCGCCGCGGGACCGAGTCCGCCGAGCCGTAGAGAGGCTCGAAGCCGAGACCGTGGTGACGGTTCTGCTCGCGGCGTTCGTCGTGGCTGTCGGAGCGGGGGCAGTCTTCGGCCCGACGAACCCAGGTGTCGCCGGTGACGAAACACCGGATGAGGCAGCCGTCACGCCCGGGACAGTGACGAGCCCGGGGGGCGATGGACCGGGGACCGTGACGGTCGATGCCGGATCGAGTCCGACCGACACCGGCGTCAGCACCCCAGCAGTCGTACCCGGCGTGAGCGAGACAGGGATCAGCAACGCGAGCCGGCTGGCGGAGGCACACGCAGCGACTGTTGCGGGCACGTCGTCGTACACGATCTGGTTCGATTACTATGCCCCTGAAACCGGGTCTACTGGGCGGGTACAGTATGATGTGGATGTGCGTGTCGAGGGTGAACAGGCGGTCGTCGAGACGAGCCGTGAACCGGCCGGGGGAACCCGGTCGCTGCTCAGCGCGATGTATTTCGACGGGACAGACCAGTATAGCGTAACGAACAACGGTGGGGGGCTCTCCCGACTCGACAACCGGACGCCGACGGCGACGCCGCGTGCGGTCTCGTTTCTCCGTCCGGGGAGGATGGTTCGGGTGTATCTTGCGACCCCCGAGAGTACGGTTACTGCCACCGAGAGCGACGAGTTCGGTGAGCGCTACCGACTCGAAGGCACAGGCCGGCCAGGTGGGCTTCCCGATACAGTCACCGAGTATGAGATGACGGCTGTTGTCGACGAGCGCGGGTTCGTCCGGCTGTTCGAAGCCGAGTTCAGCATCTCCCGCGACGGCGATTCCGACGGCGTCACCGACCGCCAACGCGTTCGCCTGACGTGGACGTACGACCGCGTCAACAGTACCGAGATCCGAATCACCGGAGAGAGTACGAATCGGATGACGACCGGCTGAGGAGTGCGATTCTGTGGCCGGGGCGGGTCACCGCAGTCGGACGAAGGACGGCAGAAGCGACCGGGGTATCTACGGGCGTGTGACCGATGAGGCGTCCGTGGACGCCCTGAGAGTGGTGTGTCGATGTCACGTGTTCGCAGTGCGGGCGTGAGGGGGGACTCGAGTGCGTGCGTGAGGCACTGTCTGTCCGAGGACCCCCGACAGCGCCGCAGCCGATTGTGAGACTCACCCCTCGGTGTCTTCGTGGATGGCTTCGCCGTCGAAGAGTCGTTCCGCGATCGTGACTGTCTGCTCGCGCTCACGCCGGGTGGGGGAGTGCGCGGCCAGATACCGTGCCGGCGCGATCAGCGCGAGTCGCCGTTCCCGATCGGTATCGGCCACCTCGAACTGTCGGAAGCCAGCTTCGACGCTCTGCAGGGTGTGGAAGGTGGCGTCCTCGCGCAACAGTCCCTCGCCCAGCGTCCGTTTCAGCGCCGTCGGGTCGCCGCCGGCGTCGAAGTGCCCGGCGACGATCCGTGCCGCCTCGTCGACGCCGCCCTGCTCGTCGAGGACCGCCAGTAGGCGGTCACGGAGGTCGGCCGGATCACCGTCCGCGCCGGCCCCGGGATCGGGGATAGTCGCCGGCGGCTGGTTCAGGAACCGGTCGAGATACACCGACATCGCGCCTTGCCAGCAGGCCTCGTAGACGGCCGGCGCGTCGGTGCGGCGTGCGAGGTTGTCGACGGCGTTGGCGAACGAGAAGGTGTGGTGCACCGTGTTCCAGTCGCTGAACTCGTTCCCGGTGCCGAAGTGGGCGACCCGGCGGAGTGCGGCGACCGCGACCGCGTGGGCGAGTTGCTCGGAACTCGCGCCGGCGGCGACGGCGTCCCGGAGTCCCTCGTCGATCTCGTGTGGGTCGCTCGATAGCAGCGTCTCGACGAAGTCGTCGGGTCGGTCCCACTCGTTGTCGGCGCCGGCGGCAATCAGTTCGGGCAGGTCCGCGGCAGCGTCGAAACACAGTTCGGCCACGTCGACTGGCCGGGTCCACGCGCTGGTTTCTTCGCCGCGTGAGGCGTCGGCGATGGCGTCGACCACGGTGGCGAGGACGGGTTCCCGGCGGTCCCACCCGACGTGATCCAGGGTCTCGATGGCCTTGTTGAGGAAATCGATCGTGTGACTGTTGTTCATATAGATGTGATCGGTGGCGGCGGCAACGAGGAGTTCGACGAGGTCCTCGCGGTCAAGCACGTTCGCCGCGGTGCGGAGACAGCGCTCGGCGCCCGTGGCGTCGCGGACGTCGCAGGTGTCGCGGAACCAGGATTTCAGCCGGGACTTGGAGAGCGTCTCGTTGTCGAGCGCGTACTGCTCGAACCGCGGCGGTTCGCCGTCGCAGTTGTCTGCGACCTCGGTGACGCCGACGATCATCGCCCGGAGTTTCTCGTCGTGCGCGAGGTCATCGTGGAGATTCGCCATCGCGCCGAGCGTCGTCAGCCCTCGGCCCCACCCGTCTGCGCGGTACTGCGTTCCGAACTCGACCGCGGTCTCCAACGGCGTGGTGAACCCCTCGCCGTAGTGATCAAGGTGGATGACGGCCTTTGCGGTGACCAAAGAGAGGTTCTCCGCCAGACCGTCGGCCAGTCTGTTTCGCCAGTGGGTTTCCGGGGGCACGTCGGGGTCGGGATCGGGGTCGACGTAGACGGACCCGTCTCGGACCTGCGTCGGAAAGGTCTGGACGTCGTCGGCCCAGATGTCCAGCGTGTCTCCCCGTGCGAGTTCGAACCGTGCGTGGTGCCAGTCACACGTCAGTAAGCCGTCCTCGACGCTGCCTTTCGAGAGCGGGAATCCCATATGCGGACAGCGGTTATCGACGGCGTACACCTCCCCCTCGTGGTAAAACAGCGCGATCGGGCGGCCGGCGGCCATCGTGACCGTCCGCCCAGCATCGCGGAGCCCGTCGACGTCGGCGACCTCGGTCATGTCCTGATCCGTGGTATCCGATGACATACCTGGTGATCCGGGAGCGAGACGGATATGTGTTCGGCGGCGACCGGATGCCGGCAGGCCGTCGGCCTCGGATGACTGTATGGACTCGTAGAAACTGTGGAGGTGGTTTCGACTCAGTCGGGTTATGTGAGCGTCTCGTCGGCGGATTGGAACTGGGCCGGACGAACCCGTATCGACGACTCTGGCGTCTTCGTGTGATCCTGAGGGTCCGCCTAATGGTGTTACGTACTGTGCTGTGAGGGGTCCGGCTGTGATGCTGTGTCGGGTGTGAATGAGGTGAAGTAGCCGTGGGCGAAGTCGATGATGTCCTGATCGAGCTCGCTCCGGTCGTCGACGCGGAAGTGGAAGAGACGGTTCCGGTTTTCGTTGAGACGGCCGATCAGTTCGCGGATGAAGTCCGGTTTTTCCGAGAAGTAAGTGTCGAAGCCGTCGTCCCAGCGAACGGAGATGAGGCGGCGGTAGTGGGCGAAACTACAGTCTTCGAGCTTCGTGACGGGGCGAAGCGTATCGGAATCCTCACTGACGGCTTCGAGAGCGTCCGCAACCTCACTGCCCATCACGGCGTGGATGATACTACGGATCCTGAGTTCGGTTTCCTCGATCAGCAGAAAGGGTTCGGTGGCCTCGCGCCAGTACTCACGGATGTCGTAGTCAGTGATGATGCGATAGGGGACTGTTCCATCGTCCCGTGCGACGACGCTGTCATCGTGAACGAGGACGTACGACCGGTCGCCGAGCAGATCGAATAGATCTTCCATATCGTTGTCCTTCCGGACCGTTTTCGGGTTTTCAACGGCGAATTCGGCAACACGAGCGCTCGCACCTCCGGGATCGCTCAGCACGGTATCGGTCACGAGCAGCGCACGGGCGATGGACTGGAAGGACACGACACCGACGAACTCGCCATCACGCGTCAACCCCATCTGTGAGAACTTCCGCGAGAGCATCGACTCGATCACGCGACCGATCCGCGCATCGACCGGGACGGTTTCGAGAGGCGGGGCCTCGATTTCACCGACATCCGCGATCGCCATAGCTACTGTCCAGTCGGAGCACTGGTAAAAACGTACCCATCGTGCAGTACGTCCCTAAAAACATCTGCAGGTGAACTTATTACCCAATGAAATCACGCTGGACGCCGTGATGTCCCGGACGGAGACGGAGTCGGAACTCACAGCGTCGAGGTGTGCGTACACGGTTCACGACAGTGTCGCGATCCGGATCCGGGATCGCGACGCCGTAACTGATGTCGCGGGTGCTGATACTGTCGGCTATAGTCGCGTGACGGATTTCGGCACCCCGGGGTGTCGAAAATCTTCACGTAGTTATAGCCAACAGTATGAAGCCGCGGCCGCCCACTACCGGCACTCGGGGACGCCTGACGAGGAGACCGTCGCTGCATATCCTCACGTTTGCGACAGCCGTTCACCTCCGCTCGATGACGATGACGACAGTATCGCTCGACACAGTCACTCACACCGTCGGCTGTAGTCGTGTGACGGATTTCCACACCTTGGGGTGTGAGAAATCTTCACGTACTTATGATCGACAGTATCAAGCCGCACTCACAGCAGCCGCTGACGAAGCCGACGTGGAGTCGTACTCGCCGTTAGTGTTCGGAGAGCCCTCACGGGCGCCGAATCACTCGACCCGAGAGTGCTGCCGGGGAACCCGACGAGCGATCCGGCCGGTTACAGCGACGACAGGGTGGTGGGCGGCCGTGGCAATGACAGCGCAGAAGTGGCCAGGGTGGTATCAGGACGTATGACCGATGACTCGTCTGCAGACCCGTCGGAGAGCGGCGTGCCGACTGTCGCGTGCACGCAGTGTGGCCGTGCGTGGGACCTCGACTACGAACTTGAGGAACTGTACGCTGGGAACCGGGCTGTCGAACAGTTCGCGCTCGATCACGAACGGCATACGGGTCACTTTCCCGATGACGTGACGCCGTGGATCGTCGAGTGCCGGCAGTGCCCGGACGGCGAGCAGTATCTCGAGGAACGCTCTGCTCGCCGGTGGGCGGAGACCCACGCCCGACATACGAATCATACTGTGGAACTACAGCCGCCGGCGGACGGGACCCCGGTTGAACGGATCAACGCGGAGTGAGCTGCATCTCCCACTGATACTGTCGGCTATAGTCACGTGACGGATTTCGACACCCCAGGGTGTCGAAAATCTTCACGTACTTATAGCCAACAGTATCAATGAGCGAAGCTCATTGGCATCACGAGACGGCGAAGCCGTCTCGAACGAACTCGACCGAGAATGCAGGTCACTACAGCGTTCGTGGCCTTTCAACTCCGATCTGAGTTCGGCTTCGTCGGGTATCTCACCGTCGTCATCCCACCGCTGTCGGATGTAGTAGCGTCCGACGCTGCACAGTTTTGATGCGGAGAACCCGCACTGGTCGGGATCGTCACGAACCTGCTGGTGGTTCGTGATACGTCCGACGTAGGTGCGGGTCGTCTCCAGCAGTTCACTGAAATGATAACCGATCATGAGTGATTATTAAAATCAACGACCGGGTGTTGAATATCCGGTTGGAGTGGCGTCGGTGGGGTAGCGACCGGAGTGTCGGGTTTATGCCGCGTCTGAAAGCACAGGTACTCTCCGTGTCTCTTATCACACGGATGATCGAATTTACTGGTCAAAACGGGGCGGGCGCTGATCTACTACGGCCCACCTCCCACCGGGACGATACCGTTTTTATCGCCCGGAAGCTACCGCCGCCGATGTCGTCGCTCCGGTCACTGCTGGCGCCCCACTGGGCCGACGCGCTCGCTGCGTGGGCCATCACCGTCGGGTTGGTCGCCGCAGTCGGACAGTTCCGGGTGACCGGAGAACCGGACTGGGCGCTGTTCACGACCCTGCTCGTTGCCGTCGTCGTCGTCGTCCCGCTCGCAACGCGGGACCCGGCGGTGACGGTGCCGGCCGAACTACTGGCGGTCGCCGCCCTTCCGGTCGCAGTCCGGGCGGCCGGCG
This sequence comes from Halobellus ruber, assembly GCF_014212355.1. NCBI lineage: Archaea > Methanobacteriati > Methanobacteriota > Halobacteria > Halobacteriales > Haloferacaceae > Halobellus > Halobellus ruber. Next base: position 255,591 of record NZ_JACKXD010000003.1, read on the forward strand.
CGTTCCCACAGGCGACCCCGTTCGTGGCCGCGGCCGCGCTCGCGATGCTGGTCGCCGTCGTGCTGGACGCCTTCACGTCGCTGTCTATGACGCCCCGGTTCGCGGCCGTCTTCGTCGTCATCACCACGATGGCCGCGGCCGGCACGTGGGCCGCCGGCACGTTTGCCGCCGACACGGTTGCTGGGACGGCCTTCGTCACCGACAAAACCGAGCTGATGTGGGACCTGGTCGTTGCCACTGCGGCGGGGATCGGTGCGGGCGTCCTTCTCGACGTGTACTTCCGGTTCTCCGACCGGATCGACCGGCTCCGGGCGGCCGGTGACGGGGGGACCACGGCCACTACCGATGCCGGGGTCGACCTCCCCGGCGACGCCCACCAACACACACGCCTCGTCCGAACGTTGCAGCTGCTGTTGCTCGGGATTGCCGGCGTCGCGCTCGTTCGGGGCAACGCGACGCTTGCGGTCAACAGCCTCGGCCCGCTGGCGATCACGTTGCTCCCGGCACTGTTCCGCCGGGAGTACGACTACGCGATGGACACCGGCCTCGTACTGTGGATCACGCTCGCGGCGACGCTGCACGCGGTCGGCGCGCTCGGCCTCTACGAGTCGCTGGGATGGTACGACAGCCTGACGCATACGTTCTCGGCGAGCATCGTTGCCGGCGTCGGCTACGCGCTGGCCCGGAGCGTCGAGCGTCACACCACCGCGGTCACGTTTACCCGGGGGTTTCGCGCCACTTTCGTCGTCCTGTTCGTGCTCGCAGTCGGCGTCGCCTGGGAGATTCTGGAGTTCGCGAGCGGCGGGCTGGCGACGTTGATCGGCGGCGAGGCGGTCCTGGCCCAGTACGGGACGACAGATATCGTCAACGACCTCGTGTTCAACACCGTCGGCGCAGTGCTGGTGGCTGGCTTCGCCAGTGCCCACTTCGAGAGTCTGGCGGTCCGGCTCGCGGGCAGCGTCGGCGTGTTAGTCCGTGGCGGTGAGTGAGTGACGGGCCGCGACGGCGTGCGTCGTTCGATCGTCGACGGGCTGGTACCGATGGCTTCGGCTTTTGCCATTCGTGAATAGTATTCCGTTCGTACTTTTCGAGAATCGAGAGGAAGTATTAACCAACAAGACGGTTCTCTCAACCGAATGAGGAGTACGTGAGGGGGGTGCTGATGCCTCACGAGCCACCGACTCCGGCGGGAGACGTCCGATGAGAGTCAGCGACATACGCCCGTCAGAGCCTTTGAAATCAAACATCCGGGTTTTCCAGCCCGCTGACGTCCGTCCCCGGATACGCCTCCGCCGGGTCTTCGATCACGTGTACTTTGCCTTCTCCGTGCTACGCGATCGAGCGGTTTTAACCAACACACGCCGCGAAGCAGTCTCCTGGAGGATGATCGGCACCGCCGAGATGGTCGGGGTGCGTGTCCCTTTCATCCGGTCCCGAAAGGACGGAGATTGCTACCACCCCGATCGATCGAACGATTGATTGCAGGTCGGTAACGACACTACTTCGGGAGAAAAACGAGCGATCCGCATAGATAGCAATGAGCGATATCACAGTGACCATCCGGCTCGAATCACCGGACCTCGCGCTGACGCGGACCGTCGCGGGTGCTGATGCCGCGACGGTGCAACCGGTGGCCGGCGCCGGAACCGTGCCGAACCTCGGGGCGTACCTGTTCACGGTGCAGACGGACGACTTCGATCGCTTCGAGGCCGCGTTGACCGAAGACCCGACGATCGATTCCTTCGAGCGTATCGTCGATCGGGGAACGGAGGCGCTGTATCGGTTCGAGTACGCGTCGGACGCGACCGTCTTCTCGGCTGCGATCTCCGACGCCGACGGGATCTCCCTCGACTGGACGAACGACGGGGCGGCGTGGATCGTTCGCGTCTGGCTTCCGAATCGGGAGGCGCTGGCGTCCCTCCGCGAGTTCGCATCGGATCGGGCGATCGAGTTCTCGCTCGAGCGTGTCGGCGATTACACCAGTCTCGCCGGCGACGAGCCGGACCTGACGCAGAAACAGCGGGAGGCCCTGCTCGTGGCGCTGGAGATGGGCTACTTCGAGGAGCCACGAACCGCGCCACTGGACGACGTCGCCGCCGAGCTCGGGATCTCACAGCCGGCCGCCGGCGGTCTCCTCCGGCGTGGCATCGAGCGGTTGGTCGTGTCCACAGTTGCGGAGGATGGCGACGGTACAGGCCGAACGGGTGAGGGCTGAGAGGGGGTATCCGGCTCGATCGGATGGGCGGTATCGAAGTGGGCCTCATACTCCCTCGGAGTCGGGCAGTGCGATGCTCGTTCCGACGGTTCCAGCCGTCAGCCGGGGTGCAGCCAGGCTCCGTACCACCCACCACCGGCTCACGCTCCGAGTATTTAAACGGGTTATGCTCATAGACCGAATCTACATAGTTCTACACGGTCAATCTATGGTATGGCACGGTGGAACAATGGTAGTGACGAGGTCGCTGCCGTCAGCGCAGACATAACCGACGAGACGAACGCGCTCCCGGCCCGGTACTTCACCGATCCGGACGTCTTCGAGATGGAAAAGCAGAAAGTGTTCGGACGATACTGGGTCTACGCGGGCCACGGGACCGCGATCGAGGAGCCCGGGGCGTACTTCACGCGTCGCATCGGTGACAAACAGATCATCGTCACGCGCGATCACGACGGCGACGTTCGAGCGTTCTACAACGTCTGTGCCCACCGCGGCTCGAAGATGCTCGAGGACACGCCGATGACCGATCCCGGAAGCCTGAGCCGGATCACCTGCCCGTACCATCTGTGGGCGTACGAACTGAACGGTGACCTCGCCAGCACGCCCAGAAGCTTCGAGGAGGCGACGCTGAATCCGGAGATCGACGACGACACGATCCCGGAGCTGGACGCGGAGGAAAACAGCCTGATGGAGGTCACCGTCGACTCGATCGGCCCACTCGTCTTCGTCAACTTCGCCGAGGAACCGCCCCTCACGCTCGCCGAGCAGGCCGGCTCGATGAAAACGGAACTCGAAGCACTCCCCATCGGCGACTACCAGCTCGCACGCCGGTACGTCTCCGAAGTGGAGTGCAACTGGAAGACGTTCGGCAGTAACTACTCCGAGTGTGACCACTGCGCGGCCAACCACCAGGATTGGATCAGCGGGGTGGAAATCGGTGATTCCGAACTCGAAGTCAACGACTACCACTGGATCCTGCACTACAAATACGAGGATGAACTGGACGACGAGGTGCGCATCCACGAGGAGGAGGAAGGACGGTTCTACTACTTCTGGCCGAACTTCACGTTCAATCTATACGGAACCGCCGACGGCTACGGGACGTACTACGTCGATCCGATCGACGAGGGCCGGATCCAGCTCGTCGCCGACTACTACTTCCCGGACGACGACCTCAGCGAGGATCAGGAGGAGCTCATCCGGACGAGCCGGCAGCTCCAGGAGGAGGACTTCGAGATCGTCGAGCGCCAACACGAGGGGCTCAAAACCGGGGCGCTGGGACAGGGTCACCTCGGACCGAACGAACACAGCGTCCACAGGCTCCACCAGTTGGCGGAGCGAGCCTACGACGCCTGACCGGACGCAGTATGTCCACAGCCGAACCACGGGCGGGCATCGTGACCTGTCCGGCGTGTGACCTCCACGTCCCGGTCACCGAGCCGAACGAGGCGGTCGAGGTGTATCGACGCCACGAACGGGTAACGGGACACGGGATCGAGTGGGAACGGGTCGCGCTCGACGTCACGGCCTCGTCGCCGAACGTCGAGTCGATGCTCGAAACGTTAGACGGGGAGTACGACGATGGGGTCCCGGTCGGCGTGCTTACGGCGGCGGCAGCGACCCGGGAGGTGCCGATCAGTGCCGTGTTGGACGAACTCCACGCACTCCGAATGGAAGGGAAGATCCACGAACCCATCGACGATCATTTCAGCCCCCTATAGACGCTGCTGTCCGTCCGCCTCCGGAATCGTCGATTCCACCATCTTTTCGATCCCGCGTCTGATCCGACCGCTGACAGCAGTCGTCGAAATACCCAGATCGTCCGCGATCTCCTCGAGCGTGATCTCGCTGGGGTCCCCGAAGTAGCCGTTGTTGTAGGCGTACGCGATCGTCTCCCGCTGTTTGTCCGTCATCCCGAACATATTCGAACCGCTACTGTCAGGGATTTGGTTTATCTTGATGATGTCGAACTGGAACGACCGGTCGAGTGCGTACTGCCAGACTGACTGAAACGACTCCCGATCCGGTAGTTGCCAGCGTTCCACCCACCCGCCATCGTGTTGCTGTGCGTCGAGCGCAAACCCGCCGTGTTCGGTCACGGCCGAGCCCAGAAGCATCGCCTCGGAACTGAACTCGACGCTGTAGACCGGCCAGTCCTGGTATCGCGAGACGCGTTCGGCACGCTCGACGGTGTGATCCGCTTCGAGCGCTCGTTCCAGTGCGTCGGTCCGATCGGTCTCGATGATGAAAAACGACGTGTTGCTGACCGGATCCGTGCTGACCTCCTGGAGTACCCGGATCGCGACATCGGGGAACGACTCGATGACGGTCGCGAGTGCCATATTCGGGTGCGAAAAGTGGACCTTCGCGATGATCGACATCGTGTGATACCCTCGAATGTCGCTCGCTTGCGCGTATAATACTTTGCGTTGCCCGTCACTGGAGGACGGCGTAGAAAACAGCGTGTCGGATTGAGCCACGCCGCCCACGAGGGGGCACCGGTCGATGGGTCGGACGGGACACCGTCGTGTCCGACCGCACAGGTGTGGCAGCGAAGCCGAAAATGTAAGAAACATAAATATGTACACCATCAAATATTTCGCGCGGAGAACCGCACGGACGGGGAGTGAATAGAACCCCGGTACCGTCGCACGGGTGAGACGATTCCCGCTTCACGCGGAAGGCGACCTGCCGACTGCAAACATGTCACGGCGCTGCTAGTCGCTCGGTGGTCGGGAGCTACCGTGTGTCGAAGATCCAGCAACCGGCCACTGATACTGTCGGCTATCGTCCCGTGACGGATTTCGATACCCCGGGGTGTCGAAAATCTTCACGTAGTTATAGCCAACAGTATAAACAATCAAACAGGGCTGCCGAGCTCCCCGCCGGGAGCCTCTCCGGACCGTTCGATCGGATTGCTACCCTGTCAATTAAGTCATACTGGGCGGAATCCGGTGAGTATGGCACACGCCACGTACGACTTCTCCGAGGAGACTGTCGTCGTGACCGGCGGGTCCTCCGGGATCGGCCGCCGGATGGCACTCCAGTTCGGGGCGGCCGGCGCGACGGTTCTGATCGCGGACGTCGACGAGACGCCGCGGGACGAGGATGCGGCCCCGACACACGAGACCATCGTCGACCGCGGCGGGACCGCGTCGTTCATCCGCACGGACGTCTCCGATTCCACGCAGGTCGGGTCGGTCGTCGAAGCCGCCCGCGACTACGGTGGTGTCGACGTGATGGTCAACAACGCCGGCATCGTCGAGCGGGGGCCGCTGTTCGACGTCACCGAGAAGTCGATCGATCGCGTGCACGCCGTGAACGTCCGCGGGGTGTTGCTCGGGTGCAAACACGCCGCGGCGGACATGCGCGAGCGTGACGCGTCCGGCGTGATCCTCAATACGGCGTCGATCAACTCCACGATGGCGGACTACGATCTGCCCGAGTACAACGCCTCGAAGGGCGCCGTCCTGATGATAACCCGTACAGCCGCGCTGGAACTCGCCGAGGCGGACATCCGCGTCAACGCGATTGCCCCGGGATTCGTTCCGACCCAACTGTCCGAGGGCGGCCCCGACGCTGCGGCCCAAGCGATCCAGGCGGGCGAGACGATCAAACCGATACCGATGGGCCGCGGTGGGGATCCCGCTGAGGTCGCAGCAAGCGCGCTGTATCTGTGTACCGATGCCGCATCGTACGTGACGGGCGAGGTGATCCACGTCGACGGCGGCTACCACACGATCTGACCGGCCATCGCTACCGGGTCGTCCGTTCGCTCCGGTCCCCCGTCGCTTACTGCCCGGTCCGGGGCTGTTCGAGCACGGACTCGTTGACGACGTAGTCGGGGCGCTCGCCGCGGATGAACGCAGCCACGTTCTCGCCAGCCTGGCGCTGGAGCTCCGCCAGTGCATCCTCCGAATACCACGCCGCGTGCGGCGTGACCACGACGTTATCGAAGTTCAAAAGACGGTCGTCTTCGGGCGGTTCCTCCTGTAGAACGTCCAACCCCGCATACGCGACGGTCCCACGCTCGACTGCCTCGGAGAGTGCGTCCTGATCGACGATTTCGCCCCGAGCGGCGTTCACCAGAGTAACCCCCTCCCCCATCGACTCGAAGGCCGCGGCATCGATCAGCTGTCTCGTCGATTCGGTCAGTGGGGTGTGGACCGTGATGATGTCCGAGTTCTCACAGAGGGTCTCGAAGTCCGCCTTCCGGATCCCGTGGTGGCTCAGTTCCGCCTCGGAGACGTACGGATCGTAGCCGAGGATGTCGACGTCGAAGCCGGTGAGTCGTTTCACGACCTCCAGGCCGATGTCGCCACACCCGACCACGCCGACGGTCTTGGAACTCAACCGGCGGATCGGTCCCTCGGATTCGTAGTCCCACCCGCCGGCTTTGACGTCGCTGTTGAACTGACACACCCGGCGCTGGCAGGCCAGGATCAGGCTCAACGTGTGTGTCGCGACCTCCTCGAGACAGTAGTGTGGGGTGTTGAACACCGGAATCCCGCGTTCCGTCGCGGCGTCCAGATCGACCATATCGACGCCGATCCCGTGGACGGAGATGAACTCCAGATTTGGGAACGCGTCCATAACCGATTCGTCGATGTCGGTCTCGATCGTCATTATGCCCACCGGGTCCGTCGCTGCGTCGATCAACTCCGCTGTGGAGGACACGTCGATCGTGGTAAGACTCCCGCCAGCGTCCTCGACGATCTCCTTTTCCACCGCAGAATTCGGGAGAACAGTCCCTGTCAGTAGTACGTTCTCTGTCATCAGTACTGGGATTTCCGTTCCGGATATTTATAAGTTGGTCACGGAAACGCCGGCTCGGGGTCACCGCCGCGTGAGTTGCAGCCCGAAGCTACTCGGCGTGGGTGACGGTATTACGGAGCGTCCCGATCCCTTCGATTTCGACCTCGACGTCGTCGCCGGGCTCCAGGCTGATGTCCTGGAACACGCCCACGCCCTCCGGGGTTCCCGTGGCGATCACGTCGCCGGGTCGCAGTTCGACCAGCGACGAGACGTAGGCAACGAGTTCGGCAACCGAGTAGCTCATCATTCGCGTGCTCTCGTCCTGCATCGTCGTGCCGTTCACTCGCGAGGCGAGCCCGAGGTCCTGGGGGTCCTCGATCTCGTTACACACCACGAACGGGCCGATCGGGGTCGTGGCCTGCATCGCTTTCCCCGCGAACCAATCGACCATATCGTCGTTCTCGTAACTGAACGAGAGTTGGAGATCCCGGGCGGAGACGTCGTTCAGGACGGTATACCCGGCGACGTGGGCCAGCGCCTCCGCACTCGAGACGTGCCGACAGGAGTCCCCGATCACACACGCGAGTTCGCCCTCGTAGTCGATCTCCTCGGTGACTGTCGCGTGGTACTGGATCGGTGCCTCGTGGCCGACGAGCGATCGCGGCAGTTTCGTGAAGAGGTACGGCCGCTCGGGGACGGACCTGCCGGACTCCTCGGCGTGTTTTCGATAGTTGAGAGCGGCACAGAACACCGCACTCCGGTCCGTGGTCGGCGGGAGATACGAGACCTCGTCGTGGGCAAACCGCTCTTTTCCGGCCGTATCTGCTGACTCCGGGTGAGCCAACGCCTCCGCAAAGGAGTCGAACTGTGCCGTCACGTCGACGACTTCCGCTCCGTCGAAGACGCCGATGCGTTCCTCGCCGTCCGCGCTGAACCGACCAATACGCATACCAACTGCGACACTTGCGTGCGTAATAAATCCTCTGTCACCGCCGTCCTCCGAGTCCACAGGAGGAGTACGACCCCGAATCGGCGAGGCGCGTTCCGGCATTCGTCGGGCCGGGAGGTGAGCGGGGCCGCTACTTTGGCGGACCGAACGAGAGTTTACCAGGCGTGAAGTTTTTATATTCACGGTCGGACGAACCGTCTATGCGAACACAGGAGTCGGGTCGACTGCTGCAATCCTCTTCGGTGACACTCGAAGTAATCGACGCTGTCGTCGAACTGGGAGGCGCACGCGTGTCACAGATCGCGGATCGCCTGGACATCGCCGAAAGCACGGCGAGCAACCACCTCCACACGCTTCGGAGGCGTGGGTTCCTCACGGCGGAGGGTGACATCTATCAGCCGAGCCTCAAGCTCGCCAAACTGGGCGAGCACGCCAAGACCAGAGACCCGGCCTACCGGCACGCCATCGAGATCACCAACGAACTCGACGAACAGACCAACTTCGAGACGAGCTTCACCGTCGAAGAGAACGGGGTGGGACGGTATCTCAGACCGGAAGTCGACGCCACGACAGACGTGGATATGTACTTCACAGTCGGCGAACGGATGTATCTCCATTCGACTGCGGCGGGAAAAGCAATCCTCGCCACCTACCCCGAAGAGCGGGTGGACTTCATCGTCGACCGAGTCGGTCTCCCCCCACAGACCGATCAGACGATCACCTCGCGTGAGGAACTGAAACGTGAGTTAGACGAGATACGTGACGGCGGCTACGCCCTCAATCGCGGGGAGGATCAGGAAGGGGTCTACGCGATCGGCCAGGTGGCTGTGCGACCGAGCGGCACCGTGCTCGGCGCGATCAGTATCGCCGGGCCGACGTACAGAACCAAAAAGCGGCGATTCGAAGAGCGGCTCCCCGGCATTCTGAACGACCACATCGAGAAGCTGGAGGCGCGTCTCGAATGAACCGTGCCGGATCCGGCACGGTAGCTGTCCGGATCGGAATTTACGAGATGTAGAATTCATACGTGCCGACGGATCTGATCGACGCAACAGGCGCGAAGTAGCGGTTCGGGGCGCGGACGAGGTATAACATATGTACGTCCGTTAGCTTCCGGGGCACAGACGCCAACGTCCACCGGCGTGATTTCGCCTACAGGGTACCACATCCGGGAGTGGAAGAACGGATTGGCCCCTCCAGCAGCTTGTCTCCCGCGGACTCGGATATAAACTCCACGTGTCGTGAATTTTCGGAGTTGCCCCGCCGGTCGATGCGAGCAGACGTGCCCGGGACGTTCAGCTACCCACAGACTGATACTGTCGGCTATCGTCCCGTGACGGATTCCGACACCCCGGGGTGTCGAAAACCGTCACGTAGGTATAGCCAACAGTATGAGAAGACGGCCTCAGGCTGGGGGTGATCCGTTCACGATGGCGTGTTTTGCCGTGCTACCGACGCGTGAATCAGGGGATCCGACAAAAGTTTTATACTATATTAGTTTCTCGTCCGTTGTATGCGAGAACAGCCGAACTTCACAGACCTGTCCCAGCCGTTCACGTGTGTCGGCGTCTACGAATCAACTCCTGCTGAGGTCATCAGCGTGATCAAGGAGTCGGAACACAAGGGCGCGAATTCGTTCGTCGTGACGCTGATGGGCGACGGGACGTTCGGCCTCCGCGAGGAGTACCTCAACGAGGAGGATCTGGGTCAGATCTTCAACTGCACCTCGAAGCCGGTGATGGCCATCTACTACCGCTGGAACTTCGCGGGTGAGACGCTCGATCTGTCCGACGAGGACCGCCAGGACGTCCTCCGGATGGCCTCCCGTGCGGGCGCCGACGCCGTCGACTACGTCGGGGACACGTACGACCCGACCTCCGGTCCCGAACTGTTCTCCGAGGAAGCGGCCGAGTACTCACTCGCAAGCGACGGGCCACCACAGGAGACCGCCCCGCCCAGGGACTCCGAGGCCTGGGAGCGCCAGAAGGCCGAAATCGAGGCGTTCCAGGAGATGGGAACCGAAGTCCAGACGTCGACCCATGCCCGAGTGCACCTCGAGCCACAGGAGGCCCTGGAGATCGCCCGGGACTTCGACGACCTCGGTGCGGATATGGTGAAGCTCGTGAGCGTCGACAGAAGCTGGGAGGATCTGCTGGATACGTTCCAGGCGTGTGTGCTGATGGACCGCCACCTGGATGCGGAGTTCATCATGATGAGCCACGGCGAACACGGCATTCTCGGTCGGTATATGGCACCGTACTTCGGTTCAATGTTGACGTTCACACAGACGTCGTACAGCGCCAACACCAAGGACGCCGGCGGGTTCTACTCCCAGCCGCTCACCGAGAACGTCCTGGAGATCTTCGATTCGATGAAGAACGTCGAACCGACCAAGGAGCCCGAAGAGCTCACCTGGATGTGATTCGGGAGGCGGTGTACGGGGTCGATGCGTAATCGAGGGGCGTGTGGGACGGAATGGCATTCTCGGTCCGTCGTCGAAACCGTTCCTCACCCTCTCGCTGATCGATTCGAGTCCCCTGCGAGGGCTGGGCGCTGAGCGCCGTTCGACGCCGACGCGCTCGCGACCCGTCACAGGGGCTGCCGGAGTGTATATACACCACGACCGAGGTCGGTATGGTCGCACTCACGCGGTCGAGCGATCCGCCACGAAAATGATACTTTCCGGATACTTTACCAAAAATTAATGAGTGAGGTGTGAAAGTCGATTACGATGGCAGATCTACTCAGCGGAGACACAGCCGTCGTTACCGGCGCATCGAGCGGCAACGGCCGTGCAATCGCCCGAACGTTCGCCGACAACGGGGCGGACGTCGTCGTCGCGGACATCCGGGAGGAGCCCCGACTCGGGGGCACCCCCACACACGAGCTGATCGTCGAGGAAACGGCGTCACAGGCGGCGTATGTCGAGTGTGACGTCAGGTCGAACGACGACCTCCGCGCGGCGGTCGACCAGGCCGACGAGTTCGGCGGGATCGACGTGATGGTGAACAACGCCGGCATCTTCGCCCACAACGAGGACCTCTTCGGGGTCGACGAGGACGAGTACCGGACGATGATGGACGTCAACGCGAAGGGCCCGTACTTCGGCTCGCAGTACGCCGCCGAAAGGATGCAGGAATCGGGCGGCGGCAACATCATCAACCTCTCGAGCATCAACGGCGACGTCGGCACCCGAAGTAACGTCGTCTACTGCGCCTCGAAAGGTGCTGTGCGGGTTATGACGTACGCGCTCGCTGATGCCCTCGGGCCGGACATCCGCGTGAACGCGATCCACCCCGGGATGATCGAGACCGCACAGATCGTCGAGGACTACGACCACTTGGAGGAGGAGAAACGACAGGAGCGGCTCGAAACGATCCCGCTGGGCCGCCAGGGTCGACCGGAGGAGATCGCGAAGGCCGCGCTCTTCCTGGCCAGCGACCTCGCTAGCTACGTCAATGCGGCGTCTTTGGTGGTGGACGGTGGGGTGGTCAACACCCGGTGAGGGGGCATCGTATCCGGAGCGGCTCCACTATGTTCTGCCCCGAGTCACACGCCGGTCGCGTCCTCGCTCCGGACTGCGACCCTCGACTCGACGAGGCGGCGAACCCCGCGCCGGAGGAGTCCGCCGGCGGCCGGTTGGGAGACCCCCAACTCCTCGGCGACGTCGCTCAACGTTGCCGCGCGCGGCTCCTCGAAGTATCCCATCTCCAAGGCGAGCAGCAACCCGTCCCGCTGATCGTCCGTGAGTTCCGGTCGCGAGTCGGCGAAGCTGGTATGCTCGTACACCCGCTCCAGCGAGAACTCGACGTCGTGGTCGGTGGCGTACTCCCAGAGGGAGGCTAACGCTTCCCGGTCGGGCAGCCAGACGCGAACGATCCACGCTGCCCCGTCGTTGGTCCAATCGATCGAAATGCCGTCGACTGCGGCGATGGCGGCCGAAAACACCGTTGCGTCCGGGTCGTACTCGAACCGGTAGACGGCTTCGGGGCCGTCCGCAACGAGTCGCGAGAACGACTCGATCGTCGGATCCCCTCGAAGGGCGGCCTCGAACCGTTCGAAGTCGTCCGTCCGGACGGAGAACAAATACGCGCCCAGGTTCGGCGCAGTTCCCGCTCCGGAGACGGGCTTCACCGTCGCGGCCGCGACGTTCGCGACGGTCTCGGTCAACGCCAGATCGGGCGACTTCACTCGCAGGGTGGCTGTAATATCGTCCATCGTCGTTACGGTGCTCTCATTCTGCTCCGGATTGCCCCGACACGATCGTGAATCAGTTGCTCGGCGCGTGTAGTGCTATCGCTCCCGGAACCCGCACCGTTCCTCCACGGTGGTCGACATCGTCCTCACGCCTCCGAGTGCGACCGTCCAGCGGATCGGGAGGCCACCTCCGACAAGCCCCGGACGGCGGTCACGGACGAAAACGCGTCCAATCCGAACGGTGTCCGGCGACGCATCCTACTTTTGAATAGCTTTCAATTTACGCTAGTCACCGGGCGACGAAAACCGTGATTTATCAGAAGTAAATTACACTGATATATTTGGTATTTTTGTGATCGAACGGATAGTGTATCCGCATATATTTATCAAATAGACTCGTACAAATATTCGATATCGGACGTCGAATGAGAACCCCATCGTAACTGCCTCGAACGGGAGGCGACGACGACACGGCGGTACGATCCCTGGTCTCGCGGTGAAGATGTGATCGGCCCGCAGGCAGATACGTCCCGGTTTAGTTGCCTAATATTCGTCTTGTACAATACTAAGATTTTTGATATTTTGGGTTGATTATTCGGATTGTAATGTCACGCACGACCCGCACGCCACACCCCCGGTTCACTCTCGGTGGGAGGTGCACGGGAAGTACGCTCTTGGCCTGGCGGTGGACTGCCCGACGTCGATCCGGGTATGCCGATCACACCGAGCGTCTTCGGTGAGCGCCGACGACCGCTGGCGGGCTTTGATGCTGCGCGCGCCGGATTCGCTGTCGCTCTCATACTGTCGGCTATCGTCGCGTGACGGATTTCGACACCCCGGGGTGCCGAAAATCTTCACGTAGTTACAGCCAACAGTATCAGTAGTCGTGGATCGGATCGTCGTTGGGGGTCACGGCCCTGATGTATCCGAGTTTGTCGGGGGCGGGTGGCGGTCGCGGTCAGGGGGTGTCGTCGTCCGTCGGCGGCGACACTTCCGCGTCACTCTGTGATGCGGCGTCCGTCTCGACGGGCAGCGTCGCGGCAAGCCGTTCGGCGACGGTCGGGCTCACGAGCCCGGCCAGTTGCATCGCTTCCGCCTCGTAATCGTCCAACTCGAGGACGCTCCGGAAGAACCACGAGACGGTCACGTAGGTTTCGTGGAGCTCCGCGGCACGCTCGCGTCCCGCCTCGGTGAGCGTGACTCCCTCGTAGGGCTCGTGGTCGGCGAGCCCCTGCTCGTCGAGCCGCTGGAAGGTCTCGGTGACCGTCGCGGGCGACCGATCCAGCGCCTCGGCCACCGCCGTGGTTCGGATCGGCGGGTCGGTACGGTGCCCAAGGATGTATACGGCAAGCAGGTACTGTGCGGTGCCGCTCATACGCTGTCGGACACGGCTTCCGGGTGGCCGTCGGTTCGATACTCGCTACGCTCGCCGTCCGCTCCGGGAGCAGGCCGGTCTCCGGGTTCGGAGGTCGGCATGGACACCCGCGCCTGCGACCGCCTGCGGCGACGCCGGCTGCCGCCTTCCGCGGGGCTTCCCTCCCGAGGACGGGGTCGCACGGCTGCCGGCCGCCCCCGAGCGGCGCCGGTGGCTCCGATATCGACGGGTGTCGCCTCGATCATCCTGGGTTCGGCTACGCGTTGCGGGGAGTTAGTCCTCACCCAGACTGGGGTGGGTGACCTGGTCGTCGGGGTGGGGCTCGGCGAACCGCTCGCGCATAACGTCGAGCGAGCGCGCCTCGCGGTCGGCCCGCTCGGCCTCGTCGACCTCCTCACACCCGGGCGGCAGGTCGCGGCCGCGGTCGGTGAAGTACCCCTCTGGCGTCACCCAGTCGTGGTAGAACGGTCGGTCGTCGTCTTCGAGGATGGTGACGCCGACTTCGGCTCCGTGGCCGGCGCAGACCGCCGCCTGGTGGGGCTTCTCGGCGAGGCGACCCGCCGCGTAGAGGCCATCGACGCCGGTGCGACCGCGTTCGTCGGTGTCGACGAACGCCTTGCCGCGGTCGATGATGCCCACGCCGTCGACGTCCTCCAGGTAGCCGACCGCGTTCTTCGTTGCGGCGACAACGTACGCCGCGCGGTATCGGTCGCCGGTGTCGGTGTGGACAACCAAGCCCCCATCGGTCGTCCCAACGCTCGCGACGGTCGCGGTCACCTGCTCACAGCCCGCTTCCGCGGCCTGTTCCCCGAGGAGGTCCAGCAGGTGCCGGCCGTTCACGCCGGCGGGGAAGCCGGGAAAGTTCTCCAGGTGGGCGTTCCGCCGGAGGATCGACTCGCCGGAATCGAGGACGGTCGTCTCCAACCCGTGGCGGGCGGTGAAAACGGCCGCCGAGAGGCCGGCGACCCCGCCGCCGACCACCACGACGTCCGGGGCGTCGCGTGCGGTCGATGCGTCAGGGTCCGGCTGTTGGGTGTCGTCTGTCATCGGTGGTTCTCTTCGAACCGTATCGGGTCTTCGGCGCGGATGAACGTATCGCCGTCGTCCGCGAGTTCGACCCCGCCACGGGAAGGCCGGCAAACCTGCCAGTCGGGGAGTTCCGGGATCCCGTAGTCGGTCGGCGACCTGAAGCGTCCCGCGATTTCCAACTCCCTGGCCCGCATCGTCGCGCTCCTCCCGCGATGATCTCCCCGACCCGCTGGCGGTCGAACAGGCCGTCCCGGGGGTTCAGGGTACAGCAGCGGGTCGTTCCCGAACGTTTCGTCCGCTCCGGGGCGGGGGAGTTCTTAACCAACAAAACTACGATCACCGCGGTTCCGTTGGTTAACGAGGGGCCGAACCCGATGTCCAACGAGCCACCGACACCGCCGGCGGGGCTACCGACAGACGTCCTCGACGCCCTCGACGGATACGATCCCGATCGGCTTCGGAGCGTCGCCGGGTACGCCGAGGCGCTGGCGGAGCACAAAGCTTGCGAGGCCCGTCCGGAGGGAGGATCCAGCGAGGACGACGTCGAGGAACGACCGGACGACGTGCCGTCGAAGGCCACGATCACGATCAAGGAGATCAACGACAACCGCTACTACTACTGGCAGTGGCGGGAGGGCGATACGGTAACCTCGAAGTACAAGGGGCCGGTCAGTCCCGACCGGTAGGAACGCGGCGGGGTCGCTACACTTCGATGGGGGTGTGTGGTCGGCAGCGTCGAGGACGAACACACCGACAAAGGGTCCGTCTGTGAGTCTTCGGGGCTGTCGGTTCGTCGGTCGCCGGGCGTGACCGGCTGTAGCCCGAGAGAACCCGAGCGGGGCGTCGGACGGATCGGAGATCCCGAGCGTTACACTTCGATAGAGGGGTGTCTGTCTTCCCCGGCCCTCCGAGAGGCGTCCGTCTCTACCGCTTCTCGGACCTGACCCGTCACGAGGCCGATCGGTCCTGAAACGACCGAGGTCTACACTCACGGCACGTTCGGGGCCGGATCAGATGTCAAACCACCGTAGGAGTGCACCGACGAGAGCCACTACCCCGCCGAGGATGAACGTTCCCGGGAAGGGGATCACGAACAGTACGGCCCCGAAGGCGATGACGACTGTGGACGTTCGCATCGTGGGAATCTCGTCCCCGAGACGTTAGTGTCTGCTGGCTCGACTGATCCTCCGGCACCCCGTGGACTGCTGGAACCGACTCGTGTCTTCCAACCGAAAGCATCATCCGACTTACGTCGCTCGGACGGCATATTCGACACAACTGCACGTAGAGTACGGTCCGGGAGGCGCCACCAACTACACTGATCGTGCCCGTCGATGCGCCCGATACGGCCTTGCCGACGTTGCTGCTCTCGTGACGGACACATCGATAGCGGGGTGTGTCTCTACCCACTCCGACGCGGATATGGAAGTATCCCACGCCTGATGGGATTCGGCCGCTTCAGCTTCGACGCTTCGGGCGTCCATTCCCTCCCGAGGGCGTGGGCCGTTTCCGAATTCCTTCGTCTTAACCAACACTTTCGGTTCTCTCCGGGAAGCTGTTGGTTAATAATCGATCGCTTCCGCGTCGGCGAGGCGCGGAAGGCACCGATGCTGGACGATGTCACGCACGACCGCACGCCCCCCGCTCGGGACCGATCCCGAACCGACGGATGGGGCCGGTCGTATCAGCGTTCCCACTCGACATCGCCGGTGCGTTCGGATGCCCGGAGCACGAACGGCCCCATTGCGAGCGTCCGTTTCGCGACGGTTGCGATCCTGAGTACGTACGAGAGCAACAGCACGAACGGGAGGAGGGCAACCGCGACCGCGGCACTGGCGACCCACACCAGGTTGTCGACCGCGAGGGTCGCACCGGGGATGGTGTCGGGATTGTCGACGAACAGGATCATGCTGATCGACACGAGAAGCGCCGGAACCGCCGCATACAGGATGACCCGCGAGAGATTCACCAGCTCCCACTGGAAGTACAGCGTCTTGAAATGCTCCCGGGCCGGGCCGAAGAACCGCAGCGCCTCGGCCAACTCGTCGAACGCCGCCTGCGCCTCCTCGGACAGCGCGTCCGCGTGGCGATTGCGGAGCCGACGCGCTTCGTAGAGCTTCCAGGAGTAGTTGTAGTTCAACGCGGCGAAAAGCACCTCGAACGTTCCGAACTCCGCCCCTTCGAGCCGATCGTCGACCGCGTCCGCGTTTCCCCTGATGCTGTTGACGAGGTTGGTCGTTCGTTCGCGGAGCTCGTCGTCGCCGCTCTCCCCGACGAGGGCCGCGAGCCGGTCCGCACTCGCCGCGGTCGCGTCGACGATCGCCCGGAGGAACGCCGCTGGCTCCGGCGGGGCCGCGGGGCTGTCGATTGCGCCCTCGACGTCCCGGCGGAACGTCATCGCCTCCTCCATCCGTTCGCGCTGGTCGCCGACCGCGCCGAGTTCCTGTGAGAGCACCAGCTGATTCAGGGTCACGACGAGCGTCACGCCGGTGATAATGGCCGTGAGAAACCCTTGAAACGTCGTCTCGACGGGATCTTTGCTACCCATCGCTGCTCGGAGCGGCGCGGGATCGAGGCTCCCTAAAACCACGAGCGCGACGAACATCGCCCCGATGATGATTCCCGTGAGCACCCACCGGTTCGCTCCCAGCAGCACCCACAGCTTTACCCGGTTCTCGTCGACCCGCTCCCGCATCGTGTCGCTCGGCTGGCTGCGATCCGATTCGCTCATACGGCCGACTCGTCGGGGGGAGAAGATAGGTCCTCGGGACTTCCGGGAGCACTCCCGCCGTGACGGCGACGCACGAACTCACGAAACTCCCCGGGGGGAGTTCCGGACACGTCCGCATCGCTGCTCGTGACGCTATCGGCGTGACCGGCTCACGTCGACTCGTTTCCCCGCGATGTCGTCGTTTCGGTACTCGGCGTCTCCGACGGCGGCATCGTGGTTTCGTTGCCGTCGGGCGCATCCGTTCCGTTCCCCGGGTCGCCGGAGTCGATGAACTGACTGACCGCCTCGAGTACGGCCTCCCGTGAACTGGCCGGATCGAACGCGTTCGGGAAGGGGGATTCGCCGGGGGGCTCCTGCTGGCGCCAGAGACGTCCGGCGCGGAGGGTACCGAGGACGAGGACCGTCGTACCCGGGACCCGCTTTACTGCACGGACTGGCCGCATAGCTGCGAACGTATCGGCCTGTGTACAAACACTCGCCCGCGACTCGGCGGCGCACACAGTGAGTAACTTCGCTTTCAAACGCCACGAACGTCGTTCTGATCACTCGACCGCAGTTCGGATCTCACGGAGCAGTCCCAGCACCGACTGCCACTGTTCGGTCGACCCCGGGACGGTTCCGTCGGACCTCCCGGCTCGCTCGGCGATCGCCTCCTGTAGTGTCCGGGGATCCTCGACCCGGCGAAGCCGGAGGTCATCCCCGCCGGCAACGTCGACAGTGACCGTCCCGTAGCCGAAGAGTGACCCCGTAGCCGACTGTGCGTAGGCCGTGTTCTGGACCTTGGAAAGCCCGACCCGCCGGACGGTGTGTCCGAGCACGCCACGTTTCAGCCACAGTGCCCGCGTGGTGAGCACGTACGCGGTCCGTCGGACCCGCAATACGGCCCAAACGGCGATCCCGACTCCGAACGCGCAGCCGAGAGCTATCCGTGGATCCACGGTGACCGCAGCACCGATCGCGAGGGCGCAGACGACAACCCCAGCACCAACGCCGCCCAGCGCAGCCGACAGCCGCGGCTGTCCCCGCCAGACGACCCGCTCGTCGCCGTCCCGAAACCACCACTCGTCGCTCATTCCTCGTCGGCCGAGGGCTGCGCTTCGGTCCCGCCGCCGGCCGGGCCGGCAGTCCGCGCCCCCTCCGGGTGGTTCTCGTCGTCGTGGGTCACCGCCCGGCGGATGACACGCAGCTCCTCGAGGATCTCGTCTAAGACGTCGTCCGTCGTGGTGGCCGACTCCGAGTCGCGCCCCTGTCGATTGTCGATCTCTCCGGCGATCAGCTCCTGTACCGAGGCCGGATCCGGGATACTCCGGAACTCGAGTTCGACGCCCGACCCGCCGGCCGTACTGATCTCGACGGAGCCGTAGCCGAACGACGACCCCAGCGCCGACTGCGAGTAGGAGATGTTCTGTACCTTGTCGAACCCGATCTGCTGGACGTCCCTGGAGAGGATCCCGCGTTTGCTGTAGAGCCCCCGGTTCGTGACGACGTAGTTCGTGTTCGTGTACTGCAGGTACGACCCCACGAGAAGCGGAATCCCGATGAGAACGAGCGACAGGGGGATCCCGAACACGAACGCGGGGACGAGACTGTACTTGTGCGGCGTGCTCGCCCACTGGATCGACTCGCCGTCCTCGAGGCTCAACCAATCGAGATCGATTTCGGCCGTGGGAGCCGAACTCCTTCCCGGTGCGTCCCCGGGGCCCGGACTTGACATACGCCGGAGAAGACACACCGAACACAAAGCCATACCGATGACTAATATCTGCGTGAGAGTCTCCGCCGCCTGCGACGGACGGTAGTGTGGTGCTCTTCGGAACACGGCCGCGCCGTTCCGTGAAGCGTCCCCGGATCGTGCCGGTCGCTCACCCGATTCCTGAACGGCTTCGCGGAGCGATGCCGTCGTCGGGTCCAGCATTCAACTCCTCTGTCGGCGTTCCGGAGGGGGCGTCTGTTCCGACGGCTACCCCGGAGGCGCGATCCGCATCGACCGTCGATCCGACGGAAGACTGAAATCGAAATATCAGTCTACTGAGCGCTTAACAGGCCGAAGCGACTACGTTGTCGACAATGCGTTGGTCCCCCCTCCCACGAGTGGTGATTGCTTTGTTGGTGGTGCTCAGCGGGTCGGGTGTCGCCGCAGTCACGGCCGCTGATCCGGCCATACAGCTGTCGTCGGTGGTGGTGACGCCCGACGACCCGAACACCGGCGAACAGGTGACGATCGACGCCACGATCGCCAACTTACAGAACAGTGACACGACGGTCGACGTGACCGACCTCTACGTCCGGAAGCCCGGGACACTACAGGAGTTCGCCCGCGTGGAAAACGTCGGGTCCGTCGCCCCGGGCGGCAGCCTGTCGGTACCGATCTCGACGACCTTCGACACGCCGGGACAGAAGCGGCTCGAACTCAACGTGGGCGTTCGCGACGAGGACGGGAGCTACCACAGTTACACGTACCCGATTTATATCGACGTGACGGAACCGACGGTCCGGGCGGATCTCGCTGCAAGCACGCCGACGAACGACACCGGAGTGACCCGGATATCGCTGACGAACTACGGCAACACCAACCTCTCGAACGTCGAGATCGCTGCGGTCGCGAACGGGACCGTCGTCGATCGGAACTTCCTCCAAGAACTCCCCCCCGAGGCAAGCGGTACGACGGCGTTCGACACCGACGCTGTCGATGCCGACTCGGTGACTTTCACCGCGACGTATGCGGCTGCCGGCGGGAATCACACCACCACCCTCGCTGTCGACGTCGACGACGAGACGCCGGTCCCCGGTCGGGTCCGACTCACCGCGATCGAAGTGTCCCGGACGGGCACCGGCGTGATGATTCAGGGCGATGCGGCCAACCTCGGCGGCACCGACGCTGACTCGGTGTTGGTTCGGGTCGGTGACGCGCCTGGGGTCTCGCCCACGCCGCCGTCCGGCGAGTACTTCGTCGGTGCCGTCGAAGCCAGCGAGTTCGCGACTTTCGAGCTGACTGCCCGGACGGAGAACGCCTCCTCGGTTCCGGTCGAGATCACGTATCTCGTGGACAACGAGCGGGTGACGACGACACAGCGGGTGGATCTGTCGGCCGCCGGGGCCCCGTCCGCCCGAGCTGTCGGGGTCGAAAACGAACCCGCCCCGGGAGGGATGAACGACCCGAGAGGGTCCGGCGGTCCGCCGCTTGCACTCGTCGGGGGCGCGGTCGTGATCCTCGGCGTGATTGTCGGACTCGTGATCTACCGACGGCGAAGCTGATGACGGTCGTCCGACTCGACGGCGTCGTCAAGCGCTACCGGACCGGCGGCGAGACTATCGAGGCGCTTGCAGGCGTCGACTTCGCGGCGGCACGCGGCGAGATGGTGACGGTGATCGGGCCCTCCGGCTCCGGCAAGAGCACGATGCTGAACCTGGTGGGACTCCTGGATACGCCCTCGGAGGGGACCGTCAGACTCGATGGCCGGAACGTGACGGCGTTCTCCGAGGACGAACTGACCGAGGAACGCCGCTCGGAGATCGGGTTCGTCTTTCAGGCGTTTCACCTGCTGCCGATGCTCACCGCAGTCGAGAACGTCGAGCTCCCGTCGTTGTGGGACACCACACGGGATCGATCAGACCGCGCGGCCGACCTCCTCGACCGGGTCGGTCTCGGCGACCGGCTTGCGCACACGCCCGAGGAGCTGTCGGGCGGGCAGAAACAGCGGGTCGCGATCGCCCGGGCGCTGGTCAACGAACCCGACATCGTCCTCGCCGACGAGCCGACCGGCAACCTGGATCAGGACACCGGGCGGACCATCCTCGACGAACTGACTCGGCTCAAGGAGGAGGAGAACATCGCGATCGTCGCGGTCACACACGACGAGCAACTGGTCGAGTACGCCGACCGGGTCGTCCGCCTCGTCGACGGGGTGATACAGTGAGCCGTTCGGACCTCCTGTGGCGGTTCCCGAGCCTCCGGATGGCGTGGCGCAACCTCGGGCGGAACCGGATCCGGACCGCGCTCGCGACGCTCGGGATCGTCATCGGCGTCGTGGCGATCGCGTCGCTCGGGATCGCCGGCGTCGCACTCCAGGAGCAGGCGACGTCCGATCTGGGTAGCCTCGGGAGCGACGTGACAGTCAGGTCGGGGGCGGACAGCGAGACGGACGGCGTGACCGACGACCAGGTCGACGCCATCCGGGGTATCGTCACCGACGCCCCGGTCGTGCCACAGAAGACCAACAGTACGACGCTGTCGTCCCGCGACGGCGAGGAGGCGTTCGTCAACGTCGTCGGCGTCACGAACGCCGCCGCGCTGTACACCGCCTCCGCGGGCGAGTCCCCGGAACGACTGCGTTCCGGGGCACTCCTCACCAACGAGACGGCGCGACGGCTGGGGATCGAACTCGGTGACCCGGTGACCTACGACGGGCGACTCTACCGCGTCCAGGGGTTGATCGAGTCCAGCAGCGGCTTCGGCGGGGGAAGCGAACTCGTCGTCCCGCTTTCCGCACTCGACGAGGAGGAACACTACGACGAAGTGACCGTCGTCGCGGCCAACGGCGACCGTGCGCAGGCGATCGCTTCAACGCTCGAAACCCGGTTCAACACCGAGGACGACGAGGAAGTGAGCGTCACGAACTTCGCGAACATCCAGGAGAACATCGATTCGTTCTTCAACACCCTCAACCTCGCGCTGCTCGGTATCGGCGCCATCTCGCTGGTCGTCGCGAGCGTTGCCATCCTCAACGTGATGCTGATGAGCACGATCGAACGCCGCGGCGAGATCGGCGTGCTCCGTGCGGTCGGGATCCGTCGTGGAGAGGTCCTCCGGATGATCCTCGCGGAAGCGACGTTCCTCGGACTGATCGGCGGTGTCGTCGGTGCCGCCGCGTCGCTCGGCACCGGGCTCGTGATCTTCGAGATGCTGACCGGGGACCCGACCCTCGTGTTCGCGTGGGAGAGCCTCCGGTATCTCGGGTACGGCTTCGGGTTTGCGGTCGTCGCGAGCGTCCTGAGCGGGCTGTATCCCGCCTGGAAGGCCGCGAACGAACTGCCGGTCGAGGCCCTCAGGGGGTAGTCGGCGTCAGCCCCCGGCCGGGGTCGTCGGTGCCCGGTCGCCGCCTACCGAGTGCCACGTCCGGATCGAGATCGGTCTCACAGACGTGACCGTTGTCGGGCCGGCCAGTAGTGGTGTTAGCTGCGACCGGTGCTGGAAAGATTGATGCGCCAACTGCCGGTGCGTGACTGTCAACACAGACCGACGAAGCGGGTACTACGTGCCATCCCAGTGGATTTCGGAATACCGGTGAGATACGCGTACTGCCCCCTCCATCGCGGGAGTAGCCTCAACAACAGAAAGAGGATGTAGCGGTACTTGATTCACGTCTGCGTATATGGTTTTACAGCCGTCAAATCCGTCGAATTTGGCAGTATTAGGAATGTCATATAGGGTTGTTATGGTAGCGTTTGCAAGTCTTCGCTCACTCGATCGCACGACGGCGTGCGATCTGATGTGCAACCAGTTGCAAACGCTACTATATTAGTACAGTGAGTGCTGATCTTCGCTGCTTCTTCCGGGACAGTCCGGTCTCCCCGGACTCGCCGTCACAGTACCGAAGCCTCCGTTCCGGGTCACGAGGAACCGCAACACCGGCGTTCTGTGCGTTGATGAGGGGCATCCGAGCCGTTCTCTCGATTGTCTCACGGAGATCGGCGCTGAAGCGCTTGGTCCAACTGCGCCGGAGTGTCGGCTGGTCGGGACCGGAATCGAACCCCAGCGACCGACGGGGCTCGGAGTGCTGCCGGGGATGTTCGACGAACGCTGTTTCGTGGCCCTTTCAGCGGGAGCGTTCTGAAAAGCGGTGGCATCTCCTACCGGGTCGGACCGGAGTACTGATCGTGGGGGCTGATACTGTTGGGTATAACTACGTGAAGATTTTCGACACCCCGAGGTGTCGAAGTCCGTCACGGGACTACAGCCGACAGTATGAACTCCACGTAGGACAGTGAATACTGACGGACGAGCCGCTCGACCGGGTTGTGAGCGCTGTGTTCGAACCGGATTCCCGAGACGGTCCGGACATCCTCAGTGAGCGCCGTCGGTGAACCCTGGTCGTACGGTGGCGTCGAGTCGTAGGCCGGCCGATCGAGCTGCTGTGTCGTCGCTCTCGATTGGAACACGTCGCGTCGGGACGCGGCAGTCGGTGCCATCGGAGACGCCTCAGTCGTTCTCAGCGAATCCTGTGGCGTTGCGTCCGGCGGGATTCAGGCGTCGCCGTCCCCCGGATCATCCGCCACCGGCAGTCCCGTGGCCATCAGTCGTCGAACGATCGTAACGAGCCCGTTGTCGAACCCACGGCCGAACACCCCCTGTTCGTGTTCGCGACCGTCCTCTCCGGTTTCGGTGAAGGAGCTCACTAGGATCGTCTCGCGGTCGGCCAGCAACAGCCGACTGATCTCCGTGTTGTCCGACGGGAGCGTCGATCGACTCAACCAGTCCAAGCCCGACGTGAACACATCGACGTCCGGGAGAGTATCCTGAACCTCGGCTCGGAGGTCTTCATCGGCTGTTCCAATGAGGAGGTTCACACCGCGCTCCTGGCCCGTCCGCAACTGCTCGGCCAGTCGGTCGGTGAAAACACTCTGGTGCCCGATCACGAGAACCACCTCTTCGGTCGCCCCCTCGATCAACTGTTGCGTTCGACTTGTGATCCCCTGGTTACCACTCAGCGCCCATACTTCGTGGGTCGCTTCCGTCGTCCGTTCGTCGTCAGCCGGGTCGAGTCCACTGAGAGCGCTCCGGAGTGACTCGGTCCGCTCGACGTACTCCGACTGGAGGGTGTTGACAGCCTCGTCGATGGAGACCGCCCGAAACACCTGCGGGTTCGAGTGTTGGGTCTCGACCAGTCCCTTCGATTCCAGTACGCGAATCGCGTCGTAGACACGCGTCCGGGGGACCTCGGAGGTCTCGCTGATGTCCTTTGCTGTCCCGCGCTCGCGGCGTGTGAGCGCCACGAACGACCTGGCCTCGTACTCCTTGAGTCCGAGTTCCTTGAGCAGTTCGATCGCTTGGTCTTGATTTGAACTATCGTCCATTGGTCCCAACCTCAACCGCTACTGTCCCGTTCGGTCCCCGGTTGGTTAATTCACCGGACTGAGATATGACGATGTAACACGTACAATCATAAAGACACGCCGAATCGGGAGGGTACGGGTCCAACAAAACCGGTACTCCGTCAGTGTTCACTCAGTTACTCACAACACCTCTTTATACCGGCAGCACGGATCGTAGCGTGGCGTGTGACAACAGATTTGGTCCCAACCTCTCTGTCGCTACACGCCACAAACCACCACACCAGGTGGTTTTCACGGGACTGGTGACGAGGTGATGTCCGACGACCCATCCGACCAAGCACGGTCTACGGCCGTCACACAGCTCAAAGCGCTCGGTCTCATACTGTTGGCTATAACTACGTGAAGATTTTCGACACCCCGGGGTGTCGAAATCCGTCACGCGACGATAGCCGACAGTATCAGTACCTACGCCGCTCGAACGTTCGTCGCCCTCGTTAGCCTCGGCGAGGGGACTGCGCAGGCCGTGAGTGAAGTCGCCGACGTTCCCCGAACGCGCGTCTACGATGCGGCCAGCGAACTCCAAAACCGCGGATTGGTCGACGTGAAACGGTCGAGCCCCAAACGATATTGGGCGATTTCAACGGAGACGGCCGGCCGACACCTCGAACAGGAATACAGCCACCGCGTGGATGTTCTGACGGACGCGCTCGATGCGCTCGATACCACGAGTCGCATCACGGAACAGCGAGGCGTCTGGACGGTGACCGGCCGGGACGCCGTGACCGATCGCGTGGTGGAGTTCATCTCGAACGCCGACGACGAAGTCGTGTACGTAATCAGCGTCGACAACTGCTCTCGGCCGTCGGATCCGGATTCGCAACGTCTGTCGATAGCAACGAGCGACGGCGTCAGGGCCGACAGCGAGAAGCGGGTTCGGACAGGGGATCAGTTCCGCCTGAGCCCCGCTCCCGCCCGCCCGACCCCGTTAACGACGCTGCCGCCCGCCGCCCGGGCCCGTCCGTAGCCTCGGCGCAGCGCGGCAAAGGCCGTTCCGAACCCGAGCGCGACGACGTACACGACGAACAGGACAATAATGTGTCCCACATCGTAGGCGTGCTCTGCTAGCCCTGAGGGATCATCCATATTCGGGATTCGTTTTCATTATATAAATAGGCTTGGGTCCAATTATCATATATAATTTTGGGGCGGTCCGGTATGCCGCCCGCGGTGGTCACCGGGGCTACCGGGACAGGTGCGCGAGCGGCCGCAGTCGCGCCACTCGGAGACTGGCGGCGAGGCCGGCGACGAGGCTGGTCAGGACGGCAATCGCGAATCCGGCGGCAAGAACGGACGGTGGGGTCCGGACGAGTCCCTCGAACCCGACGACAGCGAGCGCCAGGCGGTTCAGAGCCGCCGCGGCGGGCAGGGTGAGGCCGACGCCCACCACCCCACCGAGTCCGCCGAGTACGATCGCCTGGATGCTGACCACGCCGGCGAGCGTCCGCGGCCCGACGCCGACCGCCACGAGCGCGGCGAACTCCGCCCGTTGCCGGTGAACGGCACTAAACAGGAGGTTGACGGTCAGCGCCACCCCCGCCACCGCCGCGAGCACGGTCAGGCTGACACCGCTCGCGATCACCACGGCCTGCTGTCGGAGCGTCGCGCGCAGCTGTTCGCGGTTCGTCCGGACCTCGTACGCCGGGTAGTCTTGTTCGAGTTCCTGCCGCATCCGGTCGGCGCTGACCCCCTCCGCGAGCGCCACGGTGACGAACGTCGCGCGGTCGGCGTCGGTCCCGCCGGTCAGTTCCTGGAGTTCGCTCAGGGGCACGGTCACCGTCGGCGACCTCAGGAACCGCGTGTACGTGCGTGAAACGCCGACGACGCGGAACGGGCGTTCCCGTGCCTCCGCGATGCTGCCCCCGATGTACAGCGTGTCGTTCACCGACACGTCGAACCGTTCGGCCGTCGCCGGATCGACGACCACCTCTCGGGTCATCGGTCCCTGGTAGGTCCCGTTGGCGTAGTGAACGTCCCCGCGGGTGAACCCGCTCCCCGCGCGCAGGGTGACGGCGTTCGGTCCCGCCGGACCGCCGGTCCCGACGTAGGTGACGAACTCGCCGGACTCGTTTGCGACGTACACCGACTGGAACGCGATCGGCACGGCGGTTTGGATCCCGTCGCGTCGTTCGAGTTCCGCCGCGAGATCGTGGGCGTCGACGACGCCGTTTCGTATCCCGCCGATCTCCCCCGGTGTCACCTCGATTGCGCCGCCGGTCACCCACAGGTCGCGGTCGGCCGCGGCGAACTTCTCGCTCCCGGTTTCGACGACGCCGACGCCCAAACTCCCGAGCAGCGTCGCCGAAAGCACGGCGAGCGCGATCCCCGCGATCATCAGCCCCGTTCGGGCCCCGTCGTGGCGCAACTGCGCGACGGCGACCTCGACAGCCCCACGGGCCCGGTTCGCGGCGGCCGGACCGCGTCCGCGACCGTCGCCCGGGTCGCTCCCGGGACGACCGACGGATTTCCCCGGGTCCGTGTCGCTCATCCCGACATCACCTCGACGGGATCGGTGCGGATGCTCAGCCAGACGGGGTACGGCGCGGCGAGGAGCCCGATGAGCACCGTAATCACGACGCCGTACCCGGCGAGGATCGGGGGGAACGACGCCAGTTCGGCGACGCCCAGAAACCGTGTGCTGAGCGCGTTGATCACGCGGACCAGCACGGCCCCGACGGCGACGCCGACGAGCCCACCGAGGAGCGTCAGCGTGATCGTCTCCCCGGCCACGACGGTCGCCCGCGACCGCGTCGAGAAGCCGAGCGCTCCGAGCGTCGCCAGCGCGCGCCGGTCCCCCGTGACTTCGAGCCCCATCAACGTCGCGACCAGCAACCCCCCGACGGCGAGTGCGACGACGAACGCCGCCGCTGCGAGGGCGCGTGGCAGCCCGGACTGTGAGACCTGCGCCGCCCCCAGCCCCGACCGCGTCACGACATCCGTCGACGGGTACAGTCCCTCGAGCACCGGCCTGACCCCCGCGTCGGTGGTCGCCACCAGCAGCTGATCGGCCTGGTCGCCGTCGGTCGCACCCGCCACCGCCTGGACCTCCGCGAGGTGCCCGAGCGCGACCGGCACGGTTCCGGCGCCGGTCGTCGGACCGCCGCCCTCGACCCGCTGGACGGTGAACTCCCGGCCGGCCGTCGTGAGCCGGCTTCCGTTCGACGCGTTCAGCAGCCCCGCGGCGCCGTCGCTGACGACGAGCTCCCCGGTCCAGCGGCCGTCGTAGTCACCGTTCGCGTAGTGGGGGTCCCCCGGCGCGAGCGGGGCCGTCGACAGGCCGAACACCTGGGTGGTCGCCCCGTCGGGGGGCGGGATCACCCCGACCAGCAGGACGTACGCCGAGTCGTCGGTCGCGGGGTTGGTGACGTTCAGCAGGCCGAGCAGGACCGGGGTGGCGTAGGTCACGCGGTCGTCGGCGGCGACCCGCGCGCTCACATCGTGGACCGCGCCGAGCCGGGGTCCGTCGGTGTCGGCGACGAGGGTGGAGCTCCCCGACTCGGGAACCACCCAGAAGTCGACGTCGTCGCTCTGTACGGTCGTCTGCGACGCGAGCCCCAGAGAGAGCCCCGTGATCGCAACGACGAACGCGACCGTGACCGCAACCCCGCAGACGGCGAGGACGACGCCGGCGGGCGCCTCCCCCCTGAGACGGCCGAGGAGGCGTCGCCCGCCGAGTCGGAGAAGCGACGCGGTTCGGGTCCCCCACATCGCTACGCGACGCGCGCCCCGTCACGGAGCCGCACCACGCGGTCGGCCCCTGACAGCACCTGGTCGTCGTGTGAGGCGACGACGACGCCACGGTCGTCCGCGAGGTCGGCGAACAGTTCGATCACCCGGGCGCCGGTGTCGGAGTCGAGTTCCCCGGTCGGCTCGTCCGCGACGACCAGGCCGGGGTCGGTCGCGAGCGCCCGTGCGACGGCGACGCGCTGTTGTTCGCCGCCGCTCAAGGCTCCGGGTCGGTGCGTCTCCCGGTCGGCCAACCCGACAGTTTCGAGCAGTTGGCTCGCCCGCTCCTGCCGGCGGCGCTTCGCGACGCCCCGTTCGATCAGCGGGAGCGCCACGTTCGCGGCGGCCGACAGGGCGGGCAGGAGGTGAAACCGCTGGAAGACGACCCCTACCCGGTCGAGCCGCAGGCGCGTCCGCTCCCGGCGGGAGAGGGTGGCGACGTCCCGCCCCGCGACGCGGACGGTGCCGGCGTCGGGCGTGTCGAGGGCCGCGAGGAGGTGTAACAGCGTCGACTTGCCGCTCCCGCTCGTCCCCGCGACGCCGACGAACTCGCCGGGGTGCACGTCGAGGGACACCCCATCGAGCGCACGAACCGACCGGCCGTCCGACCGACCGAGCAGGCTCCCGTCACCGCGGGTGTACTCGCGAACCACGTCACGACACGATACCGCCGGCGCGTCCGGGTCGTCGGACGCCGGGCTGGCGTCGGGTTCGGTGCGGACCGTCCCGCGGGTCGTGTCACGCATCTCCTCGGTCCCGTGTCACGGGCACGGCCTCTTAGCACTACCGTCGCGACACTCCGCACTCGCGCCCGCGTCGAACCGGCGGCTCAGCGGCGTTCGGTGGAGTTCGGCGGGGCGTCACTCCCGCCGTCGAGCCAGTCGGTACGCGAGCCCGGCGAGCAGCACCACGACGAGCGTCCCGGCCGGGGCGCGGGTCGGAGTCTCGGTCGCCGTCGTCCCGCTCTCGTCGGTCGACGGCAACAGCACGTCGTTGCGGGTCGACTGAGTGTCCGGCGTGGCCGGGGCCGACGCGGTGCCGGTGTGTCGGGTGAGCCTGAGGTCGCCGGCCGCACGGAACCCGAGGAGTTCCCGTTCGCCGAACGCCCGGTCGGACCCGCGGACGGTCGCGTACACCGTGTAGTTCCCGGGTGCGAGTCGGGCCGTCGGGAGCCGCCCGGCGTACGTGTCGGGTCCCGACGCCGTGAGGGTGCGCTCCCGGGTGGCCGAGTCGTTCGCAACCAGCACGGTGACGGCCGCCGCGCCGGCGCCGCGGAGGTGGCGCGTTTCGACCGTCGCGTTGACTCGGCCTCCCGCCGGCGCGCGGTCGGGCACGCTCGCATCGACCTCGTAGCCGCGGACGAGGACCGGGTGGACGACCTGGTGGACCCCGTCGTCGGTGAGCGAGAGGACGTACGACCCCGCGTCGGCGTCCCGGAGGTCGATGCGCAGCGTCCCGTTGCCCTCCGCCCGCTGTTGGGTCAGGATCTGCTGGCGGTTGTTGTAGGCGTAGACCCGGTACGCACCGTCGGTCGGGGTCTCAGCGGTCACACACACGAGCCCGGGGTCAACCCGGGCGGTCGCGTCGACTTCGTAGGTCACGCCGTCGAACGAGCGGGTGACCGACGGCGTGTCGACGCTCCCCTCGACGGCGAGGCTGTACCCGTTGCGCGCGATCGTGCTCCCGCCGGCGAGTCCCGTCGCCGCCAGCGCGACGAGGGCGAGCAGACACAGGACGACAACGGTACGCCGATCGGACCCGCGCATCGGTGTCGCTCCGGTCGCGACAAGAATAACGGTTTGTACTCCGCCCGTCCCCGGATCGTCATACTGTTGGCTATAACTACGTGAAGATTTTCGACACCCCGGGGTGTCGAAATCCGTCACGGGACGATAGCCGACAGTATCAGGGTCGGCACCGGGCGTCGCCCGTGTGGTCGATACGGACACCGACGCGACCCCGGAAAGTATATTTGTAGTAACGTTTTTATATCCAGTAGTATGGTCACTGGCGGGTCACCCGGGACCACCCACGTCCTCGCCACCCTCCTCGTGGTCGGGTTGGTCGCCGTCTCGGCGCTCACAGCCCCGGTCGCCGGCGATCACACGGCACCGCCCCCCGACGACGAAGTGTTCAGCGCGAACTCACAGATCGACGTCTGGGAGCGCGCGGTCTTCCCGCTCCGTGCAGACGTCTCGGGGGCGCCGACGGCGGTCCCGAACGCCGCGTTCACGCTGGCGAACGCGACCGGCACGTCCAACCCCCTCGGGAAGGACACCGTGGGCGTCGTCACGGCGGGCGATCCCGTCACGCTCGATTTCACCGACCGGCGCGCGCTCGCGAACCTGAGCGGCCGGGACGTCCACCTCGTGGCCGCCCGCCTCGACTCGAACGCGTCGCTCCCCACCTCGGTCCCGGAGTTGACCACGGCGCTGTGGAGTAACGGCTCCGACGCCGCGGCGAGTTACGACATCGTGCGCCGGACCTCGCTCGACGGGGACGGAAACGCCCAGTTCACCTACCGGCCCGACACACCCGGCGAGTACGTGTTCTACCTCGCGACGAACGAGTCGGGCGAGCGGGGCTTCGTCACGACCGGCCCGAACGATGATAATATCACCGTCGAGGGGAACGTCACCGTCGTCGGTGTCGACCAGGTGTCCGTCCAGCGTGGGCCCGCATCCGTCGACGCTCCCGGCGCCGTCACCCGCGGGGACAACGCGACCTTCGAGGTGAACGTCTCGCCGGACGTCGGATCGAGCGGCGTCGCCCACACGCTGGTGCTCTACGACGAGGACGACTGGACGGGGTCGATGCACACCTACGCCCTCACCGATCCGATCGACCGCAACTTCGACGCCCGGGCGAACGTCACCGCGACCCGGTCGATTGCGGCCGTTCGCGGCGAGAGCCGGGTCGACAGCGGCGCGAGCGTCTTCCGGGTGCCGCTCGACGACAATAACGTGTCGCGGGCCGTCACGGTCGGCGGGCTGGCGGACTACATCGTTACGAACACGAGTCCGTCGGCGCCGTCGGGGGCGTCCGCAAGCGACGTCCTCGACGCCTCCGGTGTCGCGCTCGAAAACCGCCCCGGCAACGCCACTGTCGACGTTGCGACCCTCGGCGCGTGGGAGACCGGGACGTACCGGTGGGTCTACGTCGCAACGGCCGGGAACAACTCCTCGGCGTTCGTGACGGACACCGGGACGGTCTCCGTCGAGGCGGCGACCTCCGGCGGGGGGTCCGTCTCGACGGCGTCGAGCGACGAGATCGCGAGCGGCCAGGAGTGGCTCAGCTCGGAGTCCTCCGTGGGGATCGACCTCGAGGAGCGGATCGGCAGCTCCCGTCAGCAGAACGTCACCCGCGTGGAGTTCGAGTTCTCGTCTGCGACCACCGGTTCGGTGTCGGTCCAGGAGGTCACCCGTAGCGCCGCCGAGGTTCCAGCCCCGCCGAACGGGACCACGGCCGCGTACCTTGACATCTCCGTTCCGCAGCCGGTCCGTGACGAACCCGCGACGGTTCGGATGCGGATCGCGCGCGACCGCCTCGACGAGGTGGGGCTCGCCCCGGAGCACGTGCAGGTCTCTAAGTACGACGACACGTCGGGGTCCTGGGAGTCGTACACAACCTCGGTTGTGCGTTCCACCGGCGACTTCGTGACCGTCGAGTTCCAAGTCACCGGGTTCTCGGTGTTCGCGGTGACGGGCGGGGGCACCGAAGCGACGACCGCGACGGCCACCCCGACCGCAACGCCGTCACCGACTGCGACGCCGTCACCGACCGCGACATCGTCACCGACCGCCGCACAGACACCCACCGCCACACCGGCGGCGACGCCGACCGCGACGCAGACGCCCCCGGACTCGGCCACGCCCGCCTCCGAACTCGGCGGGTTCGACTCCGAACTGGTACTGGTCGGTCTGCTGTCAGTGCTCGGGATCGGTGCTGCTATCCTGTTGCGTCGGCGGTGACCACCGCGCTTCGGACCGTCTCCCGACTGTCCCGTCGCGGCTCAATACTCCGCTCGCGACTACTCCGTCCTCGTCGACCCCCGGATAACCATCCTGAACAGCGCTTTCAGTCCGGGGAATCCGTCGACCGCCCAGAGCCCGACCAGGGCGGCGAGCAACGCCAGCTGTTGCCCGAAGCGGGTCGCGAGTAGGTCCCGTGGCGACTGGTAGGGCAGAAAGCGGAGCCTGATGATCCACACGTTGAGGTGATCGAGAAAGCTATCAGAGGGGTACGTCGGCGGCGCGCGGAACGGCCACAGCAGGAAGGACAGCGCCCGTAGATCCCCCTGGAGCAGCGCGGGGTAGGAGTCGCCGAGCAGATGCGTGAGGAGACCGACCGAGAACGCCGCCCCGAGGTCGATCCGGTCGCGGTTCCGTGCGACGTACACGGCGAGGACACAGGCTGCGATTGCGAACACCAGCGAGTGGCCGATCGCCCGCCCGTCGTACACGCTGAACCACCAGTTCAGCGGTTTGTCGATGAGGTCCGGGAGCTGGGTCGCCACCGCCAGAACCAGGACCGCCTGGCCGCCGGGCGCCCGCCGGTGCCACGCTCGCCCCCCGAGCGAGTAGACGACGTAGCCGACGGCGAGGTGGCCCCACGGGAGCATCTTTGACAAGCGTGCGAAGTCGGTGGAGCAACCTAAGGTTGCCGAAGGAGACACTCGCGGCAACGCGGGGCGGTTGGGCTCGCTCCGGACCGGTTGGTTCCGTGGCTGTCACGTCGCAGTCAGCCCGTCGATCCAGGAAAAGTTGCGTGCGCCGGCAGCCCCATTCTTATTTTTGAGAGGGAGATGTCCCCGCTACGTTTATTATTCATCACTTCGATTATCACGTATGGAAGACAAGGAGTATCAACCGCCGGAGGTTACCCGGCGCTCCGCCCTCGGGTCGTTCGGCGCGTCCGCCTCCGGCACTGTCGTACTGATGGGATCGATTCCCGGTAACCCCTCACAGGTAGGCGGCAACGGGAACGGGAACGGGAACGGCAACAGCAACGGGAACGGCAACGGCAACGGGAACGGGAACGGGAACGGCAACAGCAACGGGAACGGCAACGGCAACGGCGGCAGTGGCCACCCAAGCGAGTAGTAGAACCGGCCTCGGTCATTACGCTTCTCTCACTTCACCCCCCTATCGCAACGCTGATCACGCGATTCTCAGAGGTGAACGGTCGGGTCGCCGTTCACAACCGAACGTTCCCGGTATCATTAAATACCGCTTCACGGAAAACTGATACTTACGAACGAGGTAGCTGAACGAAACGCGTGATCCGATTTCCATTCCGACTCGGCGACGTCCACATCCCGACCCGTTGGGCCGCCGTCGCCCGCGGCATTCCGTCCGCCACAGCTCCGGGAGCGGAGTCACGGTAACCGCAGATGGACTCCGATCCGTCCACGGGCCTCGGCATTCTCGCTCGGAACCGGCAGTCCCTCTGGATTCTCGCCGTCTGCTTTTTCGGTATCGGTGATCTGGTCACCACCGGCATCGGACTCCGGACCGGACAGGTCGTCGAGGTCGGGCCGGTCGCCGGGCCGGTGGTCCGAGTGCTCGGGTTCCCCGGAATGGTGGC
Source organism: Halobellus ruber (assembly GCF_014212355.1). Classification (NCBI taxonomy): domain Archaea; kingdom Methanobacteriati; phylum Methanobacteriota; class Halobacteria; order Halobacteriales; family Haloferacaceae; genus Halobellus; species Halobellus ruber. The sequence goes on from NZ_JACKXD010000003.1 coordinate 289,264, forward strand.
GCTGAAGGTAGGGTTTCTGGGAGCCTGCTTCGCCGCTTGGCGGCGAGTCCCCGATCCGGACCGGGTGGGAATCCCGCTCGCGCTCGCCGCGATGGGAGTGCTGATCACCGGGTGGAACCTCTGGATTCTGATGGCAGTCGCGTGAGCCGGCGTCCGCCTCTCGCGCGGTCAGTCCCGTAATTCCGAATCCGCCGAAACCGGGCAGTATTAGTATCAATGCCGATAATTGGGAACGAAGATTTACCCGTCGTATAGTGGAATCGTACAACAACGGATGAGCAACGTATACACCGTCGTCGGCGTGACAAGCGGCGTCGGTGCAACCGAAACAACGGCAGGACTGGGGCGTGCACTTGCCGATTCGGGAGAGGGCGTTCTGCTCATCGACTGGGACCGCTCCACGCCGGATCTCGCCGCGCGGATGGGGCTTCCGGATCCCGAATTCACGATACGAGATTTGGAAACGGGCGAAATGCGGATGGGCGAGGTCGCGTACACCGGCCAGTCCGGCGTTCGCTTCCTGCCGGGGTGTTCGGTCGACGAGTCCTCCCCCGACGACGGGAGAATCGACCTCGCGGGGATCGTCGGTGACCTCGACGGCGTCGACGCCACGATCCTGATCGATACGGGCGAGGCGTTCACGCCCGCGGCGGCCGACGCGTTCGAGGCGTCCGACGGCGTCCTCGTCGTGTCGACTCCGGATTCGACGGCACGCCGCCACGCCGCCGTCCTTCGAGAGTCCCTCCGGAACGACGGGCATCGGCCGCTCGGGACCGTTCTGAACCGGACCGAAGACACCGCTCCGGACGCCGACGGCGTCCTCGCCCGCGTCCCGGAGGTCGACAATTTCGGTACGCTACCTGGCGGGTCGGACGATGCGAGAGCCGACGCCTACCGGCGGTTGGCGGACGAACTGGAGCGCGTCGAGTCCGCCCCTGATACCGACGGAACCCGATCTACGGTCGCCGCCGGTCCGACGGCGGTGGAGCAGCAGTCGGCGGACGGGTTCGTGACGCCATCGCTCGCCGATCCTTCCGATCGCGCGGCAGGCCCGAGTTCCGGGCACAGCAGCGCGACGGCCGCTGATGATGGGGAGCGGGAGGTGGACGGCGGTGCTGGTGGGGAGCAGGGTGCGGTCGGCAGCGGTGACGGGAGGGAGTCAGCGACGGACGCGGCCGGGGAGGTCGAGCGCGGAGCGTCGACAGCGGGGAACGAACACGAAGCGCGGGCGACGTCCACGACGACCGAGGCCGACGATGATCCGGCGGCGGACGCGGCGGCTCCGGCCACCGCGGCCGAGGGTGGCAGTCAGGCGGCCTCGACCGACGGCGACGACGACCGAATGCGGGTCAGCCGACGCGCGGCGCTCACGCTGATCACCGGACTGCTCGCCGCGGTCTCCGGGGGCAGCCTCTGGATCGATTCCGAGGACGACGGGTCCGCAGAGTCGTCACCCGAAACTGCGTCGGAGGAGGTCGTGGGGTTCGGGTACGGCGGAACGCCGATCACCGAGGGTGGCGCGGCCGCGATGTCGACCGCCACCGGCATCGCGACGACAGAGGACGGAGGGACTGGAGGCGGGAGTAACCCGTCGACCTCAACCCCGACAACCACCGCGACGGAGACGACAGCAACTCCGACGAACACCACGACAGCAACCCCGACGGACACCACGACAGCAACTCCGACGAACGCCACGACAGCGACCCGGACTCCCACATCGACTCCGACGTCTGCACCATCAGCCCCACAGGGCGGTGCCGGAGGCCCTGCGGGTGGTGGCTCCGGTGGAGCGGAGAGTACGACATCCACGGCCGCGTCGACTTCGACGACCACGACCACCACTACCTCGACCCCGACCGACGACGGTGACAACGACGACTACGGGGAGGTTGGATACGGCGAAGGTGGGTACGGGGGGACGGTTTGATGATCGCGCCGGGGGACGGCGCTCGACACGGCGGGTCGAAGGGTCGTCGAGGTACCGCTACTTCCGGCGGAAGACGACGAAGCCGGCCACGACTACGAGAGTGACGATCCCGCCGACGGCGACGGGGTTGAACCCGGCCCGTTCTTCGACGGGCCCACCCGTCGTCTCGACGCCGTCAGTGGTCTCCACGCCTCGGGTCGTCGTCCGATCACCCGACGGAGCGTCCGTGGTCGTTCGATCGTCCGGCGCCGCGGGTTCGACCGGCGTCGCGGTCCGTCGCTCCGGGGGAGCGTCCCGCGTTCCGACAGCGAACGGCGAGAAGGTGGACGTCGCCGCCGCGACGGTCACCCGGTCGCCGTTCACACCCACCACGCTCGTTTCGAGTGCGGTCCACTGACCGCGGGTGTGGTGATACACGACGAGATCCTCCGGCGCAGCACCGTCGAAGGTGGTTATATCGACGGTGAAGCGCAGTGTCGCTTCGGCGGCCGTCCGATCCTGCGGCACGCTCACGTCCACGTACGCCGCGTTCGAGGCGTCCGGCACCGGCGGCACCGAATCGGGCGGACCGCTCAGCGGCTCCGCCGCGGCGGAGCCACCCGTTCCGCCCGAGCCGAACTCGATCCGGAGCCGACTGACCCGCTCGCCGACGTTCAGATCGGCACGTCCGTCGATGATCAGCGCCGTGACCCTGTCGCTCCGGCTGCTGTTCGACGGGCGATTGTCGTCATCGTCATCGTCACGATTCGGAACGGCGAGCGTGAGTGGGTTCGTGGACGCGTTCGCCGTACCGCCGCTGTCGTCACGCGCGACGACGGTCAGCGACACGTTCCCGGCTGATCCGGTCGCGCTGTCGAGGTTGACACTGACGTTTGCGTCGTAAACGTTTGCGGGGTCGTCGCCGTCGTGTGTCAGCGACAGGCTCCCGTTCCCGCCGAACGCGGTAGCGTTCGTGGTAACGTTTGCGACGCCGACCGGATCGGCGGCCCGGGCGCGCACCCGCAGGGTGTCGCCGTCACCGACGGTGCCGTCGCCGTCAGCCACGTCGGTGAGCGTCACGTTCGAGAGCGTCGGTGGATCAGTCGAGAGCGTCGTCAGCGTGGCGTTCGTGTAGAACGGCGCGTACGTCACGTTGCCCGACACGGTCGCCCCGGTTCCGGGAGCGACACCGCCGGGGCCGGTCGGCGCGTCCCAGTAGTTGTGGCCACCGTCGACGGGCGTCGTGACGTTGACCGCGACGACGCCTCCGGCGCCGAGGAACGCCGAGTCCCTGACGGTGACCCGTTCGGCGCCTCGCACCGCGAGCCCGGCCTTCCCGTTGCCCTCGAAGGTCGACCTCGAAACCGTCAGCCCGGATGTCGGCGGCGACCGGCCGTGGTGGCCGTCGGTGCCGACTGCAACCCCGTGACCGGCGTTTCCGGCCGCCGCCACGTCGACCAGCGTGGTGTCGTTCCCGGTGACGAGCAGTCCCGTCCCGTCGTTGTGGCGGACGCGGACGTTCTCCACGAGCGTGCCGTCCGACCGGGTAACGACGATCCCCTCGTTTCGCACCCCAGTGACGTCCAGATTCCGGAGCGTGACGTTCTCCACCCCCGGCCCGGAGAGGGTAAGCCCCCGGGCGGGCTCGTTGCCGCTCCTGTTTGTGATCGTGAACCCGTCAACGGTGACGTTCGATGCGCGGACGTCGACGACAGGCCCGGCGTGACCGGCCGCGATCGTCGTGGCGTCCGGCCCGCCGGAGGCGACGAGCGAGACCCGTTTGTCCACGACCACGGGTCGTGAGTGCGCGTACCTGCCGGGGAGAACCGATACCGTATCGCCCGGCTCGGCGGCGGCGACCGCGCTCGGGAGCTTATAAACCAACCGCACCTCGTTCTCGTTCGCCCGGACGTCACCGGAAGGCGTCAGCGGGATCGCACCCCGACGGATCGTGTTCTGGCGTGCTATGTGCCGTAGATCCGGCGTCGTCGTGTTGTACGCAAACACGGCTTCCGTGATCGTATTCCCGCTGGCGGTCACGTTTCCGATCGGACTGTCGCCGTACGTGGACTTCCACCGATCGTTCGCGGAGACGTCACCGGCGAACTGGGCGACTCTGATCAGATTGTCCGTGATGATCCGATTCGACCGACCGAGGTCGTCTCCGACACCGTTCGACACGGTGAGGATCCCGACCTCCGAGCCGGTGATCGTGAACTTCTGCACCTCGTCACCGGTGACATACACCGTCCCGCCCAATCCCGGCAGGACCGACCGCGTCAGGGTGAACCGATCGCCGGTCACCTCGACGTTCCGGAGCGGCTCGGAGGCGTTGTCGGCGGTGAGTTCGAGCCCGCTGACAGTCACACCCTCACTGTCGACGTACATCGCCTGTGCACCCGATTCCGGAACGACCTCGGCTTCGACGTTCTCGCGGTCGTTGATCACCCCGCCCTGCTCCGTCACTCCCCGGAGAGTCACGTTCGGCGTGTCGACGTACACCCCGGCGCCGTTGGGTCCGGAAGCCTCCCGGTACGTCCCCGGGTAGACGCTGATCGTGTCACCCTCGCTCGCGTTGTCGAGCGCGCTGGACACGGTCGCCGTCGCGTTCGTGCCGATCACGTACCCGCCGTCGACGACGTCGCCGGTGCTTTTGTTCCGCCAGTCGTCGTCAACGACTATGTCTGTCCCCGGCGGTGCTGCGGCCACCTCGCCGACCGCGACGGCGCCGAGGCACGCTACCCCAGTTATCAAAACTAATATTTGAAGCGCGACGCGCGTACGGTTCGATTCCGCCGACATTTGTGATATCACCTTTGAAATCCGTTTTTCAACCGGCCGAGCCAGTCATTGACAACGTCGCGTAGCGTGTTGTGACAATATCAATGTAGAAACCAGGGATGATAAATCCATCCATCCGATCGACACGTTCGGCCTGGTTCCAGCGCTTCGGAACGGGACGGCGGGAACCGGGTGGTCGGGAACCACAAAACGCGCCGGCCGTTCTGTTCCTATGCAGCCCGCCTTTCGGATAGTCGTCACATTCAAGATTAGGTGTCCGAATTAGACGACTATGCCAGTCACGAGACGCCGCCGGTTCGTCCACGCGAACCTCGCGTGGCTGCTCGCGACGGCGCTCGTGCTTGCGCTTCTGGATGCGCTCACGTACGAACTGTTCTTCGTCGTTTCGCTCATCGGGTTCCTGATCGTGGTCGAGCTGACGGCACCGTTTCGAGTCACGCCGGCGTGGCGGCGGCGGTTGAAGTGGGTGATCCTCGTCGGACTGCTCGGGTTCGCCTACGTGGTGGTACAGCGCATCATCGCGATCCTGCCGCCGGAGGTGCTCTGATGGCACGGTGGGACCGCCCGACGCTCGTGGCGGTCGCGCTCGCCGTCTGCCTTGCGGCGACCATCCTGTGGGCGGGGTCGACATCGGTCGCCGGGTTCAGCGCGTACAACTCGGAGTGGAACGGAACCGCGGACCTCCGCGGACACGCCGACGCCGTCGGCGCGGAGGCGACGGTCGTGACCGACACCGCGCAGTACGGCGGCGTGCCGCCGTCCGGAACGGTCGCCGTGGTCCTCTCCCCCGATAGCCCGTACACCGATGCGGAGACCGAACGCCTCCGGGAGTTCGTGCGGCGGGGCGGCACGCTCGTGATCGCGGAGGACTTCGGTTCGAACGGCAACGCACTTCTGGAGGGTGTGGGGGCGTCGACCCGGATCGACGGCCGGTTGGTGCGAGACGAACGGAACAACTTCCGGTCGCCGAACCTCGTGGTCGCGACCGAGGTGAACCAGTCGGGCCTGACGGGCGGCGCGGACCAGCTCACGCTCAACTACGGGAGCGTGCTCGAACCCAACGGCGCGCGTGTCGTGGTAGAGACCTCCTCGTTCGCGTACGTCGACGAGAACGGGAACGGAGCGCTCGACGACGAGGAGTCGCTCGAACGCCGCCCCGTCGTCACCGTCGAGCGTATCGGCGACGGACGTGCGGTCGTCGTCAGCGACCCGAGCGTCTTCATCAACGGGATGTTGGAGAAAGACGGAAACGCGCGCTTTACCCGGGGCGTGTTCTCCGGCCACGAGCGGGTCCTGCTCGATTACTCACACGTCGGGGAGACGCCGCCGTTCGTCGCGGCGGTCCTGACGCTCCGGCGGAGCCCGCTGCTCCAGGGAACCGTCGGGCTCGCGGCGCTCGGCGTGATCCTCGTCGTCTCCGCGCGAGTCTCGGCCGCTCGGTCGGGCCGCGGGCGGACGAACGACGGCCCGCGGGCGTCCCGCGAGCGGCTGCGACGAGGTCTCGCGAACCGTCACCCGGACTGGGATCCGGGGCGACTGGACCGCGTTATGCAAGAGATTATGACAGACGAGTCTGAACAGGGGGACGATGACTGACCCCGAGGAGTTGCTCGAGGGGATCCGTGAGGAGGCCGGCCGCGTCCTCATCGGAAACGAGGACGTTCTGGAGGGGTTGACCGTCGCGCTGTTGACCCGGGGGCACGTGCTGCTCGAAGGGGTTCCCGGCGTGGCCAAGACGACGATCGCAAACCTCTTCGCCGGAACGTTGGGCCTGCAGTACCGTCGCATCCAGATGACGCCGGACCTGCTGCCCGCGGACATCACCGGAACCCGGATTTACCGATCGGAGGCCGGCGAGTTCGACTTACAGAAGGGGCCGATCTTCTCGAACGTCGTCGTCGCCGACGAGATCAACCGGGCGACGCCGAAGACGCAGAGCGCCCTCCTGGAGGCGATGCAGGAGCGACAGGCGACGATCGAGGGTGAGACCCACGAACTCCCGTCGCCGTTCATCGTGATCGCGACGCAGAACCCCATCGAGATGGAGGGAACCTTCGGGCTGCCCGAGGCGCAGCGCGACCGGTTTCAGTCCAAACTCCGGGTCGAAATACCCGACCGGGCGCTCGAAACACGGCTGTTGGACGCCTTCGATGCGACCCCCGATATGGGATCGAAGGATGTCAGCCCCGTCGCGGATCGGTCGGACATCCTCGCCGCCCGCGAAACCGTCACCGAGGTGTTCCTCCAGGACGCGGTCCGCGACTACATCCTCGACATCGTCGCGGGGACGCGGGCGAGTTCCAGCGTCGCCCACGGCGCGTCGCCGCGCGCGGCGATCGCGCTGCTGCAAGCCTCGAAGGCCCGGGCGGCCATCCGGGGCCGCGATTACGTCATCCCGGACGACCCCAAGACGTTGGCCGACCAGGTGCTGGCCCACCGGCTCGTCCTGTCGACGGACGCGGAGCTCAGCGACGTGACCCCGAGGGACGTGATCGAGGAGGTCTTAGACTCCGTGACGCCGTCCGACGGGATCGGCGGGACCGACGGGGCTGAGGGGACCGCAGTCGGTGACGGCGGCTCGGGCGCCGATCCGGACGAACAGGCCTCCGTCGACTCCGAGGAGTGACCGCAGGACCGTGTCGTACCGTGATCTCCTGGTCGGACGGCCGACGATGACGGACGATCCCGTCGGGACCCCGCGAAACGGATGACCGACACCGCCCGACTCCTTCCGGTCCTGTTGGCGCTCGCGATCGTCGGGTCATCGGTCGGGACGGTCGGGGCGCTGTCGCCCGCACCGCCCACAGGGACGGATGCTGCCGTCGATCGGCCAGCCTCCGGACCGGTCGCGTTCCAGCAGGGACCCCCCTCGGGTCCTGTCGGGATCCAGCACACCGACCCGGCGGAGGCGGGCGAGGGTGACGGCGGGGGCGACGGGTCGGGCGAAGCGGGCGACCTGACCGCCGTCCGGCGGTGGCTCGGGGATCGGATCGGGACGCTGCTCGTCGCGTGCGCCCGGGAGAGTCGGACTAACGGTAACGGGACCTGCGAACAGTTGGCCGAGGAGTACCCCTCCCTGGCCGGGCGGTACGCGGCCGTCGCCGAGGAGACGGCCGATCCCGACGACAACAACGTGAGCCGCGTGTTGAACCGGACGGGCGAGAACCAGCGGGAGTTCGCGGCGGCGGTGCGGAACTACCGTCGGGCGCTCGAGGCGTACCGGAACGCGGACGATGTCAGCGACGAGCGCCGCCGGTCGCTCGCCCGAAACGTCTCGCGGTACGGGTCACGGGTCGAGGAACTCGGCACGGACCTGGCGACCAGCCACGAAGTCATCGCCGAGAACAGCACCATCGACGTCGGGCCGGCCCGCGACATCACGACGAACGTGACGACGAACGTCAACCGGACAACCGACGAGGTGCGGACCCGGGAGTTCGTCCCGCCGGAACTGACGGTGTCGGCGACGACCCGCGAGGTGTCGTTCGCCGACCCGACAGTCGTCCGGGGACAGTTGCGGGCCGAGGACGGAACGCCGCTCGCCAACCGCACCGTCGAAGTGCGGACGCCCGAGCGGACCATCCGAACGACGACTGATGCCGCGGGCGAGTACACCGTGACGTACCGACCCACGACCGCGCCGGTCGGAGCCGCCACGGTCGAAGCGGCGTACCGTCCGCGGAACGACTCGCAGTACCTCCGGACGACCGCCGGAACCGACGTGACGATCCGCGCCACCACCGGAGCGGTCGAACTGAACGGGACCCCCTCGGGCGTCGCCTACGGCGACGACGTGACGGTTCGCGGATCCGTCCGCGCCAACGGGACGGGTGCGGCGGGGGTTCCGGTGACGGTCACGCTGGGCGGGGTTCTGCTGGCGGAGACGAACACGACGGACTCGGGGGCGTTCTCCGCGTCCGGACGCCTGCCTGCGTCCATCCCGGCCGGCTCCCCCACGCTCCGCGTGGCAGTTCCGCAGGAGGACCGCGCGTTCGCCGCAGACCCGGCCGCGGCGAACGTCACGGTCACCCGGTCAACACCCACCCTCGTGGTGAACACCGAACGGCTCGACGCCGACACGGCTCGGGTGTTCGGCGGGATGTTCGTCGGCCAAAATCCGGTTTCGGACGCGCGGCTGACGGTCCGCCGCGGGGGCGAGACGGTCGGGACGGTCGCGGTCAGCGACGAGGGCACGTTCGAGACGAACGTGTCGGTCCCGGAGGTGGCGGCGAACGAGTCGACCGCCCTCACCGTGGCGTACGATCCGCCGCAGGGGAACGTCGAGGGGGTCGACCTGCGGGTCGGCGTGAGTTCCGCGTCGACCGGTCTCGTCCCCGACGTCGAGAACCCCGCCGGCGGATTCGTGTCCGGGTTCGGGAACCCGGTCGACGAACTGGAGTTCGAGTCGGTCCGGAGCGCGGACCCGGTGTTGCTCGGCGGCGGGTTGGTGGCGTTTCTGGTCGTCTTCGTCATCGCCTCCAGCGGGGTCCTCAGACGGGTGTGGCGCGCCGTCGTCCGTGGGTTGCCGGCCGCCGTCGGCCCCCTGCTGGGCGGGGGCTACGCCGCGAGTCGGCCGGACACGGTGATCCGACCGCCCGACGAGACCGACGACTCCGATACCGACGACGACGCGGCGGACGAGGCCGGCGCGCTGCTGGGTGCGGCGACGGAGCGGCTCTCCGGCGGTCGGGCCGACGAGTCCATCATCGGCGCGTACGGGGCCGTGCGACGCCACCTCGACGCCCGGTTCGGCGTCGAACCCGCGCTCACCCACTGGGAGTTGCTGCGGCGGTACGGGGGCTCGCTCGACGCGGAACGCCGCGACGCCCTCGAACGCCTCACGGAGGCGTACGAGCGGGCGGCCTTTTCCCCCGCGCGGAGCACGACCGAGACAGCACAGGACGCGATCGACAGCGCGAGCGTCGTCGTCGGGGAGCGAGTGGAACCGGGGTCGGCCGGTGACTGACCGGTCGCCCGCACCGACCGACTTTTGTCGATCCGTGCGGAGTGTACGGTGAATGGCGGCTGACACTGATCCGGGGTGGCGCGCGTACCTGCCGCCGGCGGTGCAGGCTCTGCCGGCGGACCTGGCGGCCGTCGTCGCGCTCGTCGTCCTGACCGTTCTGTCGGCGGTGCTTCCGGGCGTCCGCGAGACGCCGATCAGGGTGGTGCTCGGCCTCCCGTTCGTCCTGTTCGTCCCGGGGTATGCCTTCATCGCCGCGCTGTTTCCGGAGGCGGGAACGCACGGGTCGGACGCGGACGCCCCCTCTGCGGAGGAGTCGGCCGCGCCGTCCCGCGATCGCGGGATCGACGGCATCGAGCGGGTGGCGCTGTCGTTCGGGACCAGCATCGCGATCGTCCCGCTCATCGGGCTCGCGCTCAACTTCACGCCGTGGGGGATCCGGCTGGTCCCGATCCTGGTTTCCGTAAGCGGGTTCACTCTCGTTGCGGCGTTCGTGGGCACGCGGCGTCGGGCCGCGCTCGACCCCGACGACCGGTTCGCGGTGCCGTACCGGGAGTGGATCGCCCGCGCGCGCCGGGAACTGTTCGAGCCGGACACGAGGACGGACCTGGCGCTGAACGTTCTCCTCGCGGTGAGCATCCTGCTCGCCGTGGGAAGCGTCGGCTACGCCGTGGCCGTCCCCCAACAGGGCGAGTCGTTCACGGAGTTCTACCTGTTGACCGAGGGCGAGGACGGCGACCTCGTCGCGGACGGCTACCCGACCGACTTCGTGGCGGGCGAGCCGGAGTCGCTGGTCGTCGGCGTGACGAACCAGGAACACGAAGAAGTCTCCTACACGGTGGTGACCGAGGTGCAACGGGTGGAGACGGCGAACAACTCCACGACGGTACTGGAATCGGAGTCGGGGCCGCGGTTCTCCCCAACACTTGCACACAACGAGACCTGGACCCGACAGCACCGGGTCGCGCCCACCCTGACCGGCGAGCGGCTCCGGCTGACGTATCTGCTCTATCGGGGTGACCCGCCGGCGACGCCGACCACGGAGAACGCTTACCGCGAACTTCACCTGTGGGTGAACGTGACCGCGACGTGACCGGATTTACGAGGCGCGCCTGGGGTCACCACTCGCAGGTGACGAGCGTCCGGTCGTCGGCGTCCGCTACCTCCACCGAAACCGGTCGGTCGAGCCCGAGCGCGAACGCGGTGCCGAAAAAGGACGCGACCGGCTGATCGAACCCCGTGGCGTCGTCGTAGACGCCGCCGCGGATCGCCACCGTGGCTCTGCGGTCGTCGGCGTGCACCTCCGGGTCGGCGGCGTCGACGAGCTCGAACTGTTCGACGACCGCGTCCCCCACCTGCGTCACGAGCGTCCCGGGATCGTCGGCGACGGGTTCGGTCGTCGCCTGCTCGAACTCCCGGACCAGCCGGGCCGCCGTGGGTCGGACCGCGATCCCGCGTCGGTCGGCCGAGTCGGGGAGCACGAACAGCGACGAGAGCGCCTCGTCGTCCGGGAGGTCGTACCCCGGCGACTGCGGCACGAACAGTCTAACCGGCACGCCCGACTCGCCGTCCCGATCGACCGGGACGTAGACGCTCGGGTCCGCCAGCCCGAGTTCGTCGCGGAGGGCCGCACCCGTCTCCGCGACGGCTTCGTAGACCGACTGGCCCACGGTCGCGGTGACGAACCGCTCGGGGGTGAGGTACCACGTCAGGACGCCGCCGAAGAGGCCGACGGCGCCCAGCACGAGCAGCACCTCGCGGGCGACCGGAAACAGGACGCCCCCGGCGACGCCCACGATCCCGAGAACGGCGAGGGCGACCGCCGACCGGCGGTACTCGCTGCGGCGGGCGCGGGCGTACTCCTCGCGCAACCGCCGGTTTTCCGCACGGAGTTCCTCGACGACCGCGGTCAGTTCATCCCTGTCGAGGTCGGAGGCGTCGTCGATTCCGGGGTCGGACGCTGCGGCGGTGCGTGCGTTGCGCTCGGCCTCGTCGTCCGCTTCGGTCGCGTCCGCGGTGGTTTCCTCCTGTGTGCTCATACGGGGTCACTCCGTGTGGGTCTCATACAGTCTCACTCCTCGCGTCGCCGTCCCCCGACGGGGTGGTGCCGCCCGATCCGTCCGCCCCCGCGGCGTCGTCGGTCGGCCCCTCGGCGTCCGTCGCCTCGATAGTGGCGAAGCGAACCACTTGATACCGGTGGAGTGCGTACGACGCGACCACGAGGATCGCCGCCGACCCGGCCGCGATCCACGCCAGCGAGACCTCCCGGCTCGCGACCACGACGCCGCCGCCGGCGAGGGCGGCCACGGCGAGAAAGCCCACGCCGAGGAGCACCGAACCCCAGGTTCGCGCGAGGTGAATGGCGAGCAACCCCACCAGCCCCGCCGCCGCGACCCCCGTCGGGAGCGTGAGCGCGTCACCGCCCAGCGCAACGACCAGGAGGGCCCCGGCGGCGAAGACGAACTCCACCCGGAGCCGCGTCCACAGCACGACGAGCGCGATCCCCGCCGCGACCCCGCGGAGTTCCGCCTGGAGGAGCAGCCCGAGGAACGTGAGTCCCAGCGCGACGAACTCCGGCGCCCGGCGGAGTCCGCCCTCCAGCCGAACGAACGGGGTGTACGGCCGCCGGCCCCCGGCGGGATCGTCCGCGGGGTTTTGCTCACTCATCGGCCGCGCCCTCCGGCGGCGTGGCGGGCTCGGCGTCCGAGGACCTGGATCCGGTCGGGGACCGGTCGGTGCCGGCCGACCGACCGGCGCCGCGACGCCGTCGGGTTCCCGCCCGATGCCGCCCGACGACGGTTTCGAGACGGTCGCCGGGCGCGACCTCGAGTGCGGTCACGCGGTCCAGCCGCGCGAGCGACGCCCGGAACTCCTCGAACTCGCGGTAGCGACCGTACGCGCGGTCTAAGTCGTCGAGGCCGTGCGGTTCGTAGAGTACCGACGGCGCGAGGAAGAGCAGGACGCGACAGTCGTTCCGGCGGGCGAGTTTGGCCGCCTCCCGAACCTCCTTCGGGTGTGTGTCGTCGGTGATGATCACCGTCCACGACCCGGCACGCAACTGTGACCGCGCGAGCTGGACGGTGCGGAACAGCGGCTGGTCGGCCAGTCGGCGGACGTAGACGTCGGTCGCGTCGAAGTACGGCCGGAGGGTCTCCCCGAGTGGAGTTCGGTCGTCGGCGAGCCGGCGGGCGTTCCGCCGCGCGGTGGCCGGCGGCGTGGGGTCGTCGGTCGGGTCCGACGACTCCGGGCGCGTGGGCGAGAGGGCTCTGACGACGCCGCGGGCCGCGTTGTACTGTTCGGTGCCCGCTGCCGGGCCGTCGGCGGTGGTCGCGCCGTCGTCGCCGACGGTGTACAGTCCCAGCGGGTCGTCGAAGCGCTCGGCCGACTCGACGAACGCGAGGCCGACCTCCCGGAGGTAGTCGAGTTTGGTTTCGCCGTCGTCGCCGACACCCATCGACGCCCGGTGGTCGACGACCAGTGCGGTTTCGTGGGTGGTCGTCAGTTCGTACTCGCGGATGTGTGGCTCGCCGAGGCGGGCGGTCGCCTTCCAGTCGATCCGGGAGAGCTGGTCTCCGGGGGCGTACTCCCTTACTTCATACGGTTCGAGTCCTGCCCCGGCCCTGCCGGCCTTATGCTCGCCGTAGCGCGTGGCGACGGGCTGGCCACCTTCGCCGACGTGGAGGTTGCCGGTGGTTCGCGGCTGGATGGTGATCGTGTGTGTGTCGCCGTACTGGAGGGTACTCGTGAAGAAGCCGCCGGGGTCGGTGAATTCGAGGTCGTGGGGGCCAACATATGCCAGACCTGTAGTATCAACTTTGGCTCTTATAGTAGCCTCAATTTGTTTATCACCCATAGATAACACAATCTGCTGTTGTGAGTGTGACTGGAGACATTCCGAAAACCCAATGTTTAAATTGAGATTAACACTATCACTATTACTACGAATCACAGAATAATTGAACGATATGATCGCTCCGCTAACTGTCTGATCTGGAATGTCTAGTATCACATTTAGTCCATCCAGATCTATACATTCATAGATGAAAATCGTCTGATTTGCAATGAGCCATATACAAATTGCTATCCCGGAAGTAATATATAAGACATTACGAAATAAGACCCCGAACGAGAGTAATAATAAAACAACTGCCATTACTGTATGAAACCGAAAATTCATTTGCACATACTTAGAGTTATAACGAGTGAATGTATAGATTACGCCAGTGTCTAATAACCAAGAATTATAAAATGATCATATATGAATAACCAACCCTCAGATATACTCATTTGTACTGACTATCTCCCTCCAAGTGGTGGGGGCGTTGAGGTGGTTGTTGAAGAGTTAGCAGTCAGTTTGGCACAATCAGGGACTCATATAATACTATTCTCGCTTGGAGCTGGCAACATTCCCTCATCATTTGAGCACCAGAATATCGATGTGGTGTTCGCCGACCCAATTGAACTCACAGAGACCATTGGATTACAAACACGAATTTCTACAGATGCATTTACAAAATTTATACAGACTATGAATGAGTACCAGCCAGACATAATACATATACATAATCGTTTCTTCTTTACAAGCTTTGTCGCGCCTATTATTACGGCTATCAAAAATACGTATACAGTCCCACTCATATTGACGCTACACATTGGACCCATTGACGGGATTGATGGACTAGCTAGTACGTTTGCGCGCGCTTTAGAAGCGACAGTCGGCCGTATATTATTAAATTACGCTGATAGAATAATCGCTGTCAGCAACGCAGTCGCGGATCACACAACTAGCCTTGGAGTTAAAAAAAGCAAAATCACAGTAATACCAAACGGTGTTAATACAGGTAAGTTCTCACCTTCCGGTTCGAATATAATGACCACAAACAATGAACGTACTATTTTATTTGTTGGACGTCTAGTCAAAAACAAGGGACCAGATATCTTTGTCGAGGCACTGGAAAAAGTTTTCAATAGGAATAATAAGTGTTCTGCTTGTGTAGTGGGAGAAGGGCCAATGGAAGACCGGCTACGTGATAAAGCGAAAAGACTGGGCATATTTGATAGGATTAAGTTTGCTGGTTATGTTGAGAATATGCCCAAGACGATGCGTGAGGCGGATTTATTTTGTCGTCCATCGCTCTCTGAAGGTATGCCGTTGACACTACTTGAAGCAATGTCTTGTGGATTACCACCAGTGGTTTCAGCGGTTGCTGGCGTGCCTGAGGTTGTTACTGACGGCTATTCGGGCATTTTGATTGATCAACCTACTCCAGATTCAGTTGCAGAGGGTTTAATCAAACTACTTAATGACCCTGCACTTGCAAATCGCATTAGTCAAAACGCGCGAAATCATATGGTAGAGAACTACGGCTGGGAGAGGCGTGCACAGGAAGTTCGTAGTGTATATGAATCCTGTCTCTCGGAGGTAAAATAATGGCTAGTGGCCACCGTTTGTTAATCCGCTCACATTGGTCCCTACATAACCAACCAACAGGTGGTGCTGACCTACTTATGCATAATATTGCAACTGCACTCACTAATAGTGGCTGGGATGTTGATATTTTGTGCCCCCAACCGAATGATTCAGAGATTCGAAATAATATGGGACAAAGTGACATAAATTATCATAATTTCAAGTACAGTGAACCGCAGAGCCCAGTAAGGAAGATGGTGAACTCTGTCCGGGGCTGGAAAACATACCGGAATGTTGTCTATAATAATAATTATGACATAATACTGGATGACATCTCTCATATTCCGTTTTACCCACTTCATTTTGATCACCCGGGTACCGCAGTTGATGCAACATTTATGCACACTGCATTTTTCGATTCTGCTTGGGAATTTGACACTAAAATCGGTGGAACAGTGATAAATCTTATTGATAGATCTTTGTCTTATTTAGACTCTCATATAATCTGTGCTGGGCCAAGCACAGCGAACCGAATGGAGGAGATAGGTGATTGTACTAACACTTATGTACTCAGGCCATGTATTGATTTAGAAAAATTCGAATATGAATTCGATCCAGATTCAAAAAACATCCTCTTCCTTGGCCGACTTACCCAGCGTAAAAATGCGGGCTGCCTTCTCCGAGCTTGGAAACACATCGAAGATACGTATGATGAATATACTCTCACTATTGCTGGGACGGGGAACAGGGACCGTCAATTGAAACAGCTTGCGGATAATCTAGGGCTTAAGAATGTTACCTTTACCGGATTTGTAACCGAAGAAAGGAAGTTAGAGTTATTCCGTAACGCGTTTGTATTCGTTCTCCCGTCACTTATCGAAGGTTACGTGACAACCGGCATTGAAGCGCTTGCTTCAGGTACGCCTGTTGTTGGATCTGATACGCACGGAATCAATGACTATATCATAGATGGAAAAAACGGGCTCCTATTTGAAACAAATAAGCCGATGCAACTTGCGGGCACTCTTCGTTATGCAATTGAAAACCGAGGAGAGTTACAATCTATGGCGCGTACCGGTCGAAGGTTGGCTGAGTCACACTCATTTGACTCTTTCCAAAGCCAATCTGACCTATTATTTTCAAGTATTACGAACGAGCGTACGTAGGCTATTGCAGGTAACCAAGGTCCTCCAATCGCTGCTGCGTTGACTTACCCATTGATACCTCACCAGATACATTCCTTTTGTTTATTGAATCAAGCCAATGGTCAAGTTGTTGTTCTAGCTGTTCGCACATTTCCGGATATTCATTGGATACATTTTGTGATTCCCCGGGATCACTTTTAATATTGTACAATTCAGTCTCTCCATCGGATCCACGAATATATTTGAACTCATTATTACGAATACATCGAATAGACCGATCGAATCGGTCCATAATGCCGTGTGGGTCACCAACACGCTCTTCTATGGCATCTCGAGATGGTTGTGGTGCAGCATACTCTCCTATAACGAACTTACGGCCGAAATCTGAATTGTGTAGCGAATAGCCCTGAATCTGATCCCGAAAATTATGTGCCCCGATATCAACCTCATCTAATATTGTTGGAGCAATATCAACTAATTGGATTAATTCATCGGACTTCACACTATCCCCAAATTGTTCTTTGTTTGTTACCAGAGGAACGTTCATAAGAGTATCATATAGACAATACTGATGATCCATCAAATTATGTTCACCTATATTCTCTCCGTGATCTCCAAGTAAAATAAAGACTGTTTCATCCCACTCGTCATTTTCTTTTAATATCGCAATTAAATCTCCGATCTTAGAGTCAAGATATGCAGTTTCGGCAGCGTACAATGATTTTAGAATTTTGAAATCTTTTTTCGAGTGATCTACTTGTTCCGTTACATATTCCCAGGCATTCTGATTGACATTCATCGCTTGCTGATACGAAACGGTTTCTGGAAGGAACTTTTTTGCATATTCCTTTGGCGGTCGGTACTCTAGGTGCGGCTCCAAATAGTTAATAAATAAAAAGAATGGCTTGGAGTCTTCTCGAGAACCTAACCAACTGTTAATACGCCTATTAGTGCGGTGTGCACCGTTGTCCAGCTCTCTATCCATATAGTATCTAGCGAATACTGCATTTATAAAATTTTTAAACGGGTTCCCTCGAAAAATGTTTTTCGCGATCGAAATAATCTGTTCGCGGCCGTTTGTAGTAAGACCGATGCCGCCGAGATCAGTACCTGACTGTAGCAACTCCCATCCTTTAATGAACTTCTCGAATCCACTTTCAAACCCAAAGGAAGGACCTACCCAAACGTTGTTGGATACACCAACGGTTTCGTAGCCTGACCCAGCAAGGACCTCTTGTAACATCGTATGTTCACTATCGAGTAACTTGTGACCGGCGTGTGCACAATGCGTTGACGGATACGTCCCAGTCAGCAGCGATGCGTGGGAGGGCAATGTCCACGGTGCAGTACTGTACACGCTAGAGAATGACGAACCTTCCTCTGCTATTTCTGAAATATTAGGAGTGACGGGTTTTTCTGCATACTGGGTATCAACGAAGTCCGCACGGGCAGTATCCATCACCACGAGTACTACGTTGGATTTCTCCTCCATCATATGGTGTGAGTGAGCACTTACTATTTAAATACACTGCTAAATTGGCGTGGTTGAGTGAACCGTCCAAGTGTATTATCTTCTGTGTAGGTTATTTAGAGTAGTTGTGTACCCATTCGTCTTTAGTTAAGCTTGATAGTAATATACACAGATAGAAATATGCCGCATAGTATTGAAGCGTACTAATCAAACGAGCCAGACATTGTATCTACTGAAATTAAGCAATAAACTGACCCTATAAACACGAATTTCTCGCCATAGCGGGAGTAAATCGGCAGAATTCGAACAGAAACTGGGCCAGAACAGTATTACTGAGGGTATTAACTAAAGACGGATGGTTGTGTACCTATATATCCATTATTTGCTTGACTGCTCTTGCACGCATCCTCTCTGATGCAAGGACAACTACAAAATACACTGTCACTCCAACCGAAACAACAGTAGCTAGCTTGAATAGACTATTGGGAACAACTACAAGAGTAGCAACCCATACGGCTAATCCCATTGCTGCTGATGAAAGGGTTAACCAGCCTAGCCCAGTCCAATCCGGACTCATAGAAATATATCTTTTGAAGAAATGAACTCTGATCGTCGTCATACATAGATAAGAAAAGAACGTGGCTAGCGCAGCACCCTCTAGCCCATATGTGGGAACTAATATGATATTCAACATAATATTGACCAATGCGCCACCTATCATAGCATAGGCGGCTAGATCTGCGGAACCGGTTGCTTGCAAAGTTCTACCAATAACTTGATTTATAGCTTGAAACATCTTCTGAGCAACTAGAATTGACAATGCTGTAGAAGCTAATACAAATTCCTCGCCGAAAATTAATCCTAATAATTCTTCCGACAATATGGCAACACCGACGAACGATGGAATGACGAAAAAAAGTGAGGCAGTTATCATATTACTCACAGTACTTGATATTTTGTCCCAATTACCTTCATTATGCCATACACTAACTTGAGGAAACATACTGTTGCGCACTGCAATACCGAGGAGTATGGTCACGGATGCAAGTCTCCAAGCGGTTTCGTACGCGCCCACCTCTGCCTGACTCAATACAAGTCCTATTATAAGTACATCAAGCCAGTTGAACAAAACTGATCCAGCACCCGAGATAACATCAAACTTAGCAAAACTGAATAGTGACCGTGCTTTTGACCAAGATGGATATCCAGTAGAAGTGGATTTTAAATAAATCCCAGATATGAATGCGCACACTGTAGCTAGTATCCAGGCGTATATTAGACCATTTGCCTTGTAATTTAAAATCGATATACTAGTTACCCCAAAAGCTATCCACAACATCCTCCTAAGTAGCACGAGATCGGCAGATCTGGAGACATCTAATTCACCACGTAATAGATGCATAACCATCTGATATGCTTCCGCGGCAATTAGTCCAGCAATCAGAGATACCCCAACTGTTGTGCCAACATATTCATTTATAACCTCACGAAAAGCAAAAATAGCTATTGAGATCAATGTCAGCGGTAGAAATTTTAAGAAGATAGCTGTAGATAGGAAAATCCCTGGCTGATTGCTTCCGCTGATTCTCTTTTCCAGTGCGCCATTAATTCCAAAATTTGCGGGCAATTTTAGTATGCCAACAGCAGCTTGGAACAAAAAAAATGTACCAAGCTCGCTTGCTCCCAACTCCCGTGCAAAGAACGCAAGCCCGACAAATGATATAATCGAAGATAGGAGTTTTGCGCCGAATAGCTTGGTAATAGACTTTGCCAAGTCCATTGGCTGTTTTGCAGGTTGTCTTGTTTCTTTATTAGTATTCTGTATTGAAACCGAGTGCTCAGTAATAATGGTCGTGTGGTCGTGTTTAGTTAAGGATGAAGAGTGAGGCGGTGTGATTTTGTGCTGGTCTATAGCAGAAATCAACCGCCTCAGCGGACGTACAGACTGGATTGATTTGGATTTTGTGGAACGATGGCGGACACCCATCCGTTCTAGTTTAGTGGCGAGCAAAGCTGAACTCACCCGATTCAACCTGGCTGCGTAGCCGTTTCCTGTGTGGATTTGGATTTCGTGACGCCCACAGCAACAGCTCGTCTAAATCCGGTAGTTCGTAACCCAACTCAACCATAAGATATAGCTGAATCAGATGAGCGTGCCGCTCCACGGCTAGCGAACAGCGACGCCGAGGGAGCCGCGACGCCGACTCGTCGGCGTCTGCGGCGGCTTCGGCCTCACGCTGTCTGGCCTCAACTGACCGCAACTCGTCCACAATTACACGGCTCATCATCAGCGAAATTGCTGCTATGATAACCAGCGCCTCGATAATGTAGGCGTTGGTCGTGTTGATCTCGTCCAAACCGAACCGCGATTTTAATTCCTTGAACAGCAACTCGACTTCCCAGCGCGCCCGATAGAGCTGCGCGATATCGGGCGCGCTATAGTCCTCTTTGCCGAGATTCGTCAGATACAGATGGTACTCGTCGGTCTCCTCGTTGCGCAGACCGATCAGCCGAAACGTCCGGGTCGCGCTTGCGCCCGACCCTCGTTTGCGATCAAACGAGAGCGTGATGCGGATATCAATCTCCTGTCGCTGCAGGTCGTCAAGGACGGCCTGCAGCGACTCCCCTTCCAGCGGGATACTGTTGCCCCGCCACGTCCGTAGTTCTTCGACAATCTCGAAGTTCGCGTTGTCCTTGACGCGGGAGACGAACCATCCGCCGTTCTGGTCGATTCGGTCGAACAGCCAGAAGTCGTAGAAGCCTAAATCAAGGAGTATGAGGGCGTCAGCTACCCACTCTCCGGTGGGTAGCTGACTCCGTTCATGCGTTGTTCCGTCGGTTGTGCGGAGCCGTCATCGGTTCTAGTTTAGTGGCGGTCAAAGCCGAACTCACCCCGTTCAACCTGCTCACGTAATCGATTGGTCGCATCGCAAAGCGGTCTAGAGTCTGCCTCTGGTACTCTCAATTGAGAGGTCACATCTGATTGTTGTTTTGGTCGATCGGTGGAGTAGTTCGTCGAGGAACGCCTAGTAGTACTCCGGATCAGCGTACTTCACCAGCCGAAGCTGGAGCAATGCCTCTGATCCTTCCGCTGTCCAGC